>CAMPGT010000006.1 GCA_946885665.1 uncultured Chitinophagaceae bacterium | reverse complement strand
TTCGCGCTTTTCAACTGTTCTTCCGTTAAGATGTCTTCAATGCACGCGTTGGAGTATGCTGAATAGTTGGGAAATTTCTTTCGAAGGCTCACCATCTGGTCCGTCATTTCATCGCGGCTGGCCATCGGGTACGATTTGCCCT
Source organism: uncultured Chitinophagaceae bacterium (assembly GCA_946885665.1). The sequence goes on along the minus strand of CAMPGT010000006.1, from coordinate 38,732 downwards.
GGATATACGTGCAGATCAACGGATCCACTGAACCATTGTTATCAAAATCGCTGTAATACATCGTTGCCGGTTCGGCAGCCGAAACTTTTACCGGGCTGTTCAATCCCCAATTTCCCGCAACGAGGTCCATGTCGCCGTCGCCATCCATATCGGCGGCCCGCAGCCTGCTCCACCAACCTTTCAGCGAGTCGCCAAAATACTGCTGGGTGGCATCGGTCAATTGCCCGTTTTTGTTGATGAAGGCGCGAAGGCTCATCCATTCGCCGCCGGCTACGAGGTCCATAAATCCATCTTTGTTCAAATCCACCCACACGGCATCGGTAACCATCCCGAGCGAAGCGAGTGCATCGTTCGCAGTTTTCTTAAAATCGCCCCTTCCTTCATTCAATAGCACAAAGCTTTCCGGTGCGCCGGGATATTTTCCGGGAATTATCCTGCTGCCCACAAAAATATCCAGGTCGCCGTCATTATCGATGTCGGCGGCCCTTGCGCACGAGCCGCTCAAAAATTCCTGTGGCAGCGACCCGTCGATCTTTCTGAAATTTCCATTTGTATTGAAATAAATTCTGTCCTGCAATAAAGGATCGTTCTCGTCAAAATCATAACCGCCGCTCACTACATAGAGGTCCGGGTCGCCATCGCCATCGGCATCAAAAAATATCGCGTCCGCATCTTCCGATCCTGCGTCATCCAAAAATGCACGTTGGTTGCTAAGGGTAAAATTTCCATCGGCCTGTTGAATGAATAATTTTCCCGCTTCTTTCTTCGGTCCGCAGATAAAAAGATCTTCTAAACCATCTCCATTAACATCCGCCTTGGCAATGTGAGGGTTGTTGTAGGAGATCATATTGGGCATTAGCGGCTGCACCTTGTAGTCGTTGGTTGCCGGCGCCACATTTTTATAGGGAATGGACACTGGCGATGCCGCAAAAAAAGTTGTTTCATCTACTTCGGTCATCTCCTGGTCGGGTGCATACGATATTGTGTTCACCGTGTTCAGCCGCAGCCCCGATACGTGTTGCATTTTTCCGTCGGGCCAGCAAACTATTGCAGAGTCTATTTTATCAGATGGCAACCCTGTATGCACGGGCGTGGCCATCGAACTTTGATATCCATGCACCGGGTAATTTTCGAGCTTTGCAGCACCCTTTGGGGTGTACACACGAACCGAAGCGCCAACGCCGAGCGCATTCTTACCCGTTCCCTTAAACGTAAAGCCGATCCATCCGGAACGCGAACCATTTTCGACAAGCATGTTCCGGTAAATGCCGGCAGGTGCGTTCAGGTGATTCACGACGAGGTCCAGGTCGCCGTCGTTATCGAGATCCGCAGCGGCGGCTCCATTCGACAATGTTTCAGCGTTGAATCCGGCTTTTGCCGAAACATCATCAAACGTCAGGTCGCCCTTGTTGATGTATAAATAGTCGTGCAGCGGGGTAACGGGTATCGTCTGCAACATCTTAAACATATTGTCGCTTTTCTCGCCGCGTAAATATTTGAGACGCTCGTTCGCGTAGAATTTTACAAAGTCGCGGTTGGTCATGTCGCGGCCGTAGCCGTTGCTTATATAGAGGTCTTTATTTCCGTCGTTGTTAAAATCCATCAATAGCGAAGCCCAGCTCCAGTCTGTGCAGTAAACACCGCTCACCTGGCCTATTTCGCTGAAGGTGCCGTTGCCGTTGTTCAATTGCATCATGTTGCGCATCGACTGGTGGTGGAAGCCGTTCTCCACTGTGTTATTGTACAGTTCGTAATTGTCGGGCATGTAGAGCAATTTCTGCCGTTTGTTGTCTTCGGGCAGCATGTCGAGCGTAAACACATCTGTCCATCCGTCATTGTTGATATCGGCGATGTCGCAGCCCATCGAAAAGTTGGAAAGGTGGCCGAACTCATCCTTCACCTTTTCCCTGAACGTTCCGTCTTTATTGTTGATATAGAGATAATCTTCTTCTACATAATCGTTCGTGACGTAGAGGTCGGGCCAGCCATCATTGTTGAGATCACTAACGGCCACGCCCAGTCCATATCCGAGCGGATTGGAGATAATTCCTGCCGCAAGGGTGACATCGGTAAACTTGTTATTGTCGTTGCGGTACAGGCGGTCGCCCGCATCGGGATCAACCATCTTTTTCACAAAAGAAGCGTCGAAGTTGCGGAGGTTTTTATTGTTGTGGTTGATAACAAACAGGTCGAGATCATTATCGCGGTCGTAGTCAAAAAAAGCGGCTTGTGTGGAAAATCCCGAATCGTTCACGTTCATTTGCGCCGCCCTTTCCGAAAAAGTAAGATCGCCGTTGTTGATATAAAGCTCGTTCGTGCGCTGCTTTCTTTCCAGCGGACCCGAATAGCAAACGTAGATGTCGAGCCATCCGTCGCCGTTTACATCGGCAACGCTGACACCTGTTTTCCATCCTTTTTTGCCCGATATACGTGCCTTGCCCGAAATATCCTGGAATTTCCAGTTGCCTTTATTCAGGTATAGCTTCGCAGATTGCATGTTGCCGGAAAAAAATACGTCGGTTAAGCCGTCGTTATTGAAATCGCCTAATCCAACACCGCCGCCGTTGTAAAAATATTCGTAGGTAATGATGTTGAGGTTAGGGGATTCCTTGAGCATGTTGGCGAAATTGATCCCGCACTCTTTGTTGGAAATCGTTTGAAACAATGGGGTTGCAGGAGCCTGCGCCACCGACCCTGCCACGCAGAGACATGCGGCCCACGAAAGGAGCAGTTTTCTCATAACACCAGCAATCTAAAAAAAACGCCGCCCTTTAGCAAAAGTTTCCGCTCTTCGCAGCTCGTTAATTGATTAAAAAACGTTAAAAATATCTGTAACCTTTTTAAACAAATTGTAGTCATAGGCTCAAACAACTGATATGAAACACGTTTTACTTTTTATCGTCAGCGCCACGCTCCTGTACTCCTGCCGGTATTTTGACGGTGAAAGAGTTCGCGGCAACGGCCGACCTTCGACGGATGTTCGTTCCGTGAGGTCGTTTGACCATGTTGCCAGTTTCGGTTCGTTCGACATAGAACTCACCACCGGAAACGAACAATCGGTTAAAGTGGAAACCGACGAGAATCTGCAGGAGTTTATAGTCACCTACGTCGACGGCAACACGCTGAAAATCAAAACACGAGATGGTTATTCGATCCGACCGCGGGGGCACACGAAAATATACGTAACGTCACCAAACTACTCTTCTGCAATAGCCAATGGTTCAGGAAACATCACCGGCCGCAACCAGATCATGTCCAACGGAAAATTAAAGCTTGAAGTAAACGGCAGCGGCAACATAGAAATGGATGTAAAAGCAGAAACCGTTGAGACTCACATTGCAGGAAGTGGAAACATTAACGTGAGCGGATCGGCAAAAGAGGGCGAAAACTCCATTCACGGCAGTGGCAACATCAGGGCCGGCGACCTGCAAACCGAAGAAAGCAGCGTAGAGATTGCCGGTAGCGGCGATGTGCAGGTGTATGCCACCAGCAAGCTGGATGTCAACATTATGGGAAGCGGTGGTGTACGTTATAAAGGAGACGCCAGCGTAAGCAGCCACATCGCCGGCAGCGGGTCAGTGAGTAAGATCAACTAACTTTGAGCGAGTTAAGGACTTGCTCAATATGATTCACAACCAGTACAACGAACTCGCGGATATATTTACCGGCATCCTGCGCCGGCAGCTTACACCGGATGCATATGCCTGGCTAAACCAGAAAAAAGACTCAATTCCGGGAAGCGCATCATTCAACGCCGCCTTTGCAGCCGTTCCGCGGAAAACCGGCAGGCACACCATTCAAATTGATGAAGCCTTCGTTCAAAAAATAAGCGCGGTCCGGCAGGGACTGTCCGTGCAGGGCTGGCCGGCCGACCGGCTTTCGCGCGTGTGGCTGCTGATGCACCTCGACAGCGCCGATCAACAAAAATATTTTGAGGGCATCGAAAGCCTGTTTCCGGCAGGCGAGGTCAATGAGCTGGTGGCGCTTTATTCGGCGCTGCCCGTGCTGGCCCATCCCGAAATGTGGGTATCCCGCTGCGCGGAAGGCGTCAGGAACAACATCGCCGGCGTGTTAACGGCCATCATGTGCAATAACCCTTATCCTTCAGAAAACCTCGACGACGCTGCCTGGAACCAGTTGGTGCTCAAAGCGTTTTTTACCGAGAAACCCATTGATGCCATCATCGGGCTGGAAGAAAGAAGAAATTTACCACTGGCAGAAACGCTCTCCGATTATGCTCATGAACGATGGGCGGCACACCGGCCGGTGAACCCGCAATTGTGGCGATGCGTCGCGCCATTCATCAACGAAAATTTCTTCCCCGATATTCAACGAATCGCGGGTTCAGACAACCCCCTCGAACGCGAAGCCGCGGCATTAGCGTGTGCAGAATGTCAGTATTCGCCCGCAAAACAACTTATCCCTGTAAATTTGACCAAAGCAATAGCGGCCGGAACGCTTTCGTGGAAAACACTGGCCGCAAAAAACAACGATTATGTGTTGCAGTAATTCACTCACAGAAAAAGATCTTGAACCACGCAGCCAGGACAATTCGTATCGCTCGCGCATTCAGGGCATGCAGTTTTTTGATCCTCATGTACACATGACTTCCCGCACCACCGACGATTACCAGGCAATGGCCGACGCAGGTGTGGTAGCGCTGATCGAGCCGGCATTCTGGCTGGGACAGCCGCGCACCGGCGTGGATACCTTTCGCGATTATTACAGCAGCCTCATCGGTTGGGAACGGTTCCGCTCCTCACAGTTCGGTATAAAACATTACTGCACCATCGGACTTAACTCGCGCGAGGCTAATAATGAACGCCTTGCTGAGCAGGTGATGGAAATACTGCCGCTTTTCATTTACAAGGAAGGCGTGGTGGGCGTGGGAGAAATAGGGTTCGACGACCAAACGGCCGCAGAAGAAAAATACTACCGGCTGCAGCTTGAACTGGCGCGCGAAGCAAACCTGCCGGTGCAAATACACACGCCGCACCGCGATAAGAAAAAAGGTACCACGCGCAGCATGGACATAGCACTTGAACACGGCCTCGACCCGTCTATGGTAATTGTTGACCACAACAATGAAGAAACGGTGAAAGAAGTGCTGGACCGTGGATTTTGGGCGGCTTTTACCATTTACCCGTTCACTAAAATGGGAAACGAGCGGATGGTGGAAGTGGTGAAACAATATGGCCCGGAAAGAATCATGGTTAATTCGGCCGCCGACTGGGGCATCAGCGATCCGCTGGCGGTTCCTAAAACCGCCGCACTCATGAAGACGCACGGCATCAGCGACGAAACCATCAACCTCGTTACCTATCGCCATGCGATCGCGGCCTTCGGGCAAAGTGGCCAAATCGACGAAAACGACTTTTCGCGCACCAAAGAAATTGACCAGAGCCAAAAATTCAGCGGCAACACCATATTAAGAGGCGGCCAGCAGCCCCGCATCGACAAGAACTCAATAATCATCAAATAGTGAAGCGCCTCACGGGATACCTCCGGCTGATGCGGTTGCCGAACATCGTAACAGCGATTTCCGATATCCTCGCGGGCATTGCGATCGGCGGGTCGCTGGTATCGGCATCATTCGGCGGATTGGCCACGCAGCACATTTCGCTGGGCCAACTGATACTGGAAGAACGATCGTTCGCGCCGTTTTATCCGATACTCATGCTGGTGCTGGCCACCATTGGCTTATATGGAGGCGGCGTGGTGCTGAACGATGTATTTGATGCGGAGCTTGATAAAACAGAACGTCCGGAACGGCCCATTCCGAGTGGCCTCATTACAAAAAATTCCGCGGCAATATTCGGCGTGCTGCTGTTGATTATCGGCGTTGTTGCCGCCGCACTCTCCGATACGGGCACATTATTCTCTTTCTCAACCCTCATCGCGATTGTGATTGCATTGGCGGCCGTGGCCTACGACAAATGGATGAAGCATCATGGCTTTTTCGGGCCGCTTACCATGGGCTTTTGCAGGGGGTGCAACCTTCTGCTGGGTATGAGTATCGTCACTTTTTCGCTGGAGCGCCTTTGGTACCTGGCCATCGTGCCCATTATTTACATTGCGGCCATTACCATGATCAGCAGGGGCGAGGTTCATGGCGGAAAAAGAAAAACGATGTACCTCGCCGCGGCATTTTATATCATTGTGCTGCTGAGCATTACAATTTTGTCGGCCCTCAACCACACGCTTGAGCGGGCGCTTCCTTTCCTGGTGCTTTTTGCGCTCATGATATTTCTGCCCCTTCAAAAGGCCATCATAAAACCGGAGGGGCCGCGAATCGGCAAGGCGGTGAAGAGCGGCGTAATTGCCCTGATAGCCATGAATGCCGCATGGGCCGCTGCTTTCGGCGATATCTATTTTGCCGTGGCAATCATTATTCTTCTTCCCCTTTCGCTCCTGCTTGCGCGCGCGTTCGCCGTGACGTAATATTAATTCGTATTTTTAACGATTGATAATTCTTTATGGCGTATTAAGATAAGATGGAGCATTTACAGCAGCGTTTCAGCGTCAGGTTCGAATACAAAGTATATTTCACCGACAAGGTTTTTAATCCGGCAAACAACACTTTTAGCAATTTTCTGCATTCACAAAAAACGGATACCGCGAAGAAGGTATTCTTCGTGATTGATTCGGGCGTTGCCGAACATCACCCGCAACTCAAAAACGAAATTCAACAGTATTTAAAAGATATTCCCGGCTTTAGCCTCGTGAGCGAAATAATGGTCGTACCCGGAGGCGAGGCGGCCAAAAACGACGAACAGTTGTTTTACCGCGTGGTGAGTGCGGTTGACAGGCACGGGATCGACAGGCACTCGTTCATTGCAGCCATTGGCGGCGGTTCGGTTTTGGACCTGGTGGGATATGCCGCCGCAGTGTCGCACAGGGGCATCAGGCACATCCGCATACCCACCACGGTACTCTCACAAAACGATTCGGGCGTGGGTGTGAAGAACGGCATCAACTATTTTGGAAAGAAGAACTTTCTCGGGTCCTTCGCGCCGCCTGCTGCAGTGTTTAACGATTTCAATTTCCTGTCCACCCTCAGTCACGGCGAGTGGATATCCGGCACATCCGAAGCGGTGAAAGTGGCGCTGATCAAGGACCGCATATTTTACGATTGGCTGCAGGCAAATGCAGCCGCCGTATCAAGACGCGATGACGCAGCGATGAAATACCTGGTATGGCGCTGTGCGCAAATGCACCTGGACCATATTGCCAGCGGCGACCCGTTTGAATTGGGCTCGTCGAGGCCATTGGATTTTGGACACTGGAGCGCGCATAAACTCGAACAACTTTCGGGTTTCTCGATAAGACACGGCGAGGCCGTTGCATTAGGCATCGCGCTCGACAGCGCCTATTCCTTCCTTTCAGGGAGAATTTCCGAAAGCGACGCCAACAGCATCATCCATCTGCTGAAAACGCTTGGCTTCGCGGTGACGCATCCTTTAATGGAAATCAGTGACAACAATACTCCGGTTCTCAAGGGCCTCAACGAATTTCGTGAACACCTCGGGGGCAAACTCACGATCATGCTGCTGGACGGCATCGGAAAAGGTGTTGAGGTGAATGAGCTGGATACAACAACTTTGTGTAAGGCAAGTGAATGGCTGAAGGCCTTCGCGTAAATAAAGCATATGCAAACATCAAGAGGACATCTTACTTATTGCAGTAATATTCATTCGGGCGAAACATGGTCCGATCATTTTGCGAAACTGCGTGAAAATATCCCGCTGGTAAAACAGCAGGTGTCACCTTTCAATCCTTTCGGCATCGGCCTGCGCCTTTCCAATGTGGCGAGCCTCGAATTGCGCAAGCAGGAAAACCTCGACGAATTCAGGAAATGGCTGAACGAAAATGAATGCTACCTGTTTACCATGAATGGTTTTCCTTACGGCGGTTTCCACAACACTGTGGTGAAAGATAATGTGCATGCGCCCGACTGGTTGTCGGCCGACAGGGTGCAATACACCATCCGTCTTGCGCAGATACTCGCGGCCCTGCTGCCCGAAGGTATGGATGGAGGCATTTCAACATCGCCACTTTCTTACAAATTCTGGCACAAGGAAGAGGACCTGCCCGACGTGTACCAAAAAGCGACCATGCATTTGCTGGATGTTGTTGACCAGTTGATCAGGATAAACAGGGCAACCGGTAAACTCATTCATATTGATATTGAACCCGAGCCCGACGGCCTTCTCGGAAACGGCACCGAATTCATGCAATGGTACGTGCAGTATCTCGTGCCGATGGGCACTACGTTTATACAGGACCGTTACAAAGTGAACGAAGATGAGGCCACTTCGCTTTTGAGAGAGCATGTGCAGATTTGCTACGATGTGTGCCACTTCGCCATCTGCTACGAAGATCACCACCATGTTATCGAGCAGCTAAGGTCGCTGGGAATAAAAACAGGGAAAATACAGATCAGTGCGGCATTGAAGGCGCCCCTTTCGCAAAACATGGATGAGAGAAAAAAAGTAATTGGCGCATTCTCTACATTTAACGAACCTGTTTACCTGCACCAGGTGATGGCAAAGAAAAACAACGGGCAGTTCATTTTGTATCGCGACATGCCCCTTGCGATCGATGACTCGGAAAATAAAGACGTGGTGGAATGGCGCGCGCATTTTCACGTTCCTCTTTTTGTGAGCAGCTACGGTGTTCTCGGTTCCACGCGGCACGAAATAGAAAAAGTTCTCGCAATACATGAGGCAACGCCTTTCACCTTCCATCTTGAAATCGAAACGTACACCTGGGAGGTACTGCCAACAGAGATGCGCCTGCCCATTGGCGAATCCATCGTTCGCGAACTAAAGTGGGTGATCAATGTGCTGAAACATGAAACGGCAGAAAAGGAATAAGTGATGAATAAAACTGTTGTTATAGATATTGTTGGATTATCTTCTTCGGTGATTGGCGAACATACGCCGTTCCTGAAAAAATATGTTGAGAGCCGAACGCTCCGGCACATTGCTCCAATGCTGCCGGCAGTTACCACCGCGGTGCAATCCACATATGTAACCGGAAAATGGCCGTCCGACCATGGAATTGTCGGCAATGGGTGGTACGATAAAACCGACGCTGAAATAAAATTCTGGAAGCAATCCAACTATCTTGTCAACGGCGAAAAGATTTGGGATAGAGCACGAAAGCACGATCCGTCGTTTACCGTTTCGAAGATGTTTTGGTGGTACAATATGTACTCAACCGCCGATTATTCGGTAACGCCGCGCCCCAATTACCTGGCAGACGGAAGAAAAATGCCCGACTGTTATTCTCATCCTGCTGAGCTGCGCGACGAATTGCAAAGAGAACTCGGACAGTTTCCGCTATTCAAATTCTGGGGGCCCGGCGCCGACATCACTTCGAGCCGGTGGATCGCTAACGCCTCCATTTATACGGATAAAAAATACGATCCCACCCTTACACTCATTTATCTTCCCCATCTCGACTACTGCCTTCAGAAGTTCGGTCCTGACCCGGCAAAGATCAAAAAAGAGCTGGGTGAAATCGACACGCTGGTGCAGGAGTTGGTGAATTACTATTCCCCCGCCGGAGCCAGCATCATCTTACTGTCGGAGTATGGCATTTCGCCGGTCAGCAATCCGATACACATCAATCGCTTGCTGAGGCAAAATGGCTTGTTGGGTATAAGGATTGAAAGGGGCCTCGAGCTGCTCGATGCAGGCGCGTCGAAAGCTTTTGCCGTTGCCGATCACCAGGTGGCTCATATTTACATCAACGATCCGGGTGCAACCAGGCAGGTGTCGGAAATTGTTTCGGCCATTCCGGGTGTTGCCAGGGTGCTGGATAAGGAAGAACAGAAAAAGTATCATATCGATCATGAGCGTTCGGGCGATTTTGTGTTGATGGCCGATCAGCGAAGCTGGTTTACCTACTACTTTTGGCTCGATGATGCGGTGGCGCCGGATTATGCGAGAGTAGTGGATATTCATAAAAAGCCGGGCTATGATCCGGTAGAGATGTTTATGACGTCGAAGGCGAGAGCTGGTTATAAGCTGCTGCGAAAAAAATCGGGGTTGAGATATGTAATGGATGTTATTCCGCTGGATGCGGGCCTGGTAAAAGGCTCTCACGGATCCACGGAAACAGAAGAAAAATATCATGCGGTGCTGATCACCGATTCGCCGGCGGAAAATCGAATGGTTGAGGCTACGGATGTTTATGATATTGTATGGAATCATCTTTTTTAACATGACGCCCCGCGAATCCCATCCGCACCTGCATCGTTTTGATCCGGCAAAAAACTGGCAATACCTGATCATCGGCACCTTTCCTCCCAATACCGCACTGAGAGAAAAACTGTATATCGATTACTTCTACGGCAACAAAGGATCCCTTTGGAAAATCATTCATGACATCTACCACCACCGTGGCTACGATTTTTTCAGCGGCACCCCGCAGCAAAACCTTGCCGGGATAAAAAGGTGGCAGAACGATTACTGCGTGGGACTATCCGACACGATAGTATCGTGCAGCAGGAAGCACCCCATGTCGTCGAACGATGCCGACCTGCGAAACATCGCCTATAACCACGACCTGAAGAAGTATGTGCTGAGGCGCCTTCCGCACATCAGGAAACTGATCTTCACCAGCACCAGCGGGGCCAACTCGGCTTTCAAAAATTTCTCGGTCATCATGGGCGCCGACCTCGAAAAAACAAGGCACCTGTTGGTTACCGGCCTCCCTTCGCCCTCCGGCGCAGGCAACATCACTTTTTTCAACACCGGAAAAGAAGAAACCCTTGGGCTTACCGACGATTTTTTTCACTTTGTATCAACGCAACGCCCCGACGTACTCCCCGCTTTTCAGCAACGATGGGAGCTGAAAAAGGTGAAACGCAATGCCGGCGGACCTAAAAGCGGCATCGTCATTCCACCATCGCCAGCCGGTGTGGTCACCGAATTTAAGCTGTGGAAATACCGCGAGGCCCTGCCAAAAAACCGGTGCGTATAATTTCCCGTTCGCTTACTTTTAAGGTACGAACGTGCTAAAACACCTGCGGCACAAGATTTATTAATGTTGATCAGCTATGACCCAAATTCCAAATAATGCCATCCGCCAGGTTTTGCTGTTATCCTTTCTTCTTATTCTTGGCTGGATCTTGTTTACGCAGTTAAGAACGTTCCTTCCGGCTTTTCTCGGTTCCTACACTTTGTACGTGATGATGAGAAAGTACATGTTCATGCTTGAGGGAAAATACAAATGGAGGAAGACGTGGGCCGCCATTTTGCTGATGTTTCTTTCGTTCCTTATCATCCTGCTGCCCATCTACATCCTCATCAATATGATGTCTTCCAAGATCGGCTTCGCCATCCAGCATTTCGGCGAGGTGCTGCTGAAGATCAAAGAATTCATTCAGCAATACGAGCAGAAGTACCAGCTCAATCTCCTTACAGAAACCAATATCGAAAAGCTCACGAACTGGGGCGCCCAAACGCTGCCGCAGGTGCTCGGCGCCACGCTCAGCACGCTGGTGGCAATAATCGTCATGTATTTTATCCTGTATTTCATGCTTACCGAAGGGCGCAAAATGGAGTCGCGCTTCTATGAATGGGCCCCCCTGAAAGACGAAAACCTCCTGTTGCTGCGCAAGGACCTGAACAAAATGGTCCTCTCCAATGCCATCGGCATTCCCCTTATTGCCATTATGCAAGGGGTAGTGGGGTTGATAGGGTACATCGCCATTGGGGTTCCGGAACCCTTTTTCTGGTTTGTGATCACTGCATTTACCGCCTTGCTGCCTGTTGTTGGGGCGGCGTTGGCCTATATTCCACTCGCGTTGGTGCTTTTTGCCAACGGCGAAACCGTGAGGGGGTTCGTGGTGTTGGGCTTTGGCCTGGCGGTAATCGGCAGTGTCGATAATATCTTCAGGTTCTGGCTGGCCCGCAGGCTCGGCGACGTGCATCCCATGATCACCGTTTTCGGCGTCATCATCGGCGTTAACATGTTCGGTTTCATCGGCATCATCTTCGGTCCCATCCTAATCTCCCTTTTCATCATCATGATCCGCATTTACGCGAACGAGTTCGGGATGAGAAAAAATTCTGATAATGCGCGCGGTTAACTCATTTACAATATCTTCGAGGAACCTAAGCGTTTTCGCTTATGCCGTTAAATTTTTCTTTTAACAAACAATAAAATAATTCCGGTATAAGTCTTGTGAGCGTGGGTTATCCATAATATTTTGGATCCTGTATTCGTTTAAGTAAGCCAATATTTATCCGAAAAAACCCTATGACATGCATCGTACGATGAAGAATGTTGTTGTTTCGAGTTTCTTCTCTTTGTTGCTTTTTTCTCCTGTTTTTATGAACGGTTCGAGCGGTAAAACAGTTCCGTTTGCCGTGAGCTCGATGCATGCATCATTTAACGCACTTAAAAATGCCAGCGTTGCGGTACTCTACGACAGTTTAAGGCTCGAAGATTTTGGATTGAACGAAAAGGCGTTCCGCTACGCATGGAGAGGGTTTCTCAAACTTGCCGAAACCGGCAGGGTCATTAATACCGACTATCTCACCATTTGTGATTTCAGCCAGTCTTCCCGGAATAAAAGGATGTATGTGATCAACCTCACAGACATGAAACTGTATAAGAACACTTATGTGGCGCATGGCAGGAACTCCGGCCGCGAATTCGCCACATCGTTCTCCAACAAGCCCGAATCTCACAAAAGCAGCCTTGGCTTTTACGTTACTCGCAGCGTTTACTACGGCCAGCACGGTCTGTCGCTTCGTATTGACGGACTTGAAAAAGGCATCAACGATAAGGCCATGGCCAGAAAAATCGTGATTCACGGGGCGGATTACATCGGTGACGAGTTCCTCGACGAAAATCCATTTACAGGCAGAAGCTTCGGATGTCCGGCTGTTCCTTCCTGTGAAAGGGATGAAATTATCAATACGATCAAAGAAGGCACCTGCCTCTTTATCTATCATCCCACGAATGTTTATGTATCCAAATCAAAAATATTGAACGGCTAAGAGTGAGGACGTAAAACTTCACGTGTTTGAAGGTGAAAAAGCTCAATTTAGGTTCGTACCCTATGATTGGGCTTTTCTTTTGTAGAAGTATTGCTACATTAAAGGAATATTAAAATTTCCTTGTTTTTAAAGCCGGCCGTTTTTGCAATCCGCTAATAAACAACCTCTTACTCTTGCATCATTTGTAGATATTTCAGGGCATCCTTTAATGGAACGTTTTTTTAGGATATACCCCCAGCAATCATATTCATAACACTAAAGTAATTCTCATGAAAAGCATTCTATTTATTGCCGGTTTAGCAATAGCATCAATTATCGGCTGTGATACACCCGAAAATTCAACAGGAAATGAAACGCAATCACCACCTATGACAACTGATACGACTATGACAACTCCAATGCCTGGCGATAATAATACAGACACATCGATGACCACTCCCACTCCTATGGATACAACTACGCAACAATAATATTGTCAATGGCAATAGACAGGGAGCTTGAAATGAGGCTGTTTCTGACGAAACAGCCTTTTTTTTATGTGCGGAGCCATTTAATTGCGGGTAACATTTACCTTTATCCCTGTTAAAAATTAATCTGGTAAATCATGTTAAAACAAGCACTTTTTCTCCTTCTCTCGACCGTACTTCTCTATTCCTGCGTAAGTTCAAAAAAATATAAAGCACAACAGGTGCGCTATGAAGATCTGAATAAAGAGTATGCAAGGCTTCAGTCGGATCTGAAGAACTGTGAAGATTTTTCGGCCCGTCAAAAAGCAAACATGCAAACAGAGCTCGACGCGCTTAAAAAAGAAAATGCGTTCCTGAAAGAAAACAATAGCAATGTTTTGAACCAACTGAAAGACCTCTCCGTACTGTCGGCCACACAGGCAGAAAGTGTGAAAAAATCGCTTGAAAATATCGGTGCCAAGGATGCTTACATCCAGGATCTGCAGGGCGCCATGGCAAGAAAGGATTCGCTGAATATGGCGCTCGTCATGAACCTGAAAAGCGCCCTGGCCGATGTGAATGACGAAGACGTCAACATCCAGGTCGAAAAAGGTGTGGTTTTTATCAACATATCTGATAAATTACTGTTTAAAAGCGGCAGCTCAGTGGTTTCTGACGAGGCGCTCAGCGTTCTCGGAAAAGTGGCAAGAGTGTTGAATGCTAATCCTTCGTTGGACATCCTCATTGAAGGCCACACAGATTCTGTGCCCATTAAGAACGCTTGTATTGTTGATAACTGGGATCTTAGCGTTAAACGCGCCACATCTGTAACCCGTATCCTCCAGAACAGTTTCAGCATCGACCCTGTGAGAATGACCGCCGGCGGTCGCGGCGAGTATCTGCCTCTCGTATCGAACGATAGCAAGGAAGGTAGAGCCAGCAACCGTCGCACACGCATTATCATTCTTCCGCAGCTCGACCAGATCTTTAAACTGCTCGAGAAGAAAGCGTAAATAAAACGATGACATATGTTATGGCAGGGCAGAAGGCAGAGCTCAAATGTTGAAGACAGGCGGGGCGTATCGGCAGGCGGCGTTGCCGTTGGTGGCGGAGTGATTGGGATCATCATTGTTGTACTTAACCTTTTGCTCGGCGGTGGCGACGCTTCGCAATTGCCCCAACTGATGCCCGGTCAGCAACCGGCCCAGGAATTAAGCCCCGAAGAGAAAGCGGCCGACGATGAAAGGGCGCAGTTTGTAAAGGTTGTGCTGGCCGAAACCGAAGACGTGTGGAACAACCTCTTTCAACAACACGGAGCAGGTTACCAGGAACCCACCCTGGTCCTTTTTAGAAATGCAGTGCAGTCCGGATGCGGTACAGCGAGTGCCGCCTCCGGACCTTTTTATTGTCCGGCCGACCATAAATTATACGTTGATCTTTCTTTCTATGAGGAGCTGCAATCGCGGTTCGATGCGCCGGGGGATTTTCCAATGGCTTACGTAGTGGCGCATGAGGTGGGCCATCATGTTCAGACCTTATTGGGAACTTCCGAAAAAGTAGCCCGGGCAAGGCAGCAGATGAGCGAAACCGAATTCAACAAGATATCGGTGAAAATGGAGCTGCAGGCCGACTTTTATGCGGGCGTATGGGCGCATTACGCCAACAGGGCGAAAATTTTGGAGGATGGCGATATCGAGGAGGCATTGAATGCTGCGAATGCCATTGGCGATGACCGGCTGCAGCGCGAGGCACAGGGAACGGTGGTGCCGGATGCCTTCACACACGGCACATCCCAACAAAGAATGTACTGGTTCAAAAAGGGATATGAGACCGGTGATTTGTCGCAGGGCGATACGTTTTCCGATCCCTCACTGAACTAACAGGGGGTGCATTTTGAATACCTGGTTACTCTCTTTTTACTGCGAATCTGTGTCTTCCTTACCTTCTTCCGCGTTTTTCTGAGCCTCCTGTAGTTGGAGATCGGCGCCATTTTTATTCTGGATGCCAAGCTGGAACTTGGTATTGAGGGTGATACTGATGTCGGCGTTAGAGAGAATTGCCTTACTGGCCGGATCGTTGAGGAGCACAGATGCCAGGTCACTGGCCAAGGGCGATCCGCTAATGATATTGGAAACTTTTCCGTTCACCAGGTCGATGGTAAACTTATATCCCGCTTTACGTCCGCTGCCTGCTTTCTCAAAATCTATGCGGTTCAAATCCAGCGTTTGGGCTCCTGCAGCGGATTTTTTCATTAGTATTCGAATAATCGGCAGGTATTTATTCCAAACGTGAACATATAACATCTTTATCAGCTTATTTTTACGAAGTTCGGTAATAATCACCGAAATATCACTGCATTGCAAATTAAGACATGTGGTAATGCCATAAATACAGCGGGAAGACCTTAGAAATAAAACTAATATCTTCCCGCTATATTCATATTGTCAGTGCTTTGCAAGCTGATTTCTCTCGTGCAGCACGTGTACAACTTCCACCAATTTTTCCAATTGCTCATGAAAATAAATGAGCCCGCAGCGTTCCCTGCTTTCCAAATGGTTAAAACAACCAGTGACAAGCGTCTTCAATTCTTCCCACATGTACCAGCGTACCTGCGGCAGATGCGCGAATTGAAAAAACTCCTCGATCACTTTTTCAGGATGCTCAAGTTCTTCGATCGACAATTTCCGTGGTTTCATTTCCCAGGCTTCGTGATGATCCATTGCGTTCATAAACCAGGTTTTTAGAGGTTAATACGTTTGTTTTACCGTGTCAACACGGTTGATCTTCCATACATTCTCCCTTTATTTGAAAAACCATATTGACAATGCAAGTCTAAACACAAGTCAATGGTTTTCGAAAATTATGTTCCCCTATTTTCTAACTTTTTTACCGTTTTTTCACCATGCGAGTAATAGAAAGAATTTTTGCTTACCTCGACCATCATCGCCTCAGCCCCTATGCATTCGAACGCGCCTGCGATATTGCGAATGGCTATCTCAAAAAACAGCAAAAGGGCAAAGGCACCATCGGGTCGGAAATACTTGAAAAGATTGGCACCGCCTATCGCGATCTTAATTTAACCTGGGTGCTCACCGGCAGGGGTAAAATGATCGTTGATGCCGGCTACAACGGCGAACTGATGCCGGGCATGTGGCTGGAAGAGCAGGCAACTTATCCTGCACAGGATGAAACCGCCAGGTTGCTGCGCGAGAAAATTGCCACCCTGGAAAAGGCACTGGCCGACAAAGACAAGATCATCGGTTTGCTTGAACAATTGAAGCCATAGAATGAGGAGGCAGGAAAATTGCTTAAATTAATGGATCATAAACTAAACGCATTCATGAAAGTATACTTCGTTCTTTTCCTGCTCATTATTACGGCACTCATTTCATGCGAACCAAAAAATAAGGCGCTCGAGAAAAAAGACGATCCGCAGCTTTCAAAACTTAAGCTGCCGGAAGGATTCTCGATCTCTTTTTTCGCGACGGACGTGAATAACGCCCGCTCACTTGCGCTTGGCGACAATGGAACCGTGTTCGTGGGCAACAGGAAAGGCAAAAACGTGTATGCGCTTGTTGATGCCGACGGCGATGGCGTGGCGGAGAAAAAATACACCGTAGCCAACGACATGAATGCGCCTAACGGTGTGGCTTTTCACGATGGCGCCCTGTACATCGCTGAAATCGACAAAGTTTACAGGATCGATAATATCGAGTCTACGCTCGAAAATCCTGCAAAGCCGGTGCTGATCAACGATAGCTTTCCATCTGAAGAACACCATGGCTGGAAGTATATCGCCTTCGGCCCCGATGGCAAGCTGTATGTGCCGGTTGGCGCGCCCTGCAACATCTGCAACGATAGCGAAAAAGACAAACGTTTTGCGTCCATCACCCGCATGAACGCCGACGGCAGCGGCCTGGAAGTGTATGCGCACGGCATCCGCAACTCGGTGGGCTTTGCATGGCACCCGCAAACAAAGGAACTTTGGTTCACCGATAACGGGCGCGACGAACTGGGTGACGATATGCCGGCTGATGAATTGAATATTGCCAGCCAAAAAGATGAACACTTTGGATATCCTTACTGCCATGCCGGCGTAATTCCCGACCCGGAATTCGGCAATGGAAAAAACTGCGGCGATTACAAGGCCCCCGCTTCAACGCTTACACCGCACGGAGCGGCGCTCGGAATGAAATTCAATACAGGCAGCATGTTTCCCGAACAATACAAAAACCAGATTTTTATCGCGGAGCATGGGTCCTGGAACCGCTCGAAACCCATCGGCTACCGGATAATGGTGGCGACAATTGACGGAAACGCAGTCACAGGATATAAGCCGTTTATCGAAGGTTGGCTCACCAATGGTGAAGCCTGGGGCCGGCCGGTTGATGTTCTTTTTCTGAAAGACGGGTCTATGCTCATTTCCGACGACCATGCCAACGCCGTTTACCGCGTTACTTACCAGGCAAAATGATGGTCTGCCGTTTGGCGAGGCATGTTATCTTTGCGCCATGCTAAAAGAAACATTGATCAACGCCACGGAGGCGGGGGCAGAGATACTGAAATACTACTTCAACAGCAAAACACTCAAGATAAGCAATAAGGAAGGCATCAATAACCTCGTTACAGAAGCCGACCATGCCGCCGACAAAGCGATAATGGACACCATCCGCGAGGCGTTTCCCGATCACTTCATACTGAGCGAAGAATCGGGAGAGCTTAGCATGGCATCTGAATACAAATGGATCATCGACCCGATAGACGGCACGGTAAACTATGCTCATGGCATTCCGCTGTGCTGCGTTTCCATCGGCCTGGAAAAGGCCGGCCAGATGATCATGGGAGCGGTGTATAATCCACTGCTCGATGAATTTTTTCTCGCCGAAAAAGGGAAAGGCGCCACGCTGAACGGAGAAAAGATCTCGGTAAGCGAAAAGAAAGAAGTGATAGCGTCGTGCATTGTAACAGGTTTCCCTTACACCTATCTCGACATGCCCAATGGTCCGCTTGACGTTTTTAACCGGCTCATTCGCAAAGGCGTGCCCGTGCGGCGCCTCGGTTCGGCGGCTATCGATCTCTGCTGGGTAGCATCGGGAAGGTTCGATGGTTTCTATGAACACAAGCTGAACGCGTGGGACAGCTCCGCGGGCTTTTTGATGGTAGAAGAGGCCGGCGGTAAAGTGACGGACTTCGAAGGAAAGGATTATTCGCCCTACCAGCCGCGCATTATTGCCACGAACGGCCACATACACAACGAACTGCTGGATTGGGTGAACGACAGGGTGTAAAAGAACTTAAACATAAGCATCATCATGCGCACAGAAATATCATCGTTGGGAGAATTCGGGCTGATCGACCACCTCACAAAGAATATTGAGCTGCAGAATGCTTCTTCGGTGCTTGGCGTAGGAGATGATGCCGCCGTTATTGATCATTTTGGCAGGCAAACCGTCATCACCACCGATCTTTTGATAGAAGGCGTTCATTTCGATCTCGTTTATACTCCCCTAAAACATCTCGGCTATAAATCCGTTATTGTAAACCTGAGCGACGTGTACGCTATGAACGCCACGCCTACCCAAATTACATTGAGCGTGGGGTTCAGCAACCGGTTCAGCCTCGAGGCACTCAACGAATTTTATGACGGTGTGTATGCGGCCTGCGATGCCTATGGTGTGGACCTGGTGGGAGGGGATACCAGCTCGTCTCAGAAAGGGTTTATCATTTCGGTGACAGCCATCGGTGAGGTGCTACCCGAAAAGGTGGTGAAAAGAAGCACCGCTAAACCCGGCGACCTTATCTGCTGTTCCGGCGATCTGGGCGCGGCGTACGTGGGACTTCTTTTCCTGGAAAGAGAAAAAAAGATCTTCATGGAAAGCCCCGAAGTGCAGCCCGACCTGGAAGGAGAAAAATACGTGATCAGTAAACTGCTAAAACCAGAGGCAAGAAAAGATATTATCGAATTTTTTGAAGAACAGAACATCCTTCCCACTTCCATGATGGACGTCAGCGATGGCCTCAGCTCCGAGATGCTGCACATCTGCAGGCAAAGTGGGGTGGGATGCCGTCTTTACGAAGAAAAAATTCCTATTGCCGAAGAAATGAGAAGCGCTGCCTTCAAGTTCGAAATCGATCCCACCGCATGCGCACTCAGCGGAGGCGAGGATTACGAGTTGTTGTTCACGATACCGCAGGCCGAACACGACAAGCTGGTATTGAATGAACAGATCAGCGTGATAGGATATGTTACAGATATTGCTGAAGGCAGCAAGATCATTACAAAAGGTGGTAATCTGCACGATATCACAGCACAGGGATGGAATGCATTTAAATGATTAATCCGTACACCAATAAAAAATTGCCTTATCATTCTTTTATGCGCCTGGCTTCATGCGGATGGGTGATCGTTATCTGCACCTTGCTTTTCTCGTGCTCCGTCAGCAGGGTTTCCATCGTCAATAAAAAATACCCGGTTTCAGCATTAAAAGAAGACTATAATATTTTTCGCGGATCGTTGGAAGAAATGCATCCCAGCCTTTACTGGTTCACACCAAAATCAACAATGGATGAACAATTCACAGAAGGGCTCGAAAGCATCACCGATTCCCTGACCGAGCGGCAGTTCCGCACACTGCTCACAAAAGTGATCAGCAGCATACGATGCGGCCACACGTACGTTAACTATTCAGCCAGGTATTCTAAATACCTCGACACTGCCGACATTAAACTCTTTCCACTGGCATTCAAGGTGTGGGATGATACATTGGCGGTAACCGCCAACCTCAACAAAAAAGATTCGTTACTGAAGCGCGGAACCGTTGTTACCGCAATAAACGGCAAACCCGCAAAAAAGCTGATCGACACGTTTTTCAACTACATCACCGGCGACGGGTTTTCGGAAGTTGGCCGGTACCAGGCCATGAGCTCTTATGGATCATTCGGTGTGCTGTATAAAAACGTGTTTGGCCTCACCGACTCGTTCAACATACAATATGTAGATGCCGGTGGCTTTGAAAAGGAAACGGTCGTTCCCATATTCGTGCCGGTGAAAGATTCGGCTGACAAGTCGGAATTCAAACCTGAAAAATATACGCCCAAAGAAAGACGCACACTGCGCTCATTTGCCACACGGCACGTGCAGGTGGACACGACCCTGAAATCGGCCTATATGATGCTCAACAGCTTTTCGAGAGGCAACAAGCTGCGGAAGTTTTTCAAAAGCTCGTTTAAAAAAATTAAAGCGCTCGGCATCCAACACCTGGTAATAGATGTGCGGTCGAATGGCGGTGGCGATGCGGTGAACTCAACATTGCTTACCCAGTACCTGTCTGATCATCCCTTCACGATAGCCGACTCGTTGTACACCATAAAGCGGTCCAGCAAATACCGCGATTACATTCGCCTGCAGCCTGTCTACTGGCTGATCACCACCATCATCACCAAAAAGCACAGCGACGGCAACTTCCATTTCGGATATTTTGAACGGCATACTTTCAAGCCTTTCAAAAAATATCACTTCGATAAAAATATTTACATCCTCACAGGAGGCAATTCATTTTCTGCCACAACATTATTTGCCGAAGAATTGAAAGGACAGAAAAATGTAACGATAGTAGGAGAGGAGACGGGTGGGGGAGCGTATGGAAATACCGCGTGGATCATTCCTGAAGTAACGCTTCCCAACACGAAACTGCGGTTGGGAATACCGAAATTTCGGTTCGTTATGCGCAGAAACCTTGTAAAAGAAGGCAGGGGAGTGATGCCGGATGTTTATGTGTCGCCAACGGCCGAAGACATAAAGCAGGGCATTGATGTAAAGATAGAGGCGGTCAGGAAGATGATTATTGACGCTAACTCCCGATAATAAAAGGATCCGCATCTTTTAGAAACGGCAGCTTGCTGCGCACATTCGTCAATTTTTGGAGTGTTAACGTGTAGGTGAGAAGTTTTTCTTCGTGCGCCTCCGTTTCTACAATTTCACCCATGGGATCAACAACCATCGAATCGCCCGAATAGAGAATGCCGTTGCCATCTGTCCCGACCCTGTTCACACCCACTGCATAACACTGGTTCTCGATCGCCCTCGCCTGCAATAACGTTATCCAGGCATGCTTTCTTTTTTCCGGCCAGTTGGCAACGTAGATCAAAGCGTCGTACTCCGGCTGCGCATTATCATCATTCGTTTCTCTCTCAAATCCGCCATCGGGCAGGGGATGCAATGGCACAGACTGGCGGGCCCATACCGGGAACCGTAAATCATAACAAACCTGCAGGTTGAGCTTCCATCCTTTCACTGACGCGATTAGCCGTTTGTTGCCGCGGCTGAATTGATCGTCTTCGCCACCGTACGCAAACAGATGCCTTTTATCGTAGTAACCCGTTTCTCCTGTAGGCAGCATCCAAACGAGCCGGTTGTAATACTTGCCGTCTTCTTCAATGATGACGCTGCCAACGAGTATTATTTTTAAATCGGCAGCAATTTTTTTCATCCATGCCACCGATGGCCCGTCCATTCTTTCGGCCAGCTTTTTGGGTTCCATGCTGAAGCCGGTGTTAAACATTTCCGGCAGCACCACCACCTCCATTTTGCTTTCTGCCGAGCGGATCATTTTGTCGAACATGCTAAGGTTTGCATCCTTATCTTCCCAATGCAGGTTGGCCTGCACCAATGTAACGAGCAAAGTTTCCGAAGGTTGTTTCATGTTATGCAGGTTCATTGATCATACTGATGATAATGTCGCGCTCAAAACCCTTCTGCAACAGGTAATCCGTGAGCTTTCTTTTTTTCACAAAAATGTTCTTCTCGCTTTTCAGCGATGCGGCCTTTTGTTCAAGCAGATGCCGCAAAGTTTTTTCGTATTCCACCTCATCAATTTCAGTGAATGCCTTCCTGATGCAGTATTCGCTTACCTGCCGGTGTTTCAGCTCATATTTGATCTTCACTTTTCCCCATTTCTTCATCCGGAACTTCCCGCGGGCGAACGCTCTTGCAAATCTTTCTTCGTTCAGATAATCTTCCTGGATGAGTTCTGAAACAATGTTTTCCACTTCTGTGGTATTTAGTCCGAAGGAATACAATCTCTCCTTTGCCTCCGAATGACTCCTGTCCTGGTACGCACAAAATTGTTTTATGTTCTGCAACGCCTGGCCCGGCGTTAATCTTTTTCGTTGCTGCATTGTTAAGGTTCTTCCAGTCTGGGCACACAGCCAAATTGTTCTATCAGTATCTTGTCGTACTCATCGGCCTTTTTAAACAGGTTCTCAAACATTTTCAAGCCGCTTTCCTTCGTCATATCCATATCGTACAAAACAGCCGAGAGCACGATGTTCTGACTAACGCAACTTAAAACTAATCCATCAATCTTGTTATAGTTTTCCCTCAGCAGAAACTGGTACAACGTTTTAATTTGATGCGCATCTTCCGGAAGCTGGCACAAATACGCGTCGCCGCTGATAAAAAATGTTTCCGTGTTATAGGTAATCTTGATTTTAGCACTGCCTTCTTTCACTTCCCACTTGTTGGTTCCGTCGCGCGCCAGCTTTATATCTTTGCCAAGGTCCTTTAAAATATCTTCCACCAGCTTCACCGTTCCGCCGGGTGTATATTCGGTAATTGGTACTTCCGGGATCTTTACCTCTGTGCCGCACGACGGACAATACTTCCCCGACTCGATATTGGAAATAAGCACGAGAAAGTTGCAATTGGGGCATCTCGTTGCGGGCGTACCCTTGTACGGAGCATACAGGTCGAGCGCGGTTTTCATATAAGAAACCGGCAATGCAAAACCAAGGTTATCGCCGCCCCTGATGATGAATGTGTTGATGCCAATCACTTCTCCGCGGATGTTGACGAGCGGCCCGCCGCTGTTTCCCGGGTTGATTGCGGCGTCTATCTGGATAAAATGCAGGCCCTGCCTTACCCTGTCGGCTTTTGAGATTACACCTTGCGTGGCGGTGTAGTTGAGGCCATAAGGATGGCCGATGGCAATTATTTCGTCTCCGTCTTTCAGCGATTCGTATTGACCGAGCGGTAATGCCGGGAAGGCCGCACCGGGCGGTGGCTGCAGGAAGGCGAGGTCGTGCTTTTTGTCGGTGTACCACACGGATGACAGCATTTTATGAAACGACTTGCCGGCAATGGTAACTTCCGCCGCTTTTCCCACCACGTGTTCGTTTGTAACAATAAGATGGTACTGGTCGAGGTAAAAGCCCGTACCGGTGCTGCCGTTGGAGGCTATCTGTATGATCGCCGGCTGGTAGTTTTCTATGATCTCCTGGAATTCCATGTATTAATCAAAGTTCAGTTCGGTTACTTCCTGCAAAAAGCTCTGGTTAAAGTTCACCAGCGTGTCGAATTTTAATTTCCTCGTTTTAAAATTTAGAGATGCGTATTTATGTTTCCAGTAATTAACGATGGCCTCGATCCTGTCGGTGATCGGATCCTGGTTGAAATCATTCTTTTCATCGTTGTAATACTGCTGCGAAAATCCGAGCGCAGTGAAGTAGCTATTGTAGTTCACATGCATGAACAGCCGGAATAATTCCGAAAGCGGGCGCGGCAGGCTGTACGAGTACTGGCTGTAAGCGAAGCCGTATTCCATCACTTTATTCGCGATATCGGGGTAATTATTGTCGCGGTACCAAATCATATTCTGCAACGACGCCTGGATGGTTTCGCTTATCGATTTCAGGTTGTGCGGCACCACGATGGCAAACGTGTACTTCGATCTGAAGAAATGGGCGAAAATATCTTCCCGGCTCTTCTCCAGTAATTTTTGCAGCGCCGTTATCATCGACGGGTTACGTGCAGGATTGGATTTATCGTCTTTGCTGTAATAGATCGAAGCGATCTTTTCCAGCTCGTTCAATAGTTTTCCTTCGGGAGAGATGAGGTAGTCGATCCGGAAAACGAGGGTCAGCAGCAGGTAAGAAATGCCGCCCGAAAACTTTTCGGCATCCAGCGTTTCAACATGGTCCAGCGTCGATTTGATCCAATTTTGCAGGTATTGGTATTTCACTTCCTTTTCGCCTTCCGGCAGTTGCTGCACGTGGTCGGTTTCAACGGGCTCGAGAAATTTGAATTCGCTGATCAGCAGGTCGTCCTGTTTGTCGGCTTTGGTGGCAAGTTCTTTCAGTCCATAATACATTTTATTGGGTGTAGCCGTATTTAGCGGCGTGTTGAACTGCATGCATACCAGGTCGTCTTTCATCGAAAAGCGCGAGTAGTACAGGTTGAAGTTCATTTCGAGCAGGCGGCGCATCACGGGTATGCTGGGCTCCGGCATCCTGGCCATTTTTATTTCTGCCCTTACCCGGTCGCTGGTTACCTCCCCGTTCACCACCTTCGAACCCTGGTACACGGTAAAATGGGTAACGCCGTCCTTTTTTTCCAGTTTCACGTTATCCTGTTCTTCATCGCACAGGTAGTCGAAAAATGCGTCTATGCTTTTTTGGTATTCCTTCTCTTTAAAAAAATTGTCGGCCTCGGTCCACCGTTCCACCTTCTGTGCCGATTTATTATTATCCGAATATCGTCCGAAGGCGATGGCGGGATCGTCTTCTTTTCTTTTCATCCATCCGAATAATATGTCCAGTACCATGGTGATCTTTTTAACCTGCGAAATTGGTGCAGAATTTAGTGAAATTGGCGGGAAATACACCACGTTTTCACCGCTTTAAGTTCATTCGGCGTTTTGACGTTTTTCCCTTAGGTTTGCTGAAATTCATAATTTTCCTGCGCATGAAGTTCATCGTTTCTTCGTCAGCTTTACTGAAGCAACTGCAACAGATCAGTGGTGTGATCAATACCAACACGGTTCTTCCGATACTCGAAGATTTTCTTTTTGAGGTGGAAAAGAATAAGTTGAACGTGGTGGCCACCGATCTGGAAACGGTGATGAAGGTACAGATGGAAGTTGAGGCCAATGCATCGGGAAGGGTTTGCATTCCGGCAAGAATACTGGTCGATTCGCTCAAGAACATCCCCGATCAGCCCCTCACTTTCAATATTGACAAGAATTTTGGTGTGGAGATCACCAGCGACAACGGAAAGTACAAGGTGATGGGCGAAAATCCCGACAATTTTCCGAAAGAACCGGCCGCAGACGATACAACATCGTTCGCGATCAGTTCATCCGCGCTGGTTACCGCCATCAATAAAACATTGTTTGCGGTCAGCAACGACGACCTTCGGCCGGCAATGACGGGCGTGTTTTTTGAAATGTCGAAAGATGCGCTGCAATTCGTATCAACCGATGCCCACCGCCTGGTGCGCTACAAGCGTTCGGATGTTAAGTGCCCGCGGGCCGATTCGATGATCGTTCCCAAAAAGCCACTCACGCTGCTGAAGTCGGCCATGCCGATAAATGAAGACGAGCTGACCGTAAAATACAACAGCAACCATCTTTTTGTGACGCATGGCACCACCCAGATGAGCTGCCGCCTCATTGACGCCCGTTTTCCTGATTACAAAGTGGTGATTCCGGTCGACAATCCTTACAAACTCACCGTCAACAAAGCCGATTTCCAGGGTGCGCTCCGCAGGGTGAGCATCTTCAGTAATAAGAGCACAAACCAGGTCGTGATGAGTATCTCCGGCAGCGAGCTGCAACTGGCCGCACAGGATGTTGACTTCTCTTTCGAAGGAACGGAAAGGATGAAGTGCCAGTACAACGGCGAAGATCTGCAGATCGCGTTCAATGCAAAGTTTCTCATCGAGATGCTGAACGCCGCAGAAAGCGACGAGGTCACGATCGACCTTTCTACACCCACCAAGGCCGGCATACTGAAACCCGCCACGCAGGCCGATGGCGAGGACCTGCTGATGCTGGTGATGCCGCTGATGCTGAATACCTGACGCTCAACAATCCGCGTATGAACATTATCGCTATGATTCCCGCACGGTATGCGGCTACCCGGTTTCCTGCCAAGCTGATGCAGCAATTGGGCGATAAATCCGTCATCCGCCACACTTACGACAACACCGTAAAAACCGGCCTCTTCACCGATACCATCGTCGTTACCGACAGCGACATTATTTTTAAAGAGATCTCCTCTCACGGCGGCCGGGCCCTCATGAGCAAAAAGCAACATGAGAGCGGCAGCGACAGGATCGCCGAGGCCGCTGCCGGCCTGGAGGTGGACATCATTCTGAATGTGCAGGGCGACGAGCCTTTTGTGAAGAAGGAACCGCTCGAAAAACTGCTCGCCGTATTCAGCGACCCACAGGTGCAGGTGGCCTCACTGATGCAGGTGATGAAAGATGAAAAAGTGGTGCGCGACGAAAACTATGTAAAAGTGGCCACCGATCTACAAGGCAACGCGTTATTTTTCAGCCGAAGCATCATCCCATACCCGCGCAACAAGGAAGTGGCAGTCACATTTTACGAGCACATTGGCGTTTATGCTTTCCGCAAACAGGCGCTGCTCGATTTTACCGGCTGGCCGCAAACACCGCTCGAAATCGCTGAAAAAGTAGAATGCCTGAGATACCTCGAACATGGGGTTCCCATCAGGATGGTTACCACGGAGTATATGGGCGTCGAAATAGATACGCCCGCTGACCTTGAAACCGCAGCAAAACTTCTGTAAATAAAAAACTGGCCTTTATGAACAAGCCCTTGTGGGGAATCGACCTTGGCGGAACGAAAATAGAAGGAGTTATTCTCAAATCCATGGATGACCCCACACCCGTTTTGCGCACGCGCATTGATACCGAGGGGCACAAAGGCTATGAACACATCGTTCAACGGATCGTAAAGCTGGTAAGGCTGATGCAGGACGAGTCCGGGTTAACACCGGCGCACATCGGCATGGGCACGCCGGGCGTGCTTGACCCCCTTCTTCAGACCATGAAGAACTGCAATTCGACCGCCCTCAACGGCAGGCCGCTGAAAAAAGATATCGAAGAACTGCTCGGAATCCCTTTTGAGCTCGCGAACGATGCCAATTGCTTCGCCCTGGCCGAAGCGCGGCTGGGCGTTGTGAAACAGGAGGCTCCCGATGCCCGCGTCGTTTTCGGCATTATCCTGGGCACAGGTGTTGGCGGCGGCATCGTATTTAACGGACAGGTTTGGAACGGTACCCATGGCATTGCCGGCGAATGGGGACACAACTTTCTCGATGAATCGGGCGGACCCTGCTATTGCGGTAAAACTGGTTGCGTGGAAAAAGTTTTGTCGGGACCCGCATTGCAGGATTATTACGCTTCGCTGACCGGCAAAAAGCTATCGTTGAAGGAGATCGTGGACCGGGCAAACGATAATGGAGATGAAGCGGCTTCCAAAACCATGGAAAGACTCCTTCATTTTTTCGGAAAGGCGATCTCGGTGGTGACGGATATTCTGGACCCGGACGTATACGTTGTGGGCGGCGGTGTTGGGAATATCGACCTTCTTTATCAAAAAGGCACCGCATCTTTGCAAAAATTTATTTTCAACAACAGGGTGGACGTTAAAATTCTAAAGCCCTCGCTGGGCGACAGCGCGGGAGTTTTCGGCGCGGCTGCCCTCGTGGATTTTTAAACCAGATGAACAATGAAGTTTCGAAATTTTAAAATGGTGGATTATGTGGTGTACGGACGTGGCAGCTTCGACCAGCTCGATGAAATTATTGAACCGAAGAGAAAGAATGGTTCACCAATGATATTCCTGGTGGACCATTTTTTTGAAGGCAAACCGCTGGCCGGCCGTGTTCCGGTAAAAGACAGGGATAAGATAATCTTTATAGATGTTACGCACGAACCCAAGACCTCGTATGTCGATAAGATTGCAGGCCAACTGAAAGAAGAATTTGGACAGGTAAGCGGTGTCGTTGGCATTGGCGGCGGTTCGGTGATGGACATGGCGAAAGCCGTTTCGCTGATGATGACCAACCCCGGTTCTTCTGCCGACTACCAGGGCTGGGACCTCGTTAAAAATCCCGGTGTGTACAAGGCCGGCATTCCCACGCTCAGCGGCACCGGCGCCGAGGTGTCGCGTACAACGGTTCTCACCGGTCCCACGCGCAAGCTCGGTATGAATTCGGATTTTACGCCCTTCGATCAAATCGTACTCGATCCGCAACTCACCGCTAATGCGCCGGTAAACCAGCGGTTTTATACGGGTATGGATTGTTATATTCACTGCATCGAAAGCCTAGAAGGAACCTACCTGAATGAGTTCAGCAAATCGTACGGTGAAAAAGCTTTAGAGTTGTGCCGTAAAGTGTTTGTTCAAAAAAACAAGTGGGACGATGAATGTGACGACCAACTGATGATGGCTTCCTACGCGGGTGGAATGAGCATCGCTTATTCGCAGGTTGGGGTTGCGCACGCCGTTAGCTACGGGCTGAGTTATTTATTGGGCACGAAACATGGCATAGGAAATTGTATAGTATTTGATAAGCTGGAGGAGTTTTATCCGGAAGGTGTAAAGGAATTCAAATACATGGTTGAAAAGAATAAGGTGGATATTCCGCAGCAAATTACAAAAGGACTGACAGACGACGACTTTGACAAAATGATCAACGTGTCGCTGGGCATGAAGCCACTGTGGGAAAACGCACTGGGAAAAGATTGGGAGAAAATCATGACCAGGGACAAACTTCGCGCACTCTACGAAAAGCTGTAATGATCATACATGCAGATCAGGCCAGATAAATATTTACGTTTTTTAGGCGTTCCCGCATTGTTTGGAACCGACAGGACAAAACGTATCCTGGCCGTTAATCCCACCATACCACCCACCCGGGAAGAGGCAAGGGATGTTCGCGTATTCGTATACGATTACAACAGCACGGAACTGCAACAGTACGAGTTCAGCAGCATTGCCGAATGTTATTCTTTTCGCAGCAATGAAAATACCACGTGGATAAATATTGACGGCCTCAGAAAGAAAGACGTGGAAACCCTCGCGCAGCAGTATGAGATCCACAACCTCATTGTTGAAGACATCCTCAGCATCAACCAGCGGCCCAAAATGGATGATATCAACGGCATCCTTTTTTGCCTGCTGAACATGTTATATTTCAACGATAGCACAACAACCGTTGAGCATGAACAAATCAGTATTATTCTTGGTAAGAATTATGTGATCACTTTCCAGGAAGATGC
Organism: uncultured Chitinophagaceae bacterium; assembly: GCA_946885665.1. The sequence continues at coordinate 9,177 of CAMPGT010000006.1, read as the reverse complement.
CAAACGCGATGTGTTCAATCCGCTGCGCGACAGGCTTAAGATCGCCAATTCAAAGTTGCGGCAAAACGGCCCTGACTTTTTGTGTTATGCCCTGCTCGATCTGATTGTCGACAATTATTTCATCGTCATGGAATCGCTGGGTAATTGCATCGAACAGTTGGAAGAAGATGTAATTCGTGTAAGCAACACGCGCACACTGGCGCGCATCAACAAACTGCGCAAAGAGCTGATCGTTCTTAAGCGAAACATCACGCCCGTTCGCGACCTGATCGGAGGAGTGATGAAAAGTGAAAGTGAGTTGCTGCAGGAACGAAACGTGAAATATTACAAAGACGTTTATGATCACATCATACAGGCGCATGATCTCACCGAAAACTACCGCGATGTGCTCATGAACATCCAGGACGTTTACATCAGCAACGTAAACTTAAAAATGAATGAGGTGATGAAGGTGATGGCAATAGTGACCTGCCTCCTGGCGCCGCCCACCGTTATAGTCGGCATTTTTGGAATGAACTTCGAAAACATTCCGTTTGCACATACGCATGCTGGCTTTTACCTCACTGTTTTTATAACGGTGCTGATCCCCGCAATTATGCTTTGGGTATTTAAGAAGAGGGGCTGGTTTTAGTTTTTCAATTTGAAGATCGGCACCGTACTGCACGGTTCTCCATACATCAGGCTCTTCACCACCGGCCGAAGCTTGAGTGATATTTGCAGGTAGGCATATTCTGCGATGGACAGGTCGCCGCAACCTTTAACAACAACCCTTTTGCCTTCAAACTGGGGGGCGTCGATTGCCTCTATTCTTTTTAGCATTACCTGTTTCAGCGCTTCGCTTTCATTACCGAGCACTACATCGCTGGCAATGGGTTGAAGGTAGGTGGCCACCAGCATGTATGCCCATGCGGGGATGATGGCATCTGCAGTGCAGGTCACCGCCACTATCTTACCCTGGTAAATGGTCCAGTCGAGTTGCTGAAGATCGTTTCTGAAGTCTTTTTCTTTCAGGATAAGTTCCATGAATAGATGGTTCTTCAGATCAAACAACGCGATTTTCTCACGGGGATAATAATCTTCAAGGTCGAGCTGCACCAGGGAGCTGCTGGAAACTTTATTGACAATTTCCTGTTCCATGGTGCAAAGTTACCGTTTTCGGCACTAAAAGAACTTGTGCCGGTAGTCCTTGATTGTCACGGTCTTCTTCAATACCTCGCTGATGAACTGGGGATTTGAGTAGGCCCTTTGTCCGGCCTGCACCATCTGCTGTTGCTGTTGTTGAACATCGCCGGCGCCGGTTGCCACCGCGCTTACATTGTCCACTTTAACAACAAAAACGCCACCGTTGCCGGAGATGGCAGGAGATACTTTTGCCTGGAACGCTTTGTTAAATGACGCCCCGATAACTTTCGGCTCCTGGCCAACATTAGGAATAAAGGAGCTGCTGAACATGATGCTGTCGGCTTTTGTCACTTGCTGGCTGGTTGCTTTTGCTGCGGCGTCCAGCGTTGCGGCATTGCCTATTTTAGCGGTGATCTGTTTTGCTTTTTCTTCGTTCCTGAGAATGCTTTCTACGAGCGGCCTTGCTTTTTCAACAGGCATCAGGCCCTTTTCGTACACCCGGGTTAAAACGGGCACCACAACCTTGTCTTCTACCTGGAACGGCGTTTCGGTAACATCGCCGGGTTCGGCATTGAATACCCACCTTACCACCTCGCGGCTGCTTCCCATACCGTTGATCATCGCGTCGAGCGGTTTAATGTCGGTTGCGATGAGCTTATTGTAATTATGCTTCTTCGCGTTGGCATCGAACTGCTTCCTGTCGCGGCTCTCGGCGGCAAATTGCGAGGCGAGGCCGTTGGCTTTTGAGAGCGTTTCATCGCTCGGCGTAATGGCCTTGGTGAATTCTGCTATTTTATACGCCGGTTCGAAATTCTTTTGATTGAGCACTTCAATGTAGTGGTACCCGGAATAGGTTGGGTTATCCACCTTCACCGTTTTCTTGTCGCCGGCCTTGCCATAGAACGCCACTTCTGCGAACTCCCTGCTAAGATTTGGGAACTGCGAAGAAGTGAAATCATATTCTCCGCCGGTTTGCTTGCTGCCTTCATCGTCCGAATATTGCAGCACCATTAAATTGAAGTTGGCGCCGTTGCGGATGGCGGTGGCGATGCTGTCTATTCTTTGTTTGGCAACGGAATCAGGAAGTGTCGGCCTGCCCTGGTCAGCGGTTTTAATCAGTATGTGGCGAACCTTTACGCTGTCCGGCATCGTTCTTTTCTCCATCATCTTTGCCAGTACATAGTTGCCGTTCTCGAGGTATGGCCCTGCCACCTCTCCTTCTTTCAAACCAACCAATGAATCGAGATTGTCGGTCCTTAATTTTGATTGCAGTACGAAGGCATCCTGGTAGGTGGTTTCGGACCCGTTCCTGATCATGAATGCAGAGACGTCGGTTGAAGTCGCGAATTCGTCTTTCAATGCGGATACCTGCGACAAAATAGCTGCGCTGTCAGCACCGGTGGGACCGGCGTCGAACATCACATATTCTATGGAGCGGGTATCATCTTCCATTTTGTATTCATCCGGATGTTTGGTGATATAGGCCCTGACAGCCTCATCGGTAACCTTCACCGCGGAATCGCTTACTGTTGAGTAGGGAACGTTAACGTAGCTGATAGATGCCTTCAGGCTGTTGTCGGCATTTATTTTTTCCACCAGCCATTTGGGAACATACATGCTGTTGCCAAGCAATGAAAGATATTTTTCTTTCTGCCTGCCCTTGGAAATGGCCGGCAGGTATTGGGTGAAGAAGCTGGCATAAGCCGGCGAATTCTTTTGTTTCCTGAGCGCCTGTATTTGCTGGTAGGCAGCGTTGGCATCGTACTGGCCGGTTTTAGGGTCAGTAAATTGCTGCCGGAGATCCTGCGGCGGGTTTTCGCCATATAAAATGTCGCTCAGTTCTTTGTCGGATACCGAGATGCCGAGGTTTTCATACCGCTCGGCCATGATCGCGTCGTCCACATATTCGTTCCAGAGGCTTTCGCGAATGTTTTGCCTCATCATATCGTTCATTGGGTATCCCTGCTGGCGGTAAATTTCTTCCGCTCTTTTCACTCTTTCCTCGAATGCGGCGGCATCGATCTTGGTACCATTTACAACGCCAAGTGTGGTACTGTTGCCCGAAATGAGCCCACCGCTGCGAAAGCTATCCTGCACTATAAAGGCTATCAGGGCCACGGCTATGGCTCCGATGATGATCCACGCAGCTTTATCACGAATAGTTTGAATTATTGACATAATATTATATGGCGTTTATTTAACGGACGGCAAAAATAGGCTAAAATGGTAATCTGTGAAACACACCGTGGAAACAACATTCACAGTGCAACGTTGAAAACCTAAAAATGGTGTTGATAAACCCGCATTTTTCTTTCGCCGGATGTAGAAGAGTTGGTTTAAAACTTTTGGGGTTTGATGTGGAGCCGGAACCGATGTACAGAAATGTGGATTTATACAGTTTGTGTTAACACGAAAAATCGGTGCATGCGGCCAAAAGATATCCAGCCTGTTTTTTCTTCTGCAGCGTGAATAACTGATGAAGATGCAGTGCTGGCAAAGAAAAAGAGTGTTAACGTTTTGTGGATAGCTGTGGATAAAGCAGCCTTTGTAACTTTGCCAAATACCGGCTGAAGATTTTATCCCCGAATCCACAGCCGTAATAGTAATAGGTATTTTATATAAATAAGTATTATTATTAAATACTACAGGAGTTATAAACATGGAAGAAGTACTGGAAGACCAAATAGAAAAAATTGAGAAACGCGGTTTTTTGGACGTGGCGATCGATCCAACGCTTGATTTGTTCGAAGAGATCGAAAAGCTGAAGAAGGAAAAGAACGCTGTGCTGCTCGCCCATTATTACCAGGAACCGGATATACAGGATGTTGCTGATTACATTGGCGACAGCCTTGGGCTGGCGCAGTATGCCCAGAACACGAAGGCCGACATGATTGTTTTCGCCGGCGTTCACTTCATGGCCGAAACTGCGAAGATTCTCAATCCCGAGAAGAAGGTAGTGATACCGGACCTAAACGCCGGGTGTTCGCTCTCTGATTCGGCACCCCCGGCGCTGTTCAAAAAATTCAAGGATAAGCACCCGGATCATATTGTGATTTCTTACATTAACTGCTCCGCAGGCATCAAGGCGCTTAGCGACATCATCTGCACCAGCAGCAATGCGCAGTATATCGTCGAAAGCGTGCCCCGTGAGCAGCCTATCATCTTCGCACCCGATAAGAACCTCGGATCTTATTTGAGCCGCAAAACGGGCCGCAATATGCTGTTATGGAACGGCGCCTGTATGGTTCATGAAATGTTCAGCCTGGATAAGATCATGAAGTTGAAGATGCAGCATCCCAATGCAAAAGTGCTGGCGCATCCCGAGTGTGAAGAGATCGTGCTGAAGATGGCGGATTTTATCGGTTCCACGACCGGCCTTCTCAAGTTCAGTCAGAATGATTCGGCTCAGGAGTACATTGTGGCCACGGAAACGGGCATTTTGCACCAAATGCAAAAAGCTTCTCCGAATAAGGTTTTTATTCCGGCCCCGCCTACCAACAGTTGCGCGTGCAATGACTGTCCGCACATGAAACTAAATACATTAGAGAAGTTGTATATATGTATGAAATATGAGGTGCCTGAGATATTTATGGATGAGGAGATAAGGCTGGCCGCCAAGAAGCCGATTGACAGAATGTTGGAAATCAGTGCGCAGCACGGGCTTTGACACGGCGCATTTTCAAAATGCCTATCGCTTGTTAGTCACCTTTACGTCTTTGCGAAGTTTGGCCTTGCCAATAGTCGTGCCCTTAGAATAATTTGCGCCGTTCTCTGAAACCTCACCTGCCCATGTACACCATCAGAATTTGAACGTCGCTGGGATTAACGCCTGAGATGCGGCTCGCCTGCCCGAGCGTTTCAGGTTTTATCTTCTTGAATTTCTGGAGTGCCTCATTGGAGAGCGCCGTGATCTTGTCGTAGTTAAAATTCTCCGGGATCTTCAATTGCTCCAGTTGTGACATCTTTTTCACCAGTTCTTTTTCTTTCTCGATGTAAACATCGTATTTGATTTGGATCTCGGCCTGTTCTATGGCTTCGTTGGTAAAGCCTGTCAGTGCTTTTTCAATGGCCGGCACTGATTTTTTCATGGACATGAGATCGATATTGGGCCGCAGCAGGATCTGCAGTGCCTTTTGCTTTTGATCGATGCCGGCCGAATTTTTTGAGGAGAGGTAAGGATTGATCTCTTCGGGCTGCAGTGACGTTTGTTTCAGAAATGCTTTGATTTGATTTACCTGTTCCTTTTTTGCCAGTAGTTTTTCCATTCTTTCCTGCGAGGCCAGTCCCAGGCGGTAGCTCATTTCTGTGAGGCGGAAGTCGGCATTGTCCTGCCTGAGGAGGGTCCTGAATTCTGCCCGCGAGGTGAACATCCTGTACGGCTCTTCGGTTCCTTTGCTGATGAGGTCGTCGATGAGTACGCCGATGTAGGCCTCACTTCTTTTCAGGATCAGTGGCTCGAGCTCTCTTACTTTTTGGTGGGCATTAATGCCGGCCATGAGTCCCTGGCAGGCGGCTTCTTCGTAGCCGGTGGTTCCGTTGATTTGTCCGGCAAAGAATAAGTTGCTGATTATCTTGGTTTCAAGTGAGTATTTAAGCTGTGTAGGCGGAAAATAATCGTATTCGATAGCATATCCCGGCCTGAAGAATCGCGCATTCTCAAATCCCTTCACTTTTCGCAGGGCGGCGTATTGTACTTCTTCGGGCAGCGAGGTGGAAAAGCCGTTTACATAGATTTCGATGGTGTTCCATCCTTCGGGCTCTACAAAGAGCTGGTGCCGTTCGCGTTCGGCGAAGCGGTTGATTTTGTCTTCGATGCTGGGGCAATAGCGGGGCCCGGTCCCTTCTATCCTCCCTGTGAACATCGGACTTCTGTCGAACCCCGTTTTTAGCAGGTCGTGCACTTCCTGGCTGGTGTAGGTAATCCAGCAGCTTCTTTGTTTTATGGGTTTTGGCGTGTCGAGAAAAGAAAAGCCGGTTATTTCGTCGTCGCCCTTTTGCTCCTCCATTACGGAATAGTTGAGACTTCGGCCATCCACGCGCGGAGGTGTGCCTGTTTTGAGGCGGTTGCTTTCAAAACCGACGGATACGAGCTGTTCGGTGATGCCTGTTGCGGCTTTTTCGGCTACCCTACCCCCGCCGAAGCGTTTTTCGCCGATGTGGATGACGCCGTTTAGGAAGGTTCCGCTGGTAATGACGACTGATTTGGCTTTTATTTCATGTCCCAGGCTGGTGACAACGCCGCAAGCGCGGTCATCTTTTATCAATAATGCTTTGACGGTATCCTGGTAAAAGTCGAGGTTGGGTGTTTGTTCGAGCATTTCGCGCCACGTGGTGGAAAAAAGCATGCGATCGTTCTGGGCGCGTGGACTCCACATGGCGGGGCCCTTTGAGCGGTTCAGCATTCTGAACTGGATCATGGATTTATCGGTAACGATTCCGGAATAACCGCCCATAGCGTCGATTTCGCGGACGATTTGTCCTTTAGCAATGCCACCCATCGCAGGATTGCAGCTCATTTGTGCGATGGTTTGTAGGTTCATTGTGATCAGCAGCACTTTTGAACCGAGATTGGCTGCTGCTGCCGCGGCCTCGCAGCCTGCATGTCCGGCCCCCGCCACTATTACGTCGTATTCTGGAAACATTTTGCAAAGGTAAAATTAATAGGGAGAGGAAATGGATGTTTCACGTGGAACGACCTCCTGTTTGTGTCAGGCAGGTTTCGCGCCACGGCGCCAAGGAGACGCAAAGAAGTTTCCCCCGCTGGCGGGGATGGTCAGCAGAAGGGAGACGGTTTTCAGTTTTAAGTTTTGCCCGAAGGGCAACTGTATCCCCCGCTGGCGGGGGAAACGAAGCACCGCAGTGGTCGAATACAGTCAGTCAATAGACGCAGATAGGACACGTGAGGGTTTTCAGTTTAACTCTTTTAAGTTTTAAGTGTCGCTGGAAGGCAAACAGTATCCCCCGCTGGCTGGGGTGGCGCGCAGCGCCGGGGTGGACCTGCAAGAGAAAGGTCGATTAAGCAGTTCAGTTCTGGTGTATCTCTCGAAGGGCTTTGGATATGCGCTGGTATAAGCTACCAGTACTATGAGAGAACTATAGTTAGTTTATACCAGGTCATTACAAAACCGTGAAAATGAATGATCTATTCAAGTCCACCCCCGTCGCCTTCGGCGCCACCCCCGCCAGCGGGGGAAACGAGGCACCAGTAGTCGAAGGCAGCAGACAATAGACGCAGATAGGACACGTGAGGGTTTTCAGTTAAATTTTTAAGGTTTAAGTTTCGCTCGAAGGCAACGGTATCCCCCGCCAGCGGGGGAAACGAAGCACGCCAGTGGTCGAAACAGCAGACAATAGACGGTAGATAGGACACGTGAGGGTTTTCATTTTTAACTTTTAACTTTTGAGTTTCGCCCGAAGGGCAACGGTATCCCCCGCTGGCGGGGGTGGCGCGCAGCGCCGGGGGTGGACCAAGGAGGTCGCCAAAGGCCAACGTTCCACGTGAAACAAATCTTAACACGAACATCAAAAGCAAGCAACCAAACAAGTAAAAAACCCCAAAATCTTAGCGCCCCTTTGAGCCCTTGCGTGAAACCCAAAACCCTACCTCGAAAAATATTGCTGAAGATACTCCTCCTCCTTCCCCCTCATTACCTTCACCTCTTCCACCGATTTATCCTTGTACCCACACAAATGAAGAAGGCCATGAAACATTACCCGGTGCAACTCCTTCTCGAACCCCACGCCAAAGTGCGCAGCATTTTCCCTCACCCGCTCAACGCTGATATAAATTTCACTCACCAACCTACCCTCCTGCTCCGATAAATCGAAAGTGATGATATCCGTAAAATCATCGTGCTTCAAATATTCCCGGTTAATCTTCAGTAAATACTCGTCGGAACAAAAAATAAAATCCACCCGCTCAATCTCTCTCCCCTCCCGCCGAATTAAATCTTCCAAAAATTTCTTCAGCCCCTTCCGCCCACGCAGCCTGACCAACACCAATTCATGAAACGATATTTTTGCCATTTGAAAAAGTTGCCGTTGTTAACGGATACAAAACTACATTTGTTGGCCAATTGTGTACGATGAAAAGATTGTCTCAAATCAAGCAGGGAAGAACGGTCAGGATAGTATCTTTCGAAAATAACGACTTGCTGCTCAAGTTGATGGAAATGGGCTGCGTACCCGGCGAAAAGATAAAAATAGAACAGGTGGCGCCCCTCGGCGACCCGATCTCCATTGCCGTTGCAGGATATAACCTAAGCCTGCGCCTCAATGAGGCAGATGCCATTTTTGTCGAAGAATTGATTTAACTACCTGATAATCAATAATTAATGAATGTAGGTCTGTACTTCGGCTCTTTCAATCCCATTCATGTCGGACACCTCATCATCGCCAGCTACATCGTTCAAAATACATCCCTCGAACAGGTGTGGTTCGTCATCTCTCCACAAAACCCGCTGAAAAAATCAAACTCGCTGCTCAACGAATACCATCGCCTCTACCTCGTGCAGGTATCCATAGAAGATGAACCCTCTCTCAAAGCATCCGACATAGAATTTCGCCTGCCCCGCCCATCATACACGATCAACACCGTAACCTACCTCCAGGAAAAATTTCCTTCACACCAATTCTCCATCATCATGGGCAGCGACAGCTACGAAAATCTGCCCGCCTGGAAAAACTATGAGCAACTCCTGAAAAATTTTCCTATCATCGTTTACGAACGACCCGGGTTTCAACCACAAAAAAAATACGAACACTCACAGGTCGCCTTTTTAAAAGCACCTCTTCTTGAAATTTCGAGTACCTATATCCGTAAGATCATCAAAGAAGGCAAATCAATACGGTATCTCGTTCCGGAAAAAGTAAGACTGGAAATCGAACAAAGCGGATATTATAAAAACTGAACGCAGGTATTTTTTAACTTGTAAAAATTTTTAGCGCCCATGGTGCTGTTGCGTCATATTCCATTTCTTAAAGCGGTTTTTTTTTACAGCGTCAGCGCATTCGGCGGACCGCCCCGACCGGGACCGCCAAAGCCGCCGGGACCGC
>CAMPGT010000005.1 GCA_946885665.1 uncultured Chitinophagaceae bacterium | reverse complement strand
TCATCAAACCGCGAAAAAACAGGAAAGGAGACAGGCATTTCCGGCCTGTCGACATCAAAAATTTGCAGTTGATTTACGACCTGCTCCGCCGCCGCAAGCTCACTATCGAAGGAGCCAGGGATTTCATAAAAAACAACAAAAAATCGCAGGAGAGATTTGCGATGATACAGTCGCTGCAGAAAATAAAGGGTTTTTTACTGGAGGTTAAAGCGACACTTTAAAAAGTTAAAAGTTAAAAGTTAAAAGTTAAAAACCTATGTTGGATTCCTTGCGTTATAGCAGGCTTCAAACAATGCTATGCCGGAAACGTCTTTCAGTTTTAACTTTTAACTTTTAAGTTTTAAGTTTTAACTTCTCCCAGCCTGATATCCATTCTCTCCATCAACTGCATAATCGAAAGATTCACATACTGCCTCACCTCATTGAAATCAGCAACGGGTATCGTTGCCGTAAAAAACTCCACCGTTATCACGTACGTGTTTTTCACGATGTCGGCTAAAAACACGGTGTAATTTTCCACTTTGTCATTCCTGTGCTGCATAATTTCCTGGATGCCCAGCACCAATTGATTCACTTTTTCGTGGGGCGTTCGCCCATCAATCTCCAATTGCACAAAAGCCCTGCGCTGCGTTTGCAGCGTAAGGTTGTCGGTAATGGTATCCACCATCTGCTTATTGGGCACCGTTACGTAAGTTTTCTGCGTTGTTCGCAGCCGCGTACTTCTCAAGCCTATCTTCTCCACCGTGCCCTGAATGTTCTGCACCTTCACCTGGTCGCCGGTTGAAAAAGGCCTGTCGAAAAATATAATGAACGAAGCGATGAGGTTCTCTATGCTTTCCCGGGTAGCCAGCGCAATGGCGGCACCGGCAAGGCTTAGCCCGGTAATAAGGCTGGATACCTTAAAGCTGAAGCCGAACTTAAGTATCATGATGATACCGATGAGTACAAGGATCACCTTGAAGAAATCCTTAAAAAATACGATGAGCTGGTTGTTGTTGCGCGACTCGCTGATATTCGCCTTTCGCTCCAATACCATCGCAATAAAGTCAATGATGCGCAGCAGCAGCCAGATAAACGAAATAATGATCACGATGACCGCGATAACATCGATCGCCCGGTGCAGCCGCACCTTGTAAACGGCAATGTCTAACAGTTCGGGATAGTGTAATTTTTCGAGACTGATCATGACCACCATGATCACCAGAAAATTCTCGAGCGGCGGCGTTACGAGTTTGATAAAACTTTTTCTGTCCACATCCTGTCCTACGCGCACCACCACCCGGAATACCAGTGAGGCGATGGCCCTGGAAATATATCTCTTTAACGAAACGGCCAATAAAATAACCCCCGTTATCAGCAGGTAGGTTCCAAGCGTGTTATCGAGAATAACAAAGTCAAAAAAACGCGACATCAGATTTTAATTAGCGGCCCGCGGCCTGAACGAATATACCATTATCACACCATCCTTCAGCAGGTAAACATTACCCTGTGTTATCATGATCTTATCTGCTTCATTCATGAACGACGGAACCGGGAATTGCTGCAACTGAAGAGACCCCGCATCATAACGGTACAGGTTGTTGCTGTCTCTCCCCAATATCGAATTGTTGATCACGTTAAAGTCTGACCAGCCGGTAAACGGTATCCTGCCCTTGAACCCTCCGTAATAGTCGAAGCTGTAAATACCTTTCGCCGGATCATATAAATAAACGAATTTATTCTGGTCGATAATTTTCGAGGGAGAAGGCGCCGAATCAAATATCAATCTAAAATCATTGGACTGGTCGATGAGCCTGCCATCGTCGCCGATCTTTTTGAGTTTTACCTCCAGTTCGTCGAACACCCAGATGTTGTTGTCGTAAGACTGCCCGATGGTCCTTACCTGCGAAAGGTTGTGCCTGCGCAGGTCGAGAGTGGTTCGCTCATTCAGAAAGCGGTCAAGTATAACGATGGTGCTGAAATCTTTGTAAAACAGCAGCACCTTAAGGGGATTGCTGACATCGATAGAGTGGAGCCTTCCCGATTTGCGGATATTATTATAAACGGCCAGTGAATCGCCCTCGGGCTTTAATTTCTTTAGCTGGCCGCTTTGGTATACCAGGTAAAGGTTACCCAGGTTATCTACCGAAAAATCGGTTATGCCTCCGCGGTAATCCTTCACGAAATGAAAGATGCTGTCGGCCTGGGCGTTTGCATGAAACACCGCCGCAAAACCAATAAAAAGAATAAGTAAACGCCTGATCATTGCCGAACGATCTTTGACTCGTTCTCGGGATAACGGGAATGCAGGGTAAGATGTTGCCCATCAAAAACAGCATACGTAAAATATCTTATCCAGTCGCCCAGGTTGATATACCTGCTGCCGCCATTCAGTGAAATATCGATAGGAAGATGGCGGTGGCCGAATACGAGGTAATCATAGTGCGTGTGCTGAAGAACCTCTTTCGAATAGGTGACGAGCCATTCATTCTCTTCGCCCAAAAAAACTTCTTCGTGCTTACCCGTGGCCTCGCGGCTCTTCCTGCTGAAATAATTGGCCAGGCCCATGCCTATATAAGGAGGGAATATGCCGAACAGCCATTGGCAAACGGGATTTCTAAATACTTTTTTCAGCATTTTGTAACCGCGGTCGCCCGGTCCAAGGCCATCGCCATGGCCCACCAGAAACTTCCTGCCGGCAAACTCAAAGCTTTTCGGTTCGAAGTAGGTCCTGATGTTCAGTTCTTTTTCGAAGTAATCGTTCATCCACATGTCGTGGTTGCCCACAAAAAAGTGAACCTGTATGCCGGAATCGGTGATCTCCGCAAGCTTGCCCAATAATCTCACATGGCCCTTCGGCACCACCTTACGGTATTCGTACCAGAAGTCGAACATATCGCCCACAATAAAGATCACCGATGCATCATGACGGATCTCTTCCAAAAAATCAATGACAAGCTTTTCGCGCTTCAGGCTGGACTGCGCATCGGGCGCACCCAGGTGAAAGTCGGAAAGGAAATAGATTTTTTTCATGATCAATTTAGCCTTGCGCCCCCTCCACCAACAACACATACACTTCTTTCGGTCCGTGCACACCAACAACCAGCGTTTTTTCGATGTCGGCCGTGCGGCTGGGGCCGGTGGCAAAGGTTACGAGTGAAGGTAGTTTGCCCGCATAACGTTCCTTTATCAACTGGAGGCCGTCTTTTACGTCGTACACTAACTGGTTGGTATAAGCGATGCAAATATGTGTTTCGGCATACACGCTTGTTGTACGCCCGCCCGCAAGGGCAGAGCTGAGAATAATGCTGCCGGTTCGTGCCACCAGGGCCTCGCAGGTGGTAATGGCCGTTTGGGCACTTGCAAGGTCGGGGTGTACCGGTTTTTCGAGAAATGAGGCCGGAAGCACCGGTTGCATTTCTTCGGGCTTATAAAATATCTTCTCCCATTTATTATGCGCGATCACCGCCGCCAATTGGGTTTCGAGCTCTTTGCCGTTGGCGCAGTAAATGAATTTGCCGAGCAGCGCAGAGAACTTTTCACCAAATTCCACCTCCAGTTCCTCGCGGCTGGGCTGGTAAACCGACGATGTGCCTTCGCTTGCCGGAAATGGAAGAGGCGTTGATTGTGTCAACGCCTTCCTTATTTTTTTGAGTATGTTTTCTTTTGAAGCTGAAACTTGCATCCTTTTTAAGTTGCCGGGTGATTGGTCAGGCTGCTGTCGTAGGGAGGAACACCTTCGCTGATAGCTCCTTTTTCATGATGTTCGTGTTCATCGTCCACATCCAGCGTTTTTGTTTCGCGGAACGGACGCTTGCCGATCAGTTTCTCCACGTCACTCTGAAACAATACTTCTTTCACCAGCAATTCTTCCGCAAGCATTACAAGCTGTTCGCTCTTCTCTCTCAACAGCGCCTTCGTTTTTTCGTAAGCGTCGTCTATCAGCTTTCTTACTTCCTGGTCGATCAGCTTCGACGTTTCTTCCGAGTAAGGCTTCGTAAAAGTGTTCTCGTTGGCAGGGTCATAGAAGCTCACGTTACCCACTTTCGCGTTCATTCCGTAAACGGTTACCATCGAGTAGGCCGTCCTGGTGATCTGCTGCAGGTCGTTCTGCGCGCCTGTCGATATTTTTCCAAAGAATATTTCTTCACTGGCCCTTCCTCCCAGCGTCATGCATATCTGGTCCATCAACTGGTCGGTGTCGTACAGGTATTGTTCCTTCGGCGTGTACTGCGCATATCCCAGCGCGGCAACACCTCTCGGCACGATCGTTACTTTGAGGAGCGGATAAGCATGCTCCAGGTACCATCCGCAGATGGCGTGCCCCGCTTCGTGATAGGCGATGATCCTTTTTTCGTCGGGAGAAATGATCTTGTTCTTCTTTTCCAAACCTCCGATTACCCTGTCCACCGCATCCTGAAAATCTTCCATCTCAACATGTTCCTTGCCTTTCCTTGCGGCAATAAGCGCCGCCTCGTTACAGATGTTGGCGATATCTGCGCCGGCAAAGCCAGGTGTTTGTTCGGCCAGTTTGTGGATGTCCACTTTCGTCGAAATCTTGATCGGTTTCAGGTGAACTTTGAAGATATGCTCCCTTCCTTTGAGGTCGGGTTTATCAATAGAGATTTGCCTGTCGAACCGTCCGGGTCTCAGCAGGGCGGAGTCGAGCACGTCGGGCCTGTTGGTGGCCGCGAGTACGATAATTCCGCTTTCGCCGCTGAAGCCGTCCATTTCCACGAGCAGTTGGTTGAGTGTGCTCTCTCTTTCGTCGTTGCTCATGATGGCGTTTTTGCCACGGGCACGGCCTATCGCGTCTATTTCATCAATGAAGATGATACAGGGTGATTTTTCGCGCGCCTGCTTGAACAGGTCCCTTACGCGGCTGGCGCCCACACCCACGAAGAGTTCGACAAAGTCGGAACCCGACATGGAGAAAAACGGCACCTGCGCCTCGCCGGCCATGGCTTTTGCCAGCAGCGTTTTACCCGTACCCGGAGGGCCCACGAGCAATGCGCCCTTTGGAATTTTACCGCCGAGGGCCGTATATTTTTTAGGGTTCTTGAGGAAGTCCACTATCTCCATCACTTCTACTTTCGCTTCGTCGAGGCCGGCAACATCCGAGAAAGTGATATTTACCTTGGTGCCCTTGTCGAATAGTGTGGCGCGCGACTTGCCAATGTTGAAAATACCTCCCGGGCCGCTGCCGCCAGCAGCGCCGCCGCCCATTTTACGCATGAGCATGATCCATATCAGCACGATCACGAGCAGCGGTAAAAGGAAGTTCAGCAATGGGCCGAACCACTCACCCTCCTGCGTGGGTGCATAGGGAACTCTCAGCGATGGATCCTTTTCAAAAAGTTCATTAAGTCTTTTTTCAAATTCATCAGCCTTGATGACCTTAAATTCGAAATGCGGGCCCTCGGGTTTATAACCCGGCCAGCCCTTGCTCAGTTTTTCCTTGTAGTAAGGTTTATCGAGGCTGGATTGTTTTATATATACCCTGACCAGATTTTTATTCGTAACGATAACCAGCTTTTCAACATCGTGTTTGGCCAGCATGTTTTCGCGGAACTCCTGCTCTGACTCGAGGGGTTTGGCGTCGGGTGTAAATGACCCGAAAAACTGGAAGCCTACCAATACCGCGAAAATGATCGCCCAAACCCAATAAATATTGAATTTCGGCCCTTTTCGCGGGTTGTTGTTGCCGTCTTCTTTAGGCCGCAACCTTGGAAAGCCCCGGTCATTCTGCCTTGAATCGTCTTGTGCCATATATCTTGCTTCTGCTTGTCTTAATGATTTATAGGTAAAATTGTATGCATATTAAGCGGATCAGGAATTGTGTTCTTCAGCGACTGCGTCGCTCCACATTTCCTCCAGCTTATAAAATTTTCGTGTTTCGGGCAGCATAATGTGAACCACAATGTTGATGTAATCCACCAGCACCCACTGGCCGCTATGCTGACCCTCAGTTCTGTAAGGTATCTCTTTTACAGTCTTTTTGGTGTGAAATTCTACAAAATCAGCGATGGCTTTGACCTGCGTGGTGCTGCCGGCTTCACAGATGATAAAGAAATCGGCTACGGCTTCAGGTATCTTTCGCAGATCTAATGAAATGATATTTTCCCCCTTTTTGTCCTGTATAGCTTTTATTATGGATTTGAAAACTCTTGAATTCTTTGTTATCCTGCCTGCACTTGTACGTTTACGTCGCGTCGTTAAAATTGACAATTGTTCCAATAATCAATACATTTTTTGTGAATGAATATATTTGGGGGTCATAATACTCAAAAATAGGAATTTGTTCTCACAAACTTTAGCCGTCCATCCCCCCATTAGGCCTTTTATTATTGTGTCCTCGGTGGAGAGCACCAACAACTATGCCATGGCAAAATTGCATAAACGGCTGCTGCAGCACGAAACCTCCATTTTTGCCATCGGGCAAACTTCCGGAAAGGGCCAGCGTGGTAAGCAATGGTTTTCACCACCAGGCGAGAATATCACGATGAGCACTGTGTTTAAAGGGCTACCGGGCAATGGCGCCGGCGTCTTTCCCTTTTTAACATCGGCTTCCATTGCCCTGGGTTGTTATGATTTCTTTAAAGAATTAAACGTGCAGGATGTCACCATCAAATGGCCAAATGATGTGTACATAAATGACAGAAAGGCAGGAGGCATACTCATCGAAAATACTTTCCAGGGCAACCGGATAGAATGGACGGTAGCGGGTACCGGCATCAACCTTAACCAAATCGATTTTGAAGGACTTTCCAGGGCCACATCCATCTCCATGGCAACGGGCCTCAGGTATGATCCGGTTATCATGGGCCGCAGCCTGCAGCACGCCATCTGCTCGCGCTACGCCGCCCTCGAGAGGGCCACGGCTGATGCTATTATGCGTGAGTACAACGGCAAACTGTACAGGGCGGGCGAGGAGGTGAAACTGAAGAAGGAAAATGCCGTGTTCACCACCCGGTTGGTGAGTGTGACGGCAGCCGGCGAGCTCATCACCCACGATTCAGTGGAGAGAAAATTCAGGGTGGGCGAAGTGGAATTTGTTTAACGCGTAAAGGTGTACACTTTTCGCGAAATGTTTCCCGCTTCATCTTCCGCGGTAATTTCCAGGCTGTGCGCCCCTTTCGGGCACTTCTCATCAAACTCGTAGATAAAGCTCCTGCCTTTATCGTTCGTGAACCTCAGCCACTTGCCGTCCAGTTCCGTCCTCACGTTTTTTACATTGTGCAGGTTGTCCTTTATGCTAAACACAATCCGCGACGACTTGCTCAGATCGGCGTTGTCGGCAAAGGAATTGGATATTACGGGCGGAACTGTGTCGCGCAGCAATACGAAGCTGCCGAGGTCCCTGAATTTTGCGGCCGCCCATTCCTGCTGCCATTGTACTTTTTGTACAGACGACCGCTTACCGTTTTGCCATTGCATTACTGTTCGGTCGCTGTCGGCGGGCGTAAAGGTGAGATCGGGTCTTATCCTCACCAGCATCGAATCATGCAGCGGAACGTAAGCCGGACCGATCGTGTGAACATCGCTCACTGTGTTATCATCGGCCGTGGCATTATTGGAATAGGTGATGTGGACCGAATCGTAAAGGCAGTTTTGACCGATGTAAAATTCACAGTTTTCATTTTCGCTGCCGTCAATCATAAATGGATAGAATTTTCGGCCGGTAGCCGGCGGCTCCACAGGAAGTTTCTTATCGTAACGAACCAGCGTGCGTATTTTGGAGGTGTTTCCTTCGGTATCCGTAGCCACGATCACTACTTCATACACTTCTCCGTCGCTGATATCCACCACTCCCATGCCGGCGCCATTCGTGTAAATGGAATTAATGTAGCCGGGTAATTCTGATAAATGCTGCAGGTACGGGCCTCCCTGCGCCCGGTAACGGTAATCAATATGCGCGTTAATGTTGCGCGTGTCGAGGTAGCTGTTGTTATCCATTTTAAACGACTCGACCTCTTCATCGTTTACGAACAGCGTTGCCTTGTAAATGCCGTTAAGGTTGGCGGAACCTGTATGACTGTCGTAAGCCGTAATGGCGAAAGAAACCAGCGGGCTGTTGACTTTAATAGCGGAAGGAACGGTGGTGTAGGTTGATGAACCGGCAGCTTTTGCGGAATATATCTTAGCTTTTTGCTCATAAATGCTGCGCGTGCGGTCGTAAACCGCCAGTCGAACGATGCGGGGCCTCACAAGGTCCTTTACCGGCAGGCCAAAAAGCAGCGGGTTGAGGTTAACGTCGTCGATGGTTCTCCTGATCTCGAAATGCAGATGCGGCGCAAGCGATCCGCCGGTGGTGCCGCTGAAGGCGATAAAATCGCCTTTTTTAACGGGAAACATATTGGGCGGCGGTTCGAGCTGTATGTGCCAGCTTTCCTGGGCGTATTGCTGTTGTTTTACATAGGCGTCGATCTTAGCCGCAAAATTGTTCAGGTGCGCATATACGGTGGTGTAACCATTGGGATGGTTGATGTAAATGGCGCGGCCGAAGCCGAAAGGTTCGATTTTTATGCGTGCGATGTATCCTTCCGCGGCGGCATGTACGGAGAGGTTTTGCCGTTGGTTGGTTTTGATGTCGATGCCCATGTGGTAATGGTTGGGGCGCATTTCACCAAAATTGCCGCTGAGGTAGATGGGTATGTCGAGTGGATTTCTGAAATAACCTTTGGGATACTTTGTTTGGCCGAAGGCAGGCAAAAGGGTGACCAACAGTAAGAAGGTTAGCATAGGTCGCATTCAGGATCGTTTGATTCCGGTAAAATTAAGGAACGCTGAAAAGCAGAGGTGAATTTTTTCGATTATGGTACAGTTTTTTCTAGCGAGCATACAGCGTTTTTGCATGATTTCCTGTCTTTATAGAGACAACCTTTCAATTAACCGTCCATGAGTGAATTCAACAGCAAATGGGTCATCGTTCTGGTACTTGTTGTGGGTACGGTTATCGGTATGTTCAAAGGCACTGAGGCCCGCCAGAAGTGGCTTTTCAAGATGAAGAACCGCTACGAAGAGAAGCGCCAGCTCGCCGAGCAAAAACGCCTTCAACGTTCGGGAGAAGTACCGCTGGATGACATTGAGCTGGCCTCGTTTCACAAATAAGTTGGAGGTCCACCCCCGGCGCTTCGCGCCACCCCCGCCAGCGGGGGATATCTCACGTCTCCCCTCTCACGTCTCACCTTTCACCTTTCACCTTTTGCCGCCTCACTTTCCTTCAAATCCCCTACTTTTGCGCAATTTGTTTTTAAAAACCATTTGCGTTAGAAAATGCCGAAAGATAATTCGATCAAATCCGTTCTAATCATCGGTTCTGGCCCAATCATTATATGACAAGCCTGCGAATTTGACTATTCCGGAACACAGGCCGCACGAAGCCTTCGCGAAGAAGGGATAAAAGAGATCCTGATAAACAGCAACCCGGCAACCATCATGACCGATCCGATGATGGCCGACAAAGTTTACCTCCTGCCGCTTACTGTAGAAAGCATTGAGCAGATACTGGAAGAAAATGATATCGATGCCGTGCTTCCCACAATGGGAGGACAAACAGCCCTCAACCTGGCCAAGGAAGCGGAGGACCTCGGCATATGGGAAAAATACAAAGTGCGCCTCATCGGTGTGGATATAAAGGCCATCGATAAAGCCGAAGACCGCGAAAAATTTCGCAAATGGATGATAGAGCTGGGCATACCGGTCGCCATCGCCAAAACTGCCAACTCTTACCTCGAAGGAAAAGAGTTTGCGCAGGAAATTGGGTTTCCGCTGGTGATCCGCCCCTCTTTTACATTGGGAGGCACCGGCGGCGGATTTGTACACAGCAAGGACGACCTCGACGAGGCCCTCAACCGCGGCTTGCAGGCATCGCCGATACACGAGGTGCTGGTGGAGCAGGCAGTGCTCGGCTGGAAAGAATTTGAGCTCGAATTGCTCCGCGATGCGAACGACAACGTGGTGATTATTTGTACGGTCGAAAATTTCGACCCTATGGGAGTGCACACCGGCGATTCCATCACCGTGGCGCCTGCCATGACACTCTCCGACACCGCTTACCAGTTGATGAGGAACACCGCCATCAAGATGATGCGCGACCTGGGCAATTTCGCCGGCGGGTGTAATGTGCAGTTTGCCCTGAACCCCGATACGGAAGAAATCATTGCCATCGAGATCAATCCGCGCGTTAGCCGCTCATCGGCGCTCGCCTCCAAAGCAACCGGCTACCCCATCGCAAAGATTGCGGCCAAACTGGCCATCGGTTACTATCTCGACGAGCTCGAAAACCAGATCACCAAAAACACTTCGGCTTATTTCGAACCGGCACTCGACTACGTTATTGTAAAAATGCCGCGCTGGAACTTCGACAAATTCAAAGGAGCCAACGATACGCTTGGCCTGCAGATGAAAAGCGTGGGCGAGGTGATGGCCATCGGCCGCAGCTTTACCGAAGCCATGCAGAAAGCGTGTCAGAGCCTCGAGAATAACGCAGTGGGACTTGGTTACTACGGCAAAAGTCTGATGCACGCCGAAGAGCTGACCGAATATATCAAGACGCCGAAATGGGACAGGATTTTCAGGATCAAGGACGCACTGATGGCCGGAATTTCTGTGAGTACCATTTCAAAAGCGACGAACGGCATAGACCGCTGGTTCCTGTACGAAATACAGAAGATCGTGAACATGGAAAAGGAACTCGCGAATTACAGGCTCAATACATTGCCCGATGACCTTCTCCGTGAAGCGAAAAAAATGGGTTTCAGCGACCTCCAGATCTGCAAGATCATGAACGATGGCACTGAAGACGAACTGTATGAAAAAAGAAAAGCCTCCGGAATTACGCGCGTGTTCAAAATGGTAGACACCTGCTCGGCAGAATTCGAAGCGAAAACACCTTACTTCTATTCCAGTTTCGAAGACAGCCATGCCAACGAAAGCATAGTAACCGATAAGAAAAAGATCATCGTTCTCGGTTCGGGGCCCAACCGTATCGGGCAGGGGATCGAATTCGACTATTGTTGCGTACACGGATTGATTGCCATCAGGGAAAGCGGCTATGAATCCATCATGGTGAACTGCAACCCTGAAACCGTTTCCACCGACTTCGACATCGCCGATAAATTATATTTCGAACCCGTGTTCTGGGAACATCTCTGGGAAATTGTAGAGCATGAAAAACCGGAAGGCGTAATTGTACAGCTCGGCGGACAAACGGCCCTTAAACTCGCAGAAAAACTTCATGAAAAAGGCATCCGGATCATCGGCACCTCGTTCGACAGCCTTGATATTGCCGAAGACAGGGGCCGCTTCAGCGACATGCTGAAAGATCTGAATATTCCTTATCCCGATTATGGGACAGCGTACACTGTTGACGAAGCCATCCAGGTGGCCAACAGGGTTAGTTACCCGGTACTGGTGAGACCCAGCTATGTACTGGGCGGCCAGCGGATGAGGATCGTTATCAACGATGATGAGGTGGAGAAAGCGGTAGTGAGCCTGTTGAAGCACATTCCCGGAAATAAGATTTTGATCGACCACTTCCTCGACCGATGCCAGGAAGCAGAGATAGATGCCATATTCGATGGCGAGAATTTTCACGTCATGGGTGTAATGGAACACATCGAACCCGCAGGTATCCATAGCGGCGACAGTCACGCCGTTTTACCGCAGTTCAATTTGTCGCCGCTCATTGTTCAGACAATGGAAGAATATGCGGAAAAAATCGCCAGGGCGCTGAAAATACAGGGGCTCATCAATATCCAGTTTGCCATTAAAGACGGAACGGTTTATGTGATCGAGGCCAATCCGAGGGCGTCCAGAACAACGCCGTTCATTGCCAAGGCATACCAGATCCCTTACCTGAACATTGCGACGAAAGTGATGATCGGCACGCACAAGCTTACCGATTTCAAATTCGAGAAAAAGCTGAAAGGCTTTGCGATTAAGGAACCGGTATTCAGTTTTAATAAGTTTCCCGGGGTGAATAAAGAACTGGGGCCGGAGATGAAGAGCACGGGCGAGGCGATAAGATTTATCAAAGACCTCCGCGATCCTTATTTCAGGCAGCTCTATAAGGATAGGAGCATGTATTTGAGTAAGTAGCGGAAGACGGCGGCAATGGGCAATGGGCAATGGGCAATGGTGAAAGGTTTTCGGTTTTAACTTTTAACTTTTAAGTTTTAAGTTTTGCCAGAAGGGCAACCGCCGGGGGTAAACGTTAAAATACTTCCCTCCCGCCGTTTTTTCACCCATCGAAAAAATTCACAACCATGATAGCTTGCCGTCATGGTTTTTTTGATCCCCATATGGAAACGGGCGCCGTTCATTCGCTTAACGATCCCGTTTATCTGCGGAATAATCATCCGACATTACTCCGAAAACCCGGTATTCATCGGTGTAGCGCTGTTAATCATCGCCATGGCGGGCATTACCGCCTTCTCCTTTTTGCCGGTAGAAAAGAAATATCTCAATTATCACATTCGCGGTGTTCTGATCAACGTTTTAATGCTGGCCTCAGGCATGGTGATAGCTGCGGCCAGGGACCCTTTCGCAAACGCACGTTTGGTAGAAAATTTTAAAGAAGACGGGGCGGTGATTTCCGCCACCATCATCGAACCGCTTACTGAAAAACCCGCCACGTGGAGAGCTATGGCACGCATGACCAGCATCCGCAACGGCGATCGTCTTTTGTTTCCACACGTAAAAATGATTCTCTACTTCAGAAAAGACAGCACCGCGTCACCTCCCGGTTATGGAAGTACGGTGGTGTTTGTCAAAGCTCCGCGGCCCATAAAGAACAAGGATCCGGCGTCCCGGTTTGACTATGCAAAATATTGCGCGTTCCGTAACATCCATTACCAGGTTTTTCTCAAAGCGGATGAATTTATTGTGACATCCATTGCCAAACCGGATGGGTTCGCCAACCTGATTTTCTCGATCAGGTCGTGGGTGATCAGCGTCATCAAAGAAAATATTCCCGGCAAAAAGGAAGTGGGCCTTGCACTGGCACTGCTGATTGGCTACAAGGATGAACTCGACAGGGACCTCGTCGAATCTTACAGCAACACGGGTGTGGTGCACGTCATCGCAATATCCGGCCTCCACCTGGGATTGATCTATGCACTGCTGAAGTTTTTATGCAGTCCGTTGGCGGCCAAAAGCGGTGGCAGGTATCTCTCGGCCCTGCTGGTGATGGGCGGCCTGTGGTTGTTTACGTTTCTTGCCGGCGCCTCTCCGTCCGTGTTAAGGTCGGCGGTGATGTTCAGCGCCATCGTCATCGGCGACTGTGCAGGCAGAAAAGCACCGCTCATCAACAATCTTGCGGCGTCTGCATTCTTCCTGCTTTGCGTTGATCCATATTGGTTGTGGGATCTCGGCTTTATATTGTCGTACACGGCATTAATGGGTATCGCCATATTTAATCGGCCGTTGTATCACCTTTTGCCTGTCAAAAACCGGCTGCTCGATGCGGTCTGGAAACTGAATGCGGTAACATTGTCGGCACAAATTCTTACCATGCCGGTAATCATTTACCAGTTCGGCCAGTTTCCCAACCTCTTCCTACTCACCAATTTCATTGCGGTGCCAGTGTCGAGCCTTATCCTGGCGGGAGAAATATTGCTCTGTTGCGTGTTTGCCTTTCCTGACGTTGCCCGCGGCGTGGGAACCCTTTTGTCAGGTATGATTCGGTTCATGAACAATGCAATAGTGTTCGTCGACCGGTTCAGCTTTTCATCGACGCGGGGACTGGATATCAGCTTCCTGCAAATGACACTGCTGTATGTTTTTATTGCCTGCATGAGCGCCTGGTTGCTGCTCCATGAAAAAAAGGGTCTGTTTGCGTCGCTGGTGACCGTCAGCTTCTTTTTTGCGGCCGCGGCTTTTTAAAATTATGGGAATAAAACGCAATTCAAGTAGCTTTGCAGCCTTCCAAAAACAGGTATTTACTTAATCCATCAGGCATGAATAAAAAGATTTCTTCGGCGCTTATTTCCGTTTTTTACAAGGAAGGTTTGGACCCGCTCGTAAAACTCTTACACGAACTGGGCATTAAAATATATTCGACGGGAGGAACACAGCAATTCATTGAAAAGCTGAAAATCCCGGTGATTCCCGTGGAGAGCCTGACCTCCTATCCCTCCATCCTGGGTGGCCGGGTAAAAACGTTGCACCCCGTTGTATTCGGCGGCATCCTGGGCAAACGTGACGATGAGCAGCACCGGAAAGAAATGGATGAATATAAAATTCCCGATATGGACCTGGTGATTGTTGACCTGTATCCTTTTGAAGAAACAGTTGCCTCCACCAGCGACGAAACGGCCATCATAGAAAAAATCGACATTGGGGGGCCCTCCATGATACGTGCAGCCGCAAAAAATCATAAAGATGTGCTGGTAGTGGCTTCAAAAAAAGATTACCAGGAGGTGGAAAATATTCTCAGAGAACAGCAGGGATCAACCACATTGGAACAGCGGCGCGATTTTGCGAGCCGGGCGTTCAACGTGTGTTCGGGTTACGACATTGCCATCTCCAACTACTTCACGAAATCGGCGCATTTCAACCCGTTCGACCGATTTGCCACCGTTTTGCGTTATGGCGAAAATCCACACCAGCAGGGAATTTTTTACGGCGACATCACAAAGCTGTTCACACAATTAAATGGCAAAGAGCTTTCCTATAATAACCTTGTTGACGTAGATGCGGCAGTGCAGTTGATCCAGGAATTCAGCGACACAACATTTGCCATCATCAAACACACCAATCCCTGCGGCATCGCATCGCGAAATACAGTGAAAGAATCGTGGGATGCGGCACTGGCCGGCGATCCTGAAAGCGCCTTTGGCGGTGTGCTCGCCTGCAATGCGGAAATCGATAAAAGCACAGCCGGGGCCATCAACGAAATTTTCTTTGAAGTCCTGATCGCTCCTTCTTTCAGCGAAGACGCCCTCAACGTTCTTAAATCAAAAAAGAACAGGATACTGTTGCAGCAAACCGCAAAAACAAATGCTGTTTCTCAGTACCGGTCGCTGTTGAACGGTGTTCTCAGCCAGCAGAATGATACCGGCAACTTTTCCCGGTGGGAAGAAACGGGCGCAAGGCCTGCCAGCGAATCGGAAAAACAGGATCTCGAATTTGCGAACCTCGTTTGCAAGCATCTAAAATCAAATGCCATCGCGCTTGTAAAAAATAAGCAGCTCATCGGCAAAGGATGCGGACAAACCAGCCGGATCGATTCGCTGAGGCAGTCGATCGACAAGGCACGGCAGTTCAATTTCGATCTGAAGGGAGCGGTGCTCGCCTCGGATGCCTTCTTTCCTTTTGATGATTGTGTAAAGATGTCGCATGAAGCGGGTATCACCGCATTCATTCAACCGGGCGGCTCCATTCGGGATAAGGATTCGATTGAATATTGCAAAGCCAACGGCCTCGCCATGGTCATTACCGGCATGAGACATTTCAAACACTAACGGGGCGTGGCACTCAGGATCATCACCAATACATTGGAGAGGACAAGCAGTAACCGCATAAAGGCATTTCTTGCCCTGGCCACCGTTTGTCTTTTTTGGGGCACAACCTGGGTGGCATCGAAACAGGGAGTGATGCATATGCCGGCATTGCAACTCGCAGGGTTCAGGCAATTGCTGGCGGGGCTCATCATTGTTACTTATTTCATAGTCACGCGTGCGACATGGCCCAGGGGCCGCGAATGGTATGTGATCGGCGTGCTGAGTGTGCTCAACATTCTCTGCAGCAATGGACTCACCACGTGGGGAGTGAAGTATATTTCTGCGGGGCTCGGCGCCATCATCGCCGCAACGTTTCCGTTGTGGATGGTGATCATCGGTCTTTTTACTTCAAAGGAGCGCATTCCTATTGCTGCGTTGAAAGGATTTCTATTGGGCTTTGCGGGCATCTGCGTCATCTTTTATGAGCACCTGGCCGATTTTCTCAACCATGAATTTTTATTTGGGATCGCCATTTCATTTACCGCTTCGTGGACATGGGCGCTGGGCACCCTGTTTACCAAAAAAGAGGCAAAGGATTTCAATCCATACTTCAGCCTGGGTTTACAAATGTTTATGGCAGGTATTGTGCTCCTCACCATTTCTTATGCAACCGGAACAACAATGCCTGTTCGCGACATACCCTGGCAGTCATGGACCGCAATTGGCTTCCTCGTTATCTTCGGTTCGCTCGTCGCCTTTACTGCATATATCTACGCGTTGCAAAGATTAGCTGTCGAGCAAATGTCTATTTACGCATATATCAATCCGATAGTTGCGGTAATGATAGGGAGTTTACTTTTTGGAGAAAGGCTTACAGCTTTTATTATTACAGGCGGAGCCATTACGCTTTATGGTGTGTGGAAGATCAATCATGCATTGAGGGAAAAAAGTTAAAAGTTAAAACCGTCTCACGTTTGGCCATTGCCGTTTGCCTGTGTCCACCCCCGGCGCTTCGCGCCACCCCGCCAGCGGGGGAAATCTCCGTCTCACGTCTCACGTCTCACGATTGCCCTTTGCCGATTGCCGATTGCCGTTTGCCCTTTGCCGCCGTCTCCCGCCCTACGAAAACGCAGCGACCCTGCTGCCCAGCTCTTTGCTCCCATCGTAATAAGCATCCCAGTAAACGGTTTCCTTCATAAATAATTCAAACATGCCGCTCCATTGCATCAACTGCTTATCGTGCGTTAGCATGTGGTTGTGCCATATCGTAATCAGCATCCCGTTCACCTTTTTCACATAATTATAGAGCGTCATCAACTCCTCATAGGCCTGCTGCGGCGTGTGTTTTTCTTCATACAAAGAATTGGCATCCATAAAACAAAAGGGATATATTGTTAGCGGCGTTGCCTCTTCCCTTTCCAAATCATACCACGCGAAGCTCGATGCCACCGACGCCCTGAAGCCATTAATACTTCCATATCCCATGGAAAAATCTTTGCTTATGCCGGCATCGATAAGTTCGCGGTACGTGCCGGGCAAATTTAACCGGATGTAATGCTGCCGGCTAGCGCACACCTTTTTATCGGCCACCACCTCCAGCCATTCCAGCTCTTCTTTCAGCAACGCCCGGTCATCGCCGCTTTGCCAGGAAGGATGCAGCCCCACATGAAAAGTGGATGCATAATATTCCACGAGTTGCCGAAATCTTTTTGATGCCGTTGACACGTTCTTGTCGTACCGCGAAGTGTTCTTCGCCACCAGGAAAAAGAAATAAGGCTTGGCGCGGCAATACAACTGTAGGGCGTCGAGCCATTCGTAACAGTCGAACGGATCCTTTTTCACGCCGGCAAGCACTTTCCACCGTTCGGCAAGCTGCCGCCATTGTCCGCGCAACATTGAACGGAGGCTTCCGCCTATATTTCGCCACAAACCCTTGCTGAGATACGAATAAGCGATGTCAATGTCGTAAGTGACGAGGTTGGCAAACTCCGCGCCTCTGAACTTTAGTGAGGGAAACCTGGCGGCCAGCGACAACCTGAATTCGTGCAGCCACAGGTTGATGAGCGGCTGCAAAAGGAACCCCTCTTTAAAGGCAAGTGAAGCGGTATGCGGAAAGCGGCCGTACGCGTCTTTTTCGTGGGGAAGGTATTCTTCGTAACGGCTGAGCAGGTAAAACGAAGCCGCGAATATATCGAAGCCCATAATACCGCCCGATTCAAAAAAAGCCTTGTGAAAACCGGCGTCGAAACAAGTGATAGGCTGCTGCTTTACACCTCTTTCAAAAAGAAGTGGTACCGGTACAACGAGAAAGTCGTTGCCGGTAAGTTCTTCGTCCGAGTAATTGATCTTCGGGCCGTTATACATCATGTATTCGACCCGGTTATTCGTGATCATTATCGGACGATCGAACAGTTCCTGGCCGAAAAAATTAACAATGTATTGCAGCCGCGGACCAGTCGATAAAGAATACATTAGCAGCATACACAATAATACTACAAAACGCTCGGTATATTTGTAAACCTGATGAAACAGCTTACACTACTCATCTTCACCCTTATTACCGCCATTTACGCCTCATCGCAAACGGGTTACAACATACCGGTTGAAATCAAACCATACGCCAACTCGTATGTTTACCTCGGCTATTACTACGGCAAGGTGAGGGCGCTGGCCGATTCGGCGCTGCTGGACAGCCATTCAAAGGGAGTGTTTAAAGGAGATTCGGCACTGCCCGGGGGCATCTATTTCATCGTCTCACCGTCGAAACAGATTATGTTTGAAATGCTGATAGATAAGGATCAGCAATTCTCAGTAGCGGCCGACAGCGCAAAGCTGCCGTTCGGCGTGGCTTTCAGCGGGTCGGACGTGAACACCCAGTTTCAGCGATACTCCGCCTTTGCCGGAAGCACCGGTCAGAAAATAAACGACCTGAACAAAAACCTCGGCTCCGCAAAAACGGGCAAAGATTCTGCCCGGCTCTATGCACAGGTAAGGACCCTGACGGGCAGCCTGCAGCATTTCCGCGACAGCGTCACAAAAAAAAACCCGGCTTCGTTCCTGGCGGCACTCTTCAGTGCCATGACCGAGCCGAAAATTCCGCCGGCATCGGAACATCCCGGCGGAAAATACGATTCGAATTTCGTCTATGAATTTTTTAAGGAACACTACTGGGATGGTGTGGACTTCGGCGACGACCGCCTCGTAAGAACACCGTTCTTCGAAGAAAAACTCGACAAATATTACCGCGACCTCGTTTCGCCGAGCCCCGATTCATTAATTAAGGAAATAGACAAAATGCTGCTCTATTCAAGAAGCGCAAAAGAAATGTACCAGTTCCTGATGGTGCGCTTCGTACAGCAGTACATCAATCCCACTTATATGGGGCAGGACGCCATATTTGTGCATCTTTTTGAAAAATACATCAACACAGGCAAGACGGAATTCTTTACGCCGCAGTACAAAGACTTTGCTACCAAAAGAGCCTACAGCCTGATGGCTAACCTGATAGGCAGGCAGGCGCCGCAACTCGACATGGTGGATACTGCAAACAAGCCAATGCCGTTATATAGTCAGACGGCCCCGTTCACGGTGGTCTGCTTTTGGGACCCTACCTGCTCGCATTGCAAGGATATAGTGCCGAGAGTGGACTCTATTTACAAGGCAAAATGGAAGAAGGAGGGCGTGAAGATCTACGCTGTAAAAACAGAAGGTCCCGACGATGAATGGAAGAAGTTTATCAAAGAACACCATTTAGAAGGGTGGGTTCATGTGTACCAATTGCCATCAAAGGAAGAAGAAGATGCGAGGATGGAGCGGCCCAGCTACAAGCAGTTGTACGATGTGTACCAAACACCGTTGCTTTACCTGTTGGATCAGGACAAAAGGATCATCGCAAAAAAACTAAACTATTTACAAATAGATGAAGTCATTGATGCAAAGAGGACGGCACAGAACAAACAATAAGCAATCATTAAAGATGAATTTAATTGCCTATTGCCTACTGCCCATTGCCTGTTTTCTGCTGCCCGCTGCGGCTACTTCGCAAACCCTCTTCACCTACGGCAATCACGCTGTTTCAAAAAAAGAGTTTCTCCAGGCATATAACAAAAACAACACCGACAGCAGCCTTGCAAAAATGTCTTATGCCGACTACCTCGACCTCTACCTGAAATTTAAACTGAAGGTACAGGCGGCCATGGATGCAGGCATGGACACCACCGCCACACAGCGCGCCGAAATGAAATCGTTTCGCAACCAGCTTTCTGAAGGATATCTAAAGGAAGATGCCAGCATCGAATTGCTGACCGACGAAGCTTTTGAGAGAAGCCTCAAAGACATTCACCTGTCTCAAATATTCATAGCGGCAGGTAAAGACGCTCCCGATAACGAAATAAACGACGCCCAAAATCAAATTAATGCCGCTTATCAACGGCTCCAAAACGGCGAGGCGTTCGATAAGGTGGCGGATGATTATCAGCATGGGTCGCTCGGTTACATCACCGCCTTTGTTTTACCTTATTCCATCGAAACCATCGCCTACAGTACACCCGTTGGAAAATATTCCATCCCTTTTCAATCAGCATCGGGGTTTCACATTCTCCGAAACGACGGTGAAAGAAAAGCTGTTGGTAAAGTAAGGGTGGCGCAAATACAGGTGGCCTTTCCACCCGATTCTGCAGCTGATATAGATAACAAGTTGGCGCAACGTGCCGATTCGATTTATAAAGCATTGATGGCCGGTGCAGACTTTGCCGATCTTGCCGCACAGCTTAGCGACGATCAACTCAGTTACATGGCCGGGGGTGAAATACCCGCGTTCGGCGTCGGCACATACGACACTGCATTTGAAAATGCCGCCTTTGCACTGCAGCACGACAGCGACATCAGCCAACCGGTGCGCACCTCTTTCGGTTATCACATCATCAGGCGGTTGCAGCGAATACCTGTCATCGAAGATCCTTCAAACAATGACTGGAAAGCCGTTATCCGCGAACGGGTAACGTTAAGCGACCGCATGCAGGTGGCACAGGCGATGCTCGTTCAAAACATCAAAAAAAGAATAGAGAAAGACGCCGCAGCAGCAGATCTTGCCAATGACAGCGCGGTGCTGGGCTTCTACCGCGATCACCTGGAAAATTACCAACCCGAATTTGGGGCGCAAATGAAAGAGTTCAGCGAGGGCAACCTGCTGTTCACCATCATGCAGCAAAAAGTTTGGAACGCGGCTTCATCCGATACCAACGGATTGAAAGAATATTACGACCACCACAAAGAAAAATACAAGTGGGAAAACAGCGCCGATGCGCTCATCATCACCACACTCAATGAAGAGTTTACCGCAAAGGCACGTGAGAATGTCACAAACAATTTCGAAGAATGGAGGCAGTGGGCCGACGAGAGCAATGGGTTGATCCAGGCGGATTCGGGAAGGTTCGAACTTGGCCAGATTCCTGTTATCAACCGCACCAATTTCACACCCGGCCTAACGACTGCACCGGTTATTAATCCCCAGGACAGCAGCAGGACCTTCGCCTACATCATCAAACTTTACCCCGCCGACGAGCCCAAAAATTTTGAAGATGCCAAAGGCGCCATCATCAACGACTACCAGGTGTACCTCGAAGAAAAATGGATAGCGGCATTGAAAAAGAAATATCCGGTCAGGATCAACAAAAGAGTATTCAGGAGTCTCCCGAAAAATTAGCGTTACAGGTTCTTCACCACATTGCAGATGACATGCGACTTGCCCAGCGTGTAATAATGCAGCACCGGCACACCGGCTTTTTTGAGCTCCTTTGACTGCTCGATCAGCCACTCTCCGCCTACTTTTTCAACGTCCTTGTCTGTTTTGCATTTCATGATCTCCTCGCTCAGGGCATCGGGTATGTCCACGTGAAAAGTTCGCGGCAGCACCGACAACTGTTTTTTGCTGGTTACCGGCTTCAGGCCGGGGATAACGGGCACGTCAATGCCCGTTTCCCTGCATTTCTGAACAAAGTCGAAATACTTCTTGTTGTCGAAAAACATTTGGGTGATGATGTACTCGGCGCCTGCATCCACTTTCGCCTTCAGGTGCGAAAGGTCCGAGTTCATGTTGGGCGCCTCGAAGTGCTTTTCGGGATAGCCCGCCACGCCGATGGAAAAGCGCGTGCGGAAGCCGTCGAGAATGTCTTCTTCGAGGTAAATGCCGTTGTTGAGGTTCACCACCTGCTTCAGCAGGTCGATCGCATAGCGGTGTCCGTCGGGATCGGGTTCGAAGAGGGTTTCATTTTTTGCTGCATCGCCCCTCAGTACGAGCACGTTATCCACGCCAATGAAGTTCAGGTCGATCAGCGCATCTTCTGTTTCTCTTTTGGTAAAACCGCCGCAAATCAGGTGCGGTACTGCGTCAACGTGGTAATAGTTCATGATGGCGGCACAAATGCCCACCGTTCCGGGCCTTTTCCTCACCTCCACCTTGTCGAACGTTCCGTCGGCCTTCTTTTTGAACACATGCTCGCTGCGGTGATAGGTAACATTAATGAAAGAAGGGTTGAACTCCATGAGCGGATCGAGGTGTTCATAGATCGAATTGATAGTCTTTCCTTTAAGTGGAGGCAATATTTCGAACGATATCAATGTATCCTTTGCCTGCCTGATGTGGTCGATAACTTTCATCCCTTCGTTAATGTTTTACAGCGTGCAAACATAGGACAGGTTTTTTGTATTTGTTACGGTATTTTTGCCTGAAAGCCTGCACCTTGACGAGTGAAATAAACACGAGCAACCTTATTAAATCATATCGCAGCCGCACGGTCGTGAACCATGTTTCCATCAATGTGAAACAGGGAGAGATCGTCGGTTTGCTTGGGCCCAATGGCGCCGGCAAGACCACCACTTTTTACATGGTGGTTGGCCTTATTAAACCCGACGAGGGCAAGGTGTTCCTCGACGACCGGGAAATTACGCGGCTGCCGATGTACAAACGGGCGCAACTGGGCATTGGTTACCTGCCGCAGGAAGCATCGGTGTTCAGGAAGCTGAGCGTGGAAGATAACCTGCTGGCGGTGCTCCAGATGTCGAACCTTACTAAGGGCGAACAAAAGAAAAAGGTGGAGGAGCTGCTAGAAGAGTTTCATCTTCACCATGTACGCAAAAACAACGGCGATTCATTAAGCGGGGGGGAAAGAAGAAGAACCGAAATAGCACGGGCGCTCGCGGTGGACCCCAAATTCATTCTGCTCGACGAACCGTTTGCCGGCGTAGATCCGATTGCGGTTGAAGACATACAGGCAGTGGTGGCGCGCCTCAAATACCGGAACATCGGTATCCTTATCACAGACCATAACGTGAATGAAACACTTTCGATCTGCGACAGGGCATACCTGCTGATCGAAGGAAAAATATTCCAGCATGGTACCGCTGAAGAGCTTGCCGAAAACGAGCAGGTGCGGCGGCTGTACCTTGGACGTAATTTTGAACTAAAAAGAAAAGATTACCTCCACGAAGAAGCCCGGGAAGGACTGTGAAACTCCTATCACCAGCCATATCAGGTTTAGCACGAATGCGGCTCTGGCGGATCGAAGGATGGAGAGATCATCCCGAAGATTCGCAGCGCGAGGTGCTGCAGGATATTGTGACGTCTGCGCAATACACAGAATTCGGCAAGAAATATAATTTTTCGAAGCTGTTCAGCATCAGGGCTTTCAAAAAAGCCGTACCCATCCACGACTACAACGACATGAAGCCTTACATCAAGCGCATCATGCACGGTGAACAGAATGTGCTGTGGAACACACCCGTTACCTGGTTCGCAAAAAGCAGCGGCACCACCAGCGACAAAAGCAAATTCATACCGGTTACCGATGAGAGCCTGCAAGACTGCCATTTCAAGGCGGCGAAAGATGTGCTCACGCTTTACTACAACTTCAATCCCGATTCGGACCTTTTAACCGGCAAGGGCCTGGTGATCGGCGGCAGCCACACCATTCACCAGGTGAACGAGGAAGTGCACTTCGGCGACCTCAGCGCCGTGCTGTTGCAAAACACGCCCTTCTGGGGCTCATGGATCAAAACGCCCGAACTGTCGATTGCGCTGATGGACGAATGGGAAGATAAAATTGAAAAGCTCGCGCTCAGCACCATCAAAGAAAACGTGACCTCTATATCCGGCGTTCCCACGTGGACCTTGGTGCTATTCAAAAAAATTCTTGAGAAAACAGGCAAGTCGTGCATTGCCGATGTATGGCCGAGCCTCGAACTGTACATGCACGGCGGGGTTTCGTTTAAGCCATACCGTGAGCAGTTCAACAGGCTGGTAGGAAAGAAGATCCACTACCTTGAAATGTACAATGCGAGTGAAGGATTTTTTGCCGCACAGGAAAGCCCGGAAGATGAAGGACTATTGCTGTTTGTTGACCATGGCATCTTTATGGAATTTATGCCGGTGGAAGAATACGGCAAAAAACATCCTCATACCATCGGGCTTCGCAAGGTTGAGCTGGGCAAAAATTATGCTCTGGTCATTAGCACCAACGGTGGGTTATGGAGATATTTGCTCGGCGACACCATTCGTTTCACCTCTTTGCGTCCGTACAAAGTTGTTGTAAGCGGAAGGTTGAAGCATTTTATCAATGCTTTCGGTGAAGAAGTAATTGTTGATAATACCGATCTTGCAATCTCGGTCGCTTCTGAAAAGTGCGATGCGATTGTAAATGATTATACGGCGGCGCCGGTTTATTTCAGTGATAATAGCAACGGGGCGCATGAATGGCTGATTGAATTTGAGAAGGAGCCTGCTGATATTCATCAATTCACTGTCGAGCTCGACAGTGCGTTGCAACGTGCGAACAGTGATTACGAGGCGAAGCGTTATAAAGATATCGCGTTGAGTTTGCCGGTGTTGAGAATATTAAAAAAGGGATCGTTCAATAACTGGCTGAAGAGCCGCGGTAAATTAGGCGGCCAGCACAAAGTGCCGCGGCTTTGCAATGAAAGAATGTATATTGACGAAATTTTGAAGTTCGCGTTGTGAGACGGGAAAGGTTTTTCAGTTTTAACTTTTAACTTTTAAGTTTAAACTTATTTAATAGCCCATGAAATTACTCGAAAACAAAGTAGCCATCGTCACCGGCGCAACGCGCGGCATAGGCGAAGCCATCGCATTAAAATTTGCAGAACACGGCGCCCACGTGGCCTTCAGTTTTGTAAGCGATTCCAGCAAAGAAAAAGCCGCAGCGCTGGAAGAGAAACTGAGATCTTTCGGCACCAAATCGAAAGCGTATCAGAAAAACGCCGGCATTTATGAACAATGCGAGTCGATGGTGAACGATGTGGTTAAAGAGTTCGGAACGGTTGACGTCTGCGTCAACAACGCCGGCATTTCGAGAGATAATCTCCTGCTGCGACTTACGGAACAGCAATGGGACGAGGTGATGGCCGTGAACCTGAAAAGTGTTTTTAACATGACGAAGCAGGTGATTCGTCCAATGATGAAGGCAAAAAGCGGTTCCATCATTAACATGAGCTCGATCATCGGCATCCGCGGCAATGCCGGACAGGCGAGTTATGCAGCCAGCAAGGCGGGAATTATCGGATTTACAAAATCAATGGCGCATGAACTGGGCAGCAGGAACATCCGCAGTAATGCCATTGCTCCTGGCTTCGTTGAAACAGATATGACGCATCACATGACGGAAGGTGAGGCGGGAAAAGCTTTTTTGAGTAAAATACCTCTGGGCAGGTTTTCAACCGGCGAAGAGATTGCCGACGCCGCACTTTTCCTTGGTTCTGATATGAGCTCTTATATTACCGGTCAGGTGTTGAGTGTGTGTGGGGGGTTGAATATTTGATTTTTGTTGTCCACCCCCGGCGCTTCGCGCCACCCCCGCCAGCGGGGGATACGTGGTTCGTCATGCACCTTTTATATCCCCCTTTGGAGGGGGTGGTCCCGACGAAGGAGGGACCGGGGGAGGACCAGCGGTGGAAACTTAATATCCCCCGCTGGCGGGGGTGGCGCGAAGCGCCGGGGGTGGACCTCAAAACTTAAAACTGAAAGCAGAAAACGCTCACTTCCTCCTCTTCGCAATCTCTGCCTTCGAAAAATCGGACATTGCAAGGCGCCCGCTAATTTCTGCGCGCTCCTGCAGCAACCCGTCCCAGTCTTCCGTGCCCTTCCATAAAACCTCCTTCAGCTCCGCCATCGCATCGGTACTCGAACGAGCCAGGGTAAACGCCAGCCTCGACACGGCTTCATTCACCTCCGCAATCGAATGATGCAATTCAGAAAATAATCCCTTTCGCAACGCCCATTCGGCCTTCCGCCACATGGTGGCATCAATGCTCAAAGCACTGAAGGCACCCATGCCTATCTTTCGTTGCACTGCAGGGGCAATCACAAACGGACCAAATCCCAACGAGAGCTCGCTCAGCTTCACCTCGGCACCTTCAAGCGCAATCGCATAATCAGCAGCCGCAACAATGCCCACACCACCACCCACACATTTTCCCTGTACCCTGGCAATAATCATCCGGGGGCATTTTCGCATGGCATTAATAACCTGTCCAAAACCACTAAAAAATTTCATTCCCTCTTCTTTCGACTTTATCGCCACCAGTTCATCAAACGAGGCGCCCCCGCAAAAAGCCTTTTCTCCTGCCGAGCGCAGTACGATAACCCTGGTATTGAAATCAATTCCTGCTTTGTGTATCTCATTCGCAAGCTCGCGCAGCAGTTTTGAAGGAAGCGAATTGCCCTGCGGATGATAAAATTCAATCGTCGTAATATGCTGATGGGTCTCGGATCTTACGTAAGGTTGGCCGTCCATATCGTTTATTTTAATTTTTAGATCTTACCATTGTCAAAATAGTTGCGATGGCCACATCTTCACCCAACTGATCGGTCACTTCCACCAGCCATTTCACGATCCCTTTACGGATGTCGTTTTCATCTTTTTTATCCTGGAGGGCCTTCTCTTTACAAGTTAATTTAACTACAATTGTTGTTCCCGCATACACCGGTTTCAGGAACCTGCATTCGTCGATACCATAATTCAATAAAACCGGTCCTTTTTTACCATCCACAAATAAACCTGCGGCGGCGCTCAGGATGAAATAACCATGCGCAACAGGTTTTTCGAACATCGTCCCTTCCAGCGAAGTGTGGTCGATATGCGCATAGAAATGGTCCCAACTGATGTTCGCAAAATTGACAATATCCGCCTCGGTAATGGTTCGATGGCCGGTTATAACACTGTCGCCTATGCGCAACTCTTCAAAATATTTCCTGAACGGGTGCTTCTCATCTTCGATCACTGCCGCGTGCCGGTGATAGCTGTTGGTAACCGCAGTGAGAAAAGTGGGCGAGCCCTGCACCGCCACGCGTTGCATGTAATGCTCAACGCCCCTTACGCCTCCCATCTCCTGGCCGCCGCCCGCGCGTCCCGGCCCGCCATGTATCAGGCCCGGCAGCGGTGAACCATGACCGGTACTTTCCTTTGCACATTCGCTGTTCAACACCAGGATTCTGCCATGGTATGTTCCCGCGCCATATACAAAGCGGGCAGCGATGCCGCGATTGGCAGTAACGATCGTTGAAACGAGCGATCCCTTACCTTTTTTGGCGAGCTCCACTGCCTCATCTTCATTTTTATACGGCATGATGGTGCTCACCGGTCCGAACGCCTCGATGCTGTGCGGCTCGTCGTTTTCGAACGGGGTGCTGTTCATAAGCAGCAACGGACTCATAAACGCTCCCTTGTTGCTATCGGCGTCAATCAATTCTACACTGTCGAGCGAGCCGTGCACCAGCTCACTCACGGCAAGCAGTTTTTTCACCTGCTCCTTCACTTCTTTGCGTTGCTCCATTCCTGCGAGCGATCCCATCCTTACTTTTTCGTTTTCGGGATTGCCGATGGGCGTTGCCGACAGCGATTTAGACAATGACCGCCACACATCTTCCATCTTATTTTCCGGAACAAATATTCTCCGGATGGCCGTGCACTTCTGGCCGGCCTTCACGGTCATCTCTTTTCGTATTTCTTTCAGGCAAATGTCCCATTCCGGCATTCCCGGTTCCACGTCGCTGCCCATCACGATGCAGTTCAGCGAATCGGCCTCGAGGTTAAAAGGAATATTTTTATGAAGAATGTTGGGATTATTTTTCAGCATGCTGCCGGTTGAGGCCGACCCCGTAAACGTTACAACGTCCTGCGATTGCACATGGTCGAGCATATCGCCGGCACTGCCGCAGATCAATTGCAGGGCACCGTCGGGTAGTATTCCGCTGGCGGCAATTTCCTTTACCACGACTTCGGCGAGGTAACACGTGATGGTGGCGGGTTTGACCACTGCAGGAACGCCCGCCAGCAGGTTTACCGCAATTTTCTCCAGCATCCCCCACACCGGGAAATTAAAAGCGTTGATGTGAATGGCCACACCTTCTTTTGGAACGAGGATGTGATGGCCGATAAAATTGCCGTTTTTGCTCAGCGATATTTCATCACCGTCAATATAAAAGGGATCGTCATTGAACTTCCTGCGCAATGAAGCATAGGAAAACAGGTTGCCGATGCCGCCTTCAATATCTATCCAACTGTCTGTTTTGGTGGCGCCCGTTTTGTAACTGACCGGGTAGAATTTTTCGACTTTCGACTGCAGGTGAAGCGCGAGGGCCTTTAGCATCCTGCCGCGCTCGTGAAAGGTCATTTTTCGCAAAGCAGGATTGCCTTTTTTACGGGCGTAGTCGAGAATTTTGGCGAAGTCGAGGCCATCTGTTGAAGCAAGGCCTATTAAATCTCCATTAAATGCATTAAATAAAGGTTGGCCGTTGCCATCCCCTTCCATCCATTTTCCGTTAGTATAGTTGTGGATTTTGTTCATGGTAAGCAGAGTTAACGCGCGAAAATACTTTAATTGGCATTAATCACTTAATCTTGTGGCGTTAATAAAAACAACATAACGATGAATAAAGTTTTTATAATCGGCGTATGGGCATTTTTGCTTGCGGCATGCGGCGGCAGCGGCGATTCGGCGAGTGATGAAACTGTTGCTAAAAACCCTGAAGATTCGTTGTTTCAGCAGGTAATGGAAGGGCATGACGAGGCCATGGCGAAAATAGGCAAGCTGAGAAAATACCGCAAAACCTTCGACGAAAAGCTCGATTCATTGAAGAAGGTGAAGTCGTCTGCAAAGGCAGGGCTGACTGAAGCTTACAGCGACGTCAGCGAAAAATTAAAAACCGCTGAAGAAAAGATGAATACATGGATGGACGAGTTCAGCATCGACTCAGCACAGGATGACATGGAAAGAAGGTTAAAATATCTTACCGATGAGAAGTTTAAAGTTGATGACGTTCGCGATGAGATCATGTCCGCGCTGTCGCGCGCGGATTCATTGTTGAAGAAGTGAAACGGGAGAATGCTCCCGTATCCTCACTTCGCCCCATAGCTCTTCGCAGCGGCCTGCGCTTTATCAAAATCCAGCACAACGCCGTTAATGCAATAGCGAAGTCCGGTGGGCGGCGGTCCATCTTCAAAAACATGCCCCAGGTGCGACTTGCAGCGGCCGCACATCACTTCTGTACGTTTCATGCCGTGAGTGTTGTCCGCCTCGTAGATGATGCTTCCTTTTGATATAGGTTGATAAAAACTCGGCCACCCGCAGCCGCTTTCAAATTTTGTATCGC
Source organism: uncultured Chitinophagaceae bacterium (assembly GCA_946885665.1). The sequence continues at coordinate 11,277 of CAMPGT010000005.1, read as the reverse complement.
TCTGAAAAAGCGCATTGCCGCAAACGGCGCAATAATAGGTGCCTATCTCATCAAACTTTTCATACTTGCTCGACCACGGGCGCTCGGTTCCCTTCATCCTCGCGATGTTGTACACATCGGAAGGCAGAAACTTGCGGTATTCTTCGTCTGTTAACTCAACCTTGCCGGTGTCCGTGTGGGAATACACCGGGTTCGACTTGCTGTTATCTTTATCCATAATCTCGTTTTCAGTTTTTGGATGTGGTGCCTGTGAATAGCTGCACTGCTGCAAAAAAGTGACCAGTACAACGATCAGCAGATTATATAAATGAATTTTCATGGCGATGGCTTCTTATCAAATTTACGAAAGGTATAACGGTATGGATTGCTGAATTCTTTGCAACACCTTTATTTATTTGTTAAAGGATTTTCAAGGAGGGTACTTTATATTTACGGCCCGCTAAAGGGGCCCCTGGCTTCAGGTTTTGTTCATTTTTTAAGGAATTCTCATGTTTAATATCATTTTATTTGGCCCGCCGGGCAGTGGCAAAGGTACTCAATCGGAAAAGCTGATCGACAAATACGGGCTCATTCACCTCTCCACAGGCAACCTCCTCCGCGAAGAAATTTCCAATAAAACGAAGCTGGGGCTGGAAGCTAAACAGTTCATGGACAACGGCCAACTGGTTCCCGACTCCGTAGTGATCGGCATGATCCGCTCCGCAATTGGCAGCAACCCCGATGCCAGGGGTTTCCTGTTCGATGGTTTCCCCAGAACAGTAGCCCAATCCGAGGCGCTCGACGAGCTGCTGGCCGAAAATCACGCTGAGATCAACCTGGTGCTTGCACTGCAAGTGGGTGAAGATGAATTGATTGGCAGGTTGCTAAACAGGGGTAAAACTTCCGGGCGCAGCGACGATGTCAACGAAGAGGTGATTCGTGCGCGCATCGTTGAATATGAAAACAAAACATCGCCCGTTGCGGGCTACTACGACCAGTTTGATAAAGTGGTTAGAATTAAGGGGGAAGGTGACATTGATGAAATATTTGATGCCCTGACCGATGAGATTGAGGCGAGGAGAGTGCTTTGACGGCAATCGGCAATCGGCAATGGGCAATGGGCAAAGGGCGAACGGCAAAGGTGAAACGGTGAAAGGTGAAACGGTGAAAGGTGAAACGGGAGTTTCCCCTGCTGGCGGAGATGAACAAGAAGGACCCCGGTATCCCCCGCTGGCGGGGGTGGCGCCGAAGGCGACGGGGGTGGACGCTGACAAAAATTCAACGTTTTCTTTGCCCTTTGCCGTTTGCCGTTTGCCTTATCTTCGCCCCGTGCGAAGAAACAAAAACATCATCCTCGAAAACGTTACCGTTGAAGAATATGCCGCCGAAGGAAAATCACTGGCCCGCGTAGAGGGGAAGGTTGTCTTCGTTGCAGATGCCGTACCCGGCGACACCATAGATATCCGCCTCGGCAAAAACAAGAAAGACTGGGCCGAGGGCCGCCCCATCCGCTTCCATTCCTATTCCCACGACCGCGTAGAGCCGTTTTGCCGCCATTTCGGCGTGTGCGGAGGTTGCCAGTGGCAAATGCTGCCTTACGAAAAACAACTGCGGTACAAGCAAAAACAGGTGTACGACAACCTCACCCGCATCGGCAAGCTCGTCCTTCCCGTATTTGAGCCGATCGCGGCGGCTCATCCCGAAACACGCTATCGAAATAAACTGGAATATACCTTCGGCAACAAAAGATTTCTTCTGCCCGGCGAACTGCACAACGAAGACATCAGCACCCGTATGAACGTGGCGGGCTTCCACGCTAAAGGACTGTTCGACAAAGTGGTGGATATCATCGAGTGCCACCTGCAGCATGAGCCCACCAACGACATCCGCATCGCTGTGAAAGACTATGCCCTCGACCACGCCTACAGCTTTTACGACATTCGCGAGCACACCGGCTTTATGCGCACCATGCAGGTTAGACTGTGCAGGTCGGGTGAGCTGATGGTAAACATCGTTTTCGGCGAGGATGACGAGCAAAAACGCAACGCCCTTCTCGACTATATTCACTACCGGTTCCCTTCCATCACCACCCTGCTGTACACCATCAACACCAAGAAAAACGACAGCCTCCACGACCTGTCGCCGGTTACCTGGTCGGGCAGAGGGTACGTCATGGAAACGCTGGAAGGGTATCAATTCAAGATAGGCCCCAAGTCGTTTTTCCAGACCAACACCTACCAGGCCGAAACGCTGTACCGCATTACCCGCGACTTTGCCGAGCTCACCGGCAATGAAACGATTTACGACCTTTACTGCGGAACAGGCAGCATAGGCATATTTCTAAGTTCAGGCGCGAAAAAGATCATAGGCGTCGAAATGATCAGCGAAGCCGTGGAAGATGCGCAGGAAAATGCAGCGCTTAACGGCATCGGACATGCGCAGTTCTTTACCGGCGATGTTTCAGTTGTATGCGACGCCGCTTTCTTCGAAAAACATGGCCGGCCGGATGTAATCATCACCGATCCGCCGCGTGCCGGCATGAGCGAGGCGCTGGTCAACAAGATCCTTGAATTAGAGGCGCCGCTTGTGGTGTACGTGAGCTGCAATCCGGCTACGCAGGCCCGCGATCTGAACATTCTGAAAGAAAAGTACGCCGTAACGAGAGTGCGGCCCGTTGACATGTTTCCGCATACCCATCATATTGAGAATGTGGTGCAATTGCGGTTGAAATAATAGTTAAGGTTCCGGCGGATAGCCGAAACATTCCCGAACTTCGCCAAAATTTTTCTGGATGACAGATGTTAGAATGAGCAATTTTCAGGCTATTCCGCCAGTGATCAAGAACCTGATTATTGTTAACGCTTTGGTATTTTTTGCGCAAAAGATCTTTGGAAACAACGGACCCTATGGAATAGAAAACCTGTTTGCGCTGCACGATATACACTCCGTTTACTTCCGGCCGCACCAGTTGGTCACCCACCTGTTCATGCACGGAAGCTTTACGCATATCCTTTTCAACATGCTGGCCCTCTGGATGTTCGGGAGCATCCTGGAAAATTTGTGGGGATCCAAAAGATTCCTGGTTTTCTACATGTTGTGCGGGTTGGGGGCTGCCCTGATGCATTTGGGCGTGCTTTACATGGAAATGGACAAGGTTATGGACTACTTCCAGCAACTTCCCTTCGATCAGCAGCAGCAACTTTTATATTCGGACCGGTTTAAAGTAAATACGCCAACGGTAGGCGCCTCGGGGGCGGTGTTTGGGTGCCTTGCCGCATTCGGCTACCTTTTCCCCAACAGTCTCATATATTTATATTTCTTCATTCCTATAAAGGCTAAATGGTTCGTTATCATTTATGCCGGTCTTGAACTGTGGCTGGGCGTCCAAAACTCTGCCGGCGACAATGTTGCACACTGGGCACACCTGGGTGGCGCACTGGTGGGATTTTTGCTGGTTCTCTATTGGAATAAAAGGAACAGGCGTAACTTTTATTAGAATCGTTTTTGTAAATTCATAAAAAAAATTCGTGCTGAGAGAGGATCGTTATAGGAAAAGAATGTTGCTGGGACAGGATGGGAACTCGCTTATTATGATGATCGCGATACTCGCCCTGGTGTTCTGTATTTTTAAGTTCATTTACATCGCCTACTACCTGTCTGGTCTGAGCCAGGTTTCGTTCTACAACAATATATTCGACTGGTTCATTTTGCCTGCTGAGGTTGATAAAATCGTGGCCCGGCCATGGACCGTCATCACTTATATGTTCATGCACGACGGCGTGTTCCATATGCTGGGGAACGTGCTCTGGCTATGGGCGTTCGGCTACATCCTGCAGGATCTTGCCGGTAACAGCAAGCTTGTTCCGCTGTTCCTTTACGGGGGCCTCGCTGGCGCATTCCTGTTTGTTGTTACCAACAACCTCTTCCCCGTTCTTTCCTCCCAAATCGACGGCCGTACGCTCCAGGGCGCATCTGCAGGGGTTATGGCGATAGCCATTGCCACCACCGCACTCGCCCCCGATTACCGCATCTTTCCGATGCTTAATGGCGGCATCCCCTTGTGGATAGTCACCATCATCTTCGTGATCATTGACTTTGCCAGCATACCCAGCGAAAATGGCGGCGGACATATCGCCCACATCGGCGGCGCATTAATGGGCCTGCTTTTCATCTGGCAGCTCAGGAAAGGCAACGACTGGAGCCATTGGCTGAACAGGTTCTTTTCGTGGGTATCGAACCTCTTCAACCCCGACAAGAAAGAGTGGAAGAGAACGGCACGCAAAGAACATTACTACAAAACAAAGGGCACACAGCCCTATAAAAAGGTGTCGAACGTGACACAGAAACGCATAGACGAAATCCTCGACAAGATCAACCAGCAGGGTTTCCTTTTTCTCACCGATGAAGAAAAAGACATTCTTAAAAGGGCGTCCGAAGACGAACAATTGTAATTTTAAACATGGCCCTTGTTTTCCGGAAAATCACAAAACGGGTATTCATCATCAGCAACATAGTTGTTTGTGGCCTCTTCCTGCTGGCTTGCTGCAATGCCTTTCTTCCGCCGCAGAATTTCTGGTTCGTTTCCATCATCGGCCTCATCTTTCCCTATCTCCTCGTACTGGTCTTCGCCTTTTTGCTGCTGTGGATCCTTTTCCGCTCCCGCTGGATGCTGCTCTCACTCGCATGCCTTCTCCTGGGATACACCAATATCAGGGCGGTCTTCGGGTTTCATTACGGGGCAGACTACAAAGAAGAAAAACCGAAATCAGCGTTTCGCGTGCTCACCTGGAACGTAAGCTGGTTCGATGAACAGAAGAGAGCCGATAAGAACAGGGTAACCTACCGGAAGGATATCCTCGAGTTTATCAAAAAGATGGACCCCGATGTGCTGTGCTTCCAGGAATATGTTGAACCAAATACCAGGTTTCGCAACTACAACAACAGGAAAGATATCACCGCCCTGGGTTATCCCTACAGTATGGTGGTTACCGACCATAAAGGGTGGAAAAACACCTGGCAAAGCGGTGTGGCCATCTTTTCCAAACATCCGATTGTGGACAGTATCCACACCCACTACCCCGGTCCGCGCAACTTCCAGGCTGCGGAGAGCCTGATAGCGACCGATATCGACTACAACGGAAAAAAGATCAGGATCTTCACCACCCACCTCCAATCGTTTCTTTTTAAACCAACCGACTACAGGAACATCGAAATCATCAAAACAGCTTCCGACAGCATGCTCGACGCATCAAAATCCATCTTAAGAAAGCTGTCGCAGGCATACCGCTTCAGGGGCATGCAGGTGGATGTTGTAAAGAAACATCTCGATGAGAGCCCTTATCCCACTATCATTTGCGGCGATTTCAACGACATCCCCAACTCCTATACGTATTTCACCATCAAATCGGGCAGACAGGATGCGTTCGCTGAAGCCGGCAAGGGTATTGGCCGCACGTTTTCACACCTGGCCCCTACATTGCGGATAGATTACATCATGCCGGATAAACATTTTGACGTCATTCAATACTTCAGGTATCTTTTGCCCTATTCGGAGCATTATCCGGTAATCGCCGACATGTTGCTGCAGGATAGTGCAAATTGATCCATATTTTTGCAACCCTTATTCAATAAAAGGACGCTATGTCTTCACTGAAGGTCTATAATTCATATACGAGGCAGAAAGAGGTATTTGGACCCCTCACACCCGGGCATGTGGGCATGTATGTGTGCGGACCCACCGTGAGCGGCGAGAGCCACCTCGGCCATGCCAGGCCCTACGTGACTTTTGATGTCATCTACAGGTACCTGATGCATCTCGGGTACAAGGTTCGCTACGTCCGTAACATTACCGATGCCGGCCATTTTGAGGAAGAAGGACGGGAGGCGGAAGATAAAATTTCGAAAAAGGCGGTGCTCGAGAAACTGGAACCGATGGAATTGGTGCAGAAGTACACCAACCTGTTCCATTGGGCCATGAAACAGTTGAACACACTCGAACCCAGCATCGAACCCACCGCCACCGGTCACATCATCGAACAGATCGACATGATCAAAAAGATCATGGAAGAAGGGTACGCCTACGAAGTGAACGGGTCGGTGTACTTTGATGTAAAAAAATATTCCGAAAACTATCCCTACGGCAAGTTGAGCGGCCGCGTTGTAGACGACCTGCTCGAAACCACCCGGTCGCTCGAGGGCCAGGAGGAGAAGAGAAACAAAGGCGATTTTGCCTTATGGAAAGCGGCCCCCCCGCAGCACATCATGCGGTGGTCGAGCCCGTGGGGAACAGGGTTTCCCGGCTGGCACATCGAATGTTCGGCCATGAGCTCGAAATACCTGGGGCCGGAGTTCGACATCCACGGCGGCGGGATGGACCTGCAGTTCCCTCACCATGAAAGCGAAATCGCGCAAAGCACGATCTGCAATAAACATGTGCCGGCACGTTACTGGATCCATAACAACATGATCACGGTGAACGGCCGGAAGATGGGTAAAAGCTACAACAACCAGATCAAGCTCACAGAAATGTTCAGCGGCGACCACCCGTTGCTCAGGAAAGGCTACAGCCCCATGACGATCCGCTTCTTCATTCTGCAAACACATTACAGGAGCACACTCGACTTTGGCAATGAGGCACTTCACGCTGCCGAAAAGGGGCTGAAGCGCCTATGGGAAGCCTATGACCTGCTCATGAAATTCGATCTGCCCGAAGTAGCCAACGGCACGGATCCCGAACTGGAGGCAAAGATCACCGGCCAACTGAAAGAGCTGGACGATTTTATGAACGATGACTTCAACACGGCAAAGGTGCTGGCCAATCTTTTCGAGATTGTGCCTGTCATCAATTCCATTCACGACAAGCACCTCAAGCCGGATGTGGTGAGCAGTGAAACCATCAGGTTGATGAAATTGTATTTTTCGGATTATCTTGAAAATATTCTCGGTTTGCACAATGAGCGCGAAGATGAAGATGGAAAGCTTAAAGGCGTGATGGAATTGTTGATCGACTTAAGAAAAGAGGCCCGCACAAAAAAAGATTACGCCACATCTGATAAGATCAGGAACCAGTTGCAGCAACTGGGTATTGTGTTGAAAGATGAGAAGGACGGGAATGTTAGTTTTACGATTTAATCATCATGCATCCTTATATCGCCCATCTTTCAAAAGACAAAAAACTAAAGCGCCGCATTGAAGAGCGGGGAGAAATTCCGTTAAACAAGAAGAAAAACATTCCGCTGCATTTATGCGCCTCCATTATGAGTCAGCAACTTTCGGTTAAAGTTGCTCGGGTTATTTACAAGAGGTTTCTTGAACTCTATGGCAAAAAGGAGCCAACGCCCCGGCAAATCTTCGACACGCCGCATGAAACGCTGCGGAGCATTGGACTTTCTAATGCTAAAGTGAGCTACGTGAAGAACGTTGCACAGTTTGCGATTGAAAATGACATGAGCAGCAGGAAGCTGGGTAAGATGTCGAACGAAGAGGTTATCGAATACCTCTTACCTATAAAAGGTGTGGGAAGGTGGACGGTAGAGATGTTATTGATTTTTACGCTTGGCCGCGAAGATGTGTTTGCTCCCGACGACTTGGGTATTCAAAATTTTATGGTGGAGAATTTTAAGCTGGATACTTCTAATAAAAAGAAGCTGCGGGAAGATATGTTGCGCATCAGCGCAAGATGGTCTCCTTACCGCAGCTTCGCCTGTTTGCATATTTGGAATTGGGAGAATAAAAGTTAAAACTTAAAAGTTAAAAGTTAAAACTGAAAAGCCTTACCCGTCTCACCTTTGCCGTTTGCCGTTTGCCGATTGCTTCTCTTACTTCACCAGCTTCAGCTCCTTAATAATATTCGTGGCGCCGCCGAGCTTGTCGATGCACCACAACACAAATCTCACATCCACGCAGATGGTGCGGTTCAGGTTTTTGTCGAACGCAATCTTATGGCTCAGCGCCTCGTAATTACCATCGAACGCGAGGCCAATAAGGTTGCCATTGGCATCAATTACCGGCGATCCCGAATTACCACCGGTGATGTCGTTGGTGGTAATAAATCCTACCACGAGGTCGTGCCGCTGCTTGTCGGCATACTGTCCAAAATCTTTCTTCTTCGCCAGGTCGATGAACTTTTCAGGAAGGTCAAATTCATAATCACCCGGTGTATACTTCTCGAGCATTCCCGTCATGGTAGTCACATAATCGTATTTCACGGCATCGCGCGGTTCGTAGCTTTTTACGTTGCCGAAACTCACACGCATGGTGAATGTGGCATCGGGATACATCTTCTTTGCCTTTACGGTGTCCATCTGCATAATGCCCTTGAGATACAGCCTGGCCGCCTCGTTGATCGCCGTATTGAATTGCCGTAGCCTCGACAGGTATTTACCCTGGAAGTTTTTGATGAAGGCATTAGCGGCGGCATAAGCCGGATCATTCTGCAACACCGTGCCATCGGGATTCTTCACAAACGCTTTCCATTTTACACTGTCGAGGATGAAGGTGCTGGCAAATACATGATCAGCATATTTGTTGAATATGGTGGAATCATCGGGGTCACCGAAATTTCCCTTCAGTGATTCATAAAACCCGATGGGATGCTGGCTCTTATCGATATCATTATAAAAACGGCGCAGCACCGATGCCAAAATCTTCTTATCTGAGGGAACATGCTCGGCTTTAATAAACTCATCTCTTTTTTCATCGGCAGCTTTTACGGCCGCTGCAATGTCTGAGCTCTTTCCACTCTTTACAATTGCATTTTCCACCTGCTGCAACGACCCGGCAAACGCCATCAGCGGCGATCCGAAAATGCCTTCGTTGATGTACACCTGGTGTTTTACATACGGCCTCCAGGCATCGTATGCAGCTTCGAGATCGCTGAAGATATTTTCAAATTCAGGCTTGTCTTTCGCCCAACTGATAAACTTTTTCTCCTGCGCCAGCTTCTGATCGTAGACGTGATACTTTATCAACTGCTTCGTTTCGCCATCAAAAAATTTCCAGTAGTTGGCAATACCTGCATAATCAGCTGCCAGTTTAAGTTTTACCCCGGGGTCGTCTTTCATGTACGTAAACATGTGTTTCAACCGCATGTCGCGCAACGAAACCACGGATGGATTGGTAATTTCAATTTTTTGCTTAACGCCATAAGAAGTTTCATACCTGTTGGTGCTGCCGGGGTAACCGTAGATCATCGCATAATCCCCATCCTTTACGCCTTTAATGGATACGGGAAGAAAATATTTCGGTTTGAAGGGAACGTTTTCTGCTGAATACGCAGATGGTTTTCCATCCTTGCTCATGTAGATCCTGAATACGGAAAAGTCGCCGGTGTGGCGCGGCCATTCCCAGTTGTCGGTATCGCCGCCAAATTTACCAACGCTTTCCGGCGGAGCGGCAACGAGCCTCAGGTCATCATACCGCTGGTACACAAACGCGAGAAATTGATTGCCCTTAAACAGGGAGCTGATCCTGGTGTTAATGCTTTTGGATTTGTCCGACATCTCTGCATTGAGCGCCGCAATAACCGACGATGTTTTGGCTGCACGTTCGGCGCCGGTCAAATTGCCGAGCGAATCTTCAATTCTTTTCGTTACATCCTCGATGCGCAGCAGGAACTCGGCGTAAAGACTTTGCGCAGGTATTTCTTCTTCCCTGCTTTTCGACCAGAAGCCCTGCTTCAGGTAATTTCGGTTAACCGAACTTGCCGAGGCAATCACGTCGTAACCGCAATGGTGATTCGTAAACACCAGTCCCTGGCTGCTCACCACTTCACCGGTACAAAATCCGCCGAAAATAATAATTGCATCCTTAAGCGATGCCTTGTTAACACTGTAGAGTTGTTCCTTGGTGAGTTTCAGGCCCCGCTTCACCATGTCGTTGTACACCTGCTTACCCAAAAGCATGGGTAACCACATGCCTTCATCGGCATACGTTCGAAATAATGAAATAACGAGGATAAAAGAGATAAGTAAGCGTTTCATCAGATGATAAATTTAAAGTGGCCAAACGTATATTTAATTTGTCAAAACGATCATTGGGCGTTCAACACTTTCCATAACAGATCCTTTAATTCGGTTATCCCCGCATTTGTTACCGATGAAATAAATACGTGGGGTATTTGCGCCGGTAATTGTTTTTCTATCGCGTCTTTCAACTCATCATCAAGCATGTCGCTTTTACTGATGGCGATAATGAATTGTTTGTGCAGCAGTTCTTCGTTATACTCTTCGAGCTCCTTTAATAAAATTTCGAATTCTTTTTTATGGTCGTCGCTGTCGGCAGGAATTAAAAACAGCAAAACGGGGTTCCTTTCAATGTGTCTTAAAAACCGGTGCCCTAATCCTTTTCCTTCTGCGGCGCCTTCGATAATTCCGGGAAGGTCGGCGATGCAAAAACTTTTACCGCCCCTGTATTCCACCATGCCCAACTGTGGCGTGAGCGTGGTAAAGGCATAATCCGCAATTTTCGGCTTTGCGGCGGTGATCACCGACAGCAATGTTGACTTGCCCGCGTTCGGAAAGCCCACGAGCCCCACATCAGCGAGCACTTTCAGCTCCATCACTTTCCATCCTTCGGTACCGGGTTCGCCCGGCTGTGCATGTTCCGGCGCCTGGTTGGTTGCCGTTGCAAACTTTGCGTTGCCGAGTCCGCCGCGACCGCCTTTTATCCAGATGATCTCCTGTCCGTCCTGCAGGATTTCGGCCTCTTTTTTACCGGTTTCTTCGTCGCGGGCAATGGTGCCCAGGGGAACCTCTATAATAACGTCTTTACCGCTGCGGCCCGTGGAATTATTGCCACTGCCGCCTTCACCGTTTTCGGCGTGAACGTTTTTATAATAACGGAGATGGAGTAAGGTCCACAAGTTTTTATTGCCCCTTAAAATGATATGTCCGCCGCGCCCTCCATCGCCGCCATCCGGGCCGGCCTGGGGATTGAATTTGGTACGCATGAAATGTTTGCTCCCGGCGCCGCCGTGCCCGCTTCTGCAAAATACCCGTATGTAGTCAATAAAATTCGTCTTCTCCATCAGGGCTGCAATTTACTCGCATTTCGAGGTCTTAACATCTTGTTTTTGTACAGAGGCGCTTTCGCTATGCAGGCGGTATTTTCACCCTTTCGGTTTCCTGCTCGCAAATGCTTTCACCGCGGCTGCAAAATCATTGCTTCTTCCCGCCATCACCTGCAACTCCTCCTCGGCTTTCAACTGCTCCTCCAAATTGTTCGCGGCCGAGCGGTTCAGCGCCTCCTTGGTAAGCGCAAGGGCGCTTGGGGGCATCGCCGCCAGGCGAGCCGCCAGCC
>CAMPGT010000004.1 GCA_946885665.1 uncultured Chitinophagaceae bacterium | reverse complement strand
CCTCTCGATCATCATTCTCTTTGTCTAACCGATCTTTGTCTTCTTTATCCTATTTCTCCTTCTATACACGATCTTTTTCAGCTTTATCTTTTTTCTCTTTTTCTATACGATCCTTTTCCTCTTTCTCTCTGCGGACTTTTTCTTCTAACTCTTTGCGCGCTTTGTCTTCTTTATCCTTTTTCGCTTTCTCTAAACGATCTTTTTCAGCTTTGTCTTCCTTCGCTTTTTCTGCCCTCTCCTTAAACTCATTATATTTCGCAAAGCGATCAGCGTTTAACTTTTCGTTCTTCTCGCGCTCAATTCTTTCTTTCTCGATCCTTTCTTTTTCGATGCGCTCTTTCTCAAGCCTCGCGTGCTCGATCCTTTCCCTTTCCACGCGCTCACTCTCCAGCCGCTGCCTTTCAATCCTTTCATTCTCCAAACGCTCCTTCTCCAACCTGTACCGCTCCATTCTTTCACGTTCGGCCCTTTCCCTATCGAGTCGCTCTCTTTCGAGGCGCTGTTTTTCTGCATAATCTTTCTCTATCCTTTCTCTCTCAAGCGCATACCTTTCGCGTTCGAGCCTTTCCTGTTCCCACGCCAGCCTCTCCCTTTCCAATCTCTCCCTTTCCAGTTGCAGCGACATCTCATCAGCAGGACTGGGAGGCGCAGCCACATTCACCACATCCACATGTGGCGGCTGGTGCACATACACCACTCTCGGCTCCTGCCTGACAATAATCACTTTTTCCTGCGGAGCAGGCGCGGGCGCCGTGCGATACACACGGCAACTAAACAAAATAACGGTGGAAAATATGCAGATTACTGCGGTACGGGTAGATCTGGGATGCATAGCATTGGTTTTAATAAGTATTGGATTTTCCCATTGCTGGAAGTTTGCCTGATGAAGGCAACACTTAATAACAGTAATTGGATATATTTATTGTGTTAAACAATACACACATCATGATTCGAAGTACAAGGTTTATTTTTCTTAGCGTATTCATTTTCATTCATTTCGCACTATCGGCACAGCAAACACAATGGCATCGCGCCGGATCGAAAATCGCCACAGAATGGGCAGACAAAGTCGATCCGTCGAATCCCCTTCCCGAATATCCGCGTCCGCAAATGAAACGGCAAAACTGGCAAAGTTTGAACGGCCTCTGGAGCTATTCAGTAACACCTCTCAACGAAACAACGCCTACAGCGTACCAGGGAAAAATACTTGTTCCCTTTGCTATTGAATCGTCGCTTTCGGGAGTGGGCAAAACGGTGGGAAAAGACAGCCTGCTTTGGTACAATACGAAATTCAATGTTGGCAAAGCGATGCGCGGAAAAAAGATCTTGCTGCATTTCGGAGCGGTGGATTGGAGAACCGAAGTATTCGTAAATGGAAAATCGGCGGGCACGCACGAAGGCGGCTTCGATCCGTTTTATTTTGATGTCACATCGCTTTTGAAAAAATCAGGTCAGCAGGAGCTCATCGTAAAAGTATGGGACCCCACCGACAAGGGCCCGCAGCCGCGCGGAAAACAGGTGGTACGCCCCGAAGGGATCTGGTACACACCGGTTACGGGCATTTGGCAAACGGTATGGCTCGAAGCAGTGCCGCAAGCCTATATCGCCGCCATCAAACCCACGGCCGATATCGATAACCAAACACTTCGTGTGGTAGTTGACGTTACCGATGCAAAAGGAGGTGAAAAAATAAAGATAACGGCATGGGACGGCAACCAGCAGGTAGCGGAGGTCGAGACTAATGCGGGCGAAGCCGCTTCGCTGAAAATAAACGATGCGAAATTGTGGTCGCCCGATTCGCCATTTTTATACGGCCTGCAAGTGTCGCTCATAAGGAATGGAAAGGAAACAGACAACGTGAAAAGTTATTTTGCGATGAGAAAATCATCAACAGGATATGATGAAAAAGGCATTAAAAGAATGCTGCTCAATAATAAATTTGTCTTCCAGTACGGACCTCTTGATCAGGGTTGGTGGCCCGACGGCCTGTACACGGCACCAACCGATGAAGCATTGAAGTTCGATATTGTGGAAACGAAGAACATGGGCTTTAATATGATCCGCAAGCATATTAAAGTGGAACCGGCAAGGTGGTACTATTACTGTGATAGTGTCGGAATTTTGGTGTGGCAGGACATGCCCAGTGGTGATCTGGGCAACAGGTGGGATGCCAGTCCGGCGCGACTGGGTCTTGCGAAGGACCGGCAAAGAACCGCCGAATCCGAAAAATATTATCGCAAAGAATGGAACGCCATTATAGAGGCATTGTATTTTTTCCCTTCCATTGTGGTGTGGACACCATTCAATGAAGGATGGGGGCAGTTCAAAACTGTCGAGATCGCTAACTGGACAATTAAAAAAGATCCGACAAGGCTCGTGAACAGTGCCAGCGGGGGCAACTTCCATTATCCGGACCATATAATAGATATCCACCACTACCCCGAGCCCGCCATGCCCGATCCGAGGTTCTTCGGGAAAGAGCTTGCGCTGGTGCTTGGTGAATTTGGCGGCCTGGGATTGCCCGTGCCGGGTCACGTTTGGCAGGAGAAAGATAACTGGGGCTATCAGTCGTTTAAAACAGCCGACGAACTGCTTAAAAAATATGCAGTGTTCATGGATACACTTGACAGCCTGATCGGGTATGGTTTGTCGGCGGCGGTTTACACACAAACCACGGATGTGGAAGTGGAAATAAATGGCCTGATGACCTATGACCGAAAGGTGATCAAAAATTCTGCGGGGAAATTAAAAGCGCTGCACAGTAAATTATATGATAACCCGGAAGTAAAAATCAAGAACCAGTAAACAGACAGGATGAAAACGTTTAGATTGATTGTATTTATAGCAGCGATTGTTTTTTGTGTTGGTGGCTGCGGCGAAAAGCAACCCGCAACACCACCCGCCGCATTGCTGCCCGTGCCCACCGAGGCGCAGCTCAGATGGCACGACATGGAAATGAATGCGTTTCTTCACTTTACCACCAACACGTTTACCGACCTGGAATGGGGATATGGCAGTGAGAGTCCGAAGGTGTTCAACCCTAAAGAGGTAAACGCGGAACAATGGATCAGCACACTGAAAGACGCGGGATTCAAGATGGCGATCCTTACCTGCAAGCATCATGACGGGTTCTGTTTATGGCCCACCCAATACACCGAACACTCCATCAAAAATAGCCCATATAAAAATGGTAAGGGCGACATCGTCAAAGAAGTGTCGGATGCGTGTAAAAAGTATGGATTGAAGTTTGGGATCTATCTGTCGCCGTGGGACAGGAACCACCCGGAATATGGCCGCGAGGCGTATATCACTTACTACAGAAACCAATTGAAGGAATTATTATCTGCTTACGGCCCTGTTACGGAAATGTGGTTCGATGGCGCCAACGGTGGCGATGGTTATTATGGCGGGGCAAATGAAAAAAGAAGTATCAATGGCAGAACTTATTACGACTGGCCCACGACGATAGAGCTGGTGAAACAATATGAACCGGAGATTATCTTTTTCAGTGATGCCGGTCCGGGTGTACGATGGGTAGGAAATGAAAGAGGGATTGCGGGAGAAACCAACTGGAACACCATCAGCACTGATACACTCTATGCAGGCAAAGCGGATATTAGTGACATATTGCAAACGGGATCGCCGGATGGCAAGCAATGGGTGCCGGCAGAGGTGGATGTTTCCATAAGGCCCGGATGGTTCTATCATAAGAAGGAGGATTCGTTGGTAAAAACGCCGGAACAATTGTTCGACATCTATCTCACCTCCGTGGGCCGCGGATCAACACTTTTACTGAATGTTCCGCCCGACCGCCGCGGATTGTTTCATGAAAATGACGTTCGCTCGCTCAAGGGCTTCAGGGAATTGCTGGACAGGGAATTTGGAAAAAACCTGGCCGTGCGGGCGGATGTAACCGCTTCAGCGGTGAGGGGAAATGATGAGGCGTATGCTGCTTCAAACATCACCGACGGAAACAAGGACACTTATTGGACAACTGACGACCAAACCACGACGGGCAATTTTGAAATTACACTGCCCGGTCAATCAACGGTAAAATATGTTGTGTTGCAGGAGTACATCAGGCTCGGGCAACGTGTAAGCGGCTTTACGGTGGAAGTAATGAAGGATGATAACTGGCAGCAAGTGGCAAAGGCAACTACCATCGGTCACAAAAGGATACTGAAAATAGATCCGGTGAAAACAAGCAGGATAAGAGTGACAATTACGGGATCAAGGGCATGTCCCCTGATTTCAAATGTGGAAGTATATTGAAAGAGAGGTGATATTTTGGGAACATCACCTATATTCATGTTTAAATCATTTTTTGTATGAGAAATATGCTGATTGTTTTGTCGTTGGTGGCGCTTGCGTCATTTACGATGGCGGGATTTAAAAAGTTGTTCAACGGGAAAGACCTTACAGGGTGGAACGTACATGGTACCGAAAAATGGTACGTTGAAAATGGCGAGCTTATTTGCGAAAGCGGGCCCGACAAAGGGTACGGGTACTTATCGACCGACAAAGAATATGATAATTTCATCCTCGAGGTCGAATTTAAACAGGAAGCGAACGGTAACAGTGGAGTGTTTATCCGTTCCGACATAGACGGCACGAAGATCAGCGGATGGCAGGTTGAAGTGGCGCCTCCGGATCACAACACCGGTGGAATCTATGAATCGTATGGACGTGGATGGCTCATCAAGCCCGCCCCCGAAAAGGAAAAGATATTAAAGCCCAACGACTGGAACAAAATGCGCATAAAAGTTGATGGAGACGAGGTGACTTCGTGGCTGAACGGAACCGAGATGGTTCATTTAAAAGATGAGAAGATCGGACAGGGAAAGGGATTTATCGCTTTGCAGATTCACGATGGCGGTGGAATAAAAGTAAGATGGAAAAGTATTCGTATCAAGGAATTGAAATAGGTTAACATGGCGCAGAAATTAAGAGTGGGTGTGGTGGGCTTCGGAAAGTCGGCAAAGGTGTTTCATGTTCCATTCATCAACACGATGGAAGAATTTGAACTGGCGGCGGTGCTGGAAAGAAGATCTGGTGAATCGAAAGCGTTGTATCCTCACATAAAGCTTGTAAGAACGATCGATGAAATGGTGGCGCTGGATGATATTGACCTCGTTGTCATCACCACGCCGAATGACACGCATTTTGAATATGCGGCAAAATCGCTGAGGGCAGGCCGGCACACTGTGCTGGAAAAGCCCTATACCAACACTTCAGAAGAAGGATTGGAGCTGATTCGCATCGGTAAGGAATCGGGTAAGGTATTTTCGGTGTATCAAAACCGCAGGTATGTAAGCGATTTTCTAACTATGAAAGAATTGCTTGGTGACAACCTGCTCGGCGAGGTGCATGAGTTCAACGCCACTTACGACCGGTACAGGCCCGAGCCCGTGGAGGGATCATGGCGCGAGGCCGACCTTCCCGGGAGCGGCATCCTGTACGACCTGGGTCCGCACATCATTGACCAGGCGCTCAACCTGTTTGGTCATCCAAAAACGATCACAGCCGACATCCGCCAGCAGCGCTACTTCGCCAAAGTGGATGATTATTTCAATATCTGGCTCGATTACGGGTTTCTGAAAGTGATCCTGCACGCCGGTATGCTGGTGAGGGAGCAAGGACCGCGATACATGATCCAGGGAACGAAAGGCTCTTTTATCAAGTACGGCGAAGATCCGCAGGAGGCAAGGCTGAGGGCAGGCGATCTTCCGGTTGGTGCAGACTGGGGCAGGGAGAACGAGGATATTTATGGGCTGTTGCACACAGAAGTTAACGGTAATATCGTGCGGAAGAAAGTGCCATCCAAAAAGGGAGATTTTGGGTTGTATTACAAGCACATCTACGATTGCATTGTGAATCATGCGCCTGTCACCGAACGGCCGGAAGACGGGTACAACACTATCCGTATCATCGAACTGGCCATCGAAAGCAGCAAGCAGAAAAAAACATTGAATTGTACGGGATTGTTGTAAATTAGGACTTAACTCCTCCTTGTATGAAAAAGTTTGCTTTTTATAACGCAGCTTTTTTAACGGCGTTCGTTTACATTCAGTTTCCCCATTATACGGTATCATCCAAAGAAATCAGCCTGCAGGAGTATAAGGCAAGAGCCGCTATTTCGTGTACTCCCGACCGTAAGGGCCTGGATCAGCTATTAGCCGACACGGAAATTCCGTTGATGCCGGGCTCCGGATCGTACGTTTGGAAGATCGATACCAAAAGCGACAGTGCGCAGTTGTATTTCAAACAGGGCATTAATACGTATTATGGCTTTCACATTATAGAATCGCTGGCCTCATTTAAAAAAGCAGCCAGGTTCGATCCCGGAAATCCTATGGTGTGGTGGGCCCAGGCGTTGGCATACGGCCCCAACATAAACGATGTGGGTTACTCCGCCTCGGCCGAAGCGCTTAACGCTGCACGCAAGGCGGCGTCGCTGTCGGAAAAGGCAACACCCGTGGAAAAGGCGTTGATCAATGCGATGCAGTTGCGATACAGTGAGGATACCACGACGTCACGCGAAATACTCAACCAGGCATACACCGATGCGATGAGGTCCGTGTACGCAAGATTTCCCGATGAGAAGGACGTGGCTGCGCTGTACGCCGACGCGATGATGCTGCAGCACCCCTGGGAATTGTGGAACGTAAACGGCACACCCAAACAATGGACGCCCCGCATACGGCAGGTGCTCGAAACGGCCCTTGCCAAAGAGTCGATGCATCCCGGCTTGAACCATTATTATATTCACGTGATGGAGCCCTCTCCTTATCCCGAAAAGGCCCTGAAAAGCGCGGACGTGCTGGGAAGCATTACTCCCGGGCTCGCTCATCTCGTGCACATGCCGTCACATATTTACCTGCGTACCGGCAATTATAATAAAGGCGCCGCCATCAACGAGGTGGCGGTTGGCAGGTTTAGGGAATACAGCACCCTTTTTCCAGATGTTTGGAACGGCGCGTTTATTTACCTGCTGCACAATCAGCACATGCTGGTGAACTGCGCGATGCTCGCCGGCAGGTATAAAACGGCCCTTACGGCAGCATACGAACTCCAACAATCGATAGACAGCGCCACACTGGCTTTGCCGGCCCCTATTGGTTCACTGATACAGTACATGTACATGGCGCCCGTACTGGTGCAGATCCGTTTTGAACAATGGGATTCATTGCTGAATGTGGACAGGCCGAGGCAGCACCTGGTTTATGCCAATATCCTTTATCATTTTGGAAGGGGAATGGCACAGGCGGGAAAAAATAACCTGGAAGAAGCCGCCAAAGAATCCGCGCAAATGCCCGGGCTGATGAAGAATAAAGATTTAAAGATACCCATGGCGCCCTTTTCTGCCGCCATCGAAGGCGCCACAGCCGCCAACGAATTATTGCTGGGCACCATAGCGCTGAAAAAAAATATGCCAGCGGAGGCGGCCGCACATTTTTCCCTGGCTGCTGAAACGGAATCAAAGATGGTTTACAACGAACCACGCGACTGGTTTTTGAATCCCAATCAATATCTTGGATCCGCCTACCTGAAAATGAAAGATTACGCCAAAGCAGAAGCGGCGTTTATGAACGACCTGAAAGTGAACGACAAGAATGTATGGACACTGAACAGGTTGCACCAAATGTACCTGCAGCAGTCAGACAGGTCAAAGGCAAGTGAGTTGCAAAAGCAGTTCGAGGAAGCCTCGTCGGCGTCGGATATTGATTTTGCCCGGCTCTATTTCTGAATGGAGGAGGCGCTATGCGACCCTTTCCTTGAGTGTTTTAATGGCGCCATTTACTCCGCGTTTCGCATATCCTTTCAGGTATTCCAGCCATTCAGGTAGCCATTTCTCTTTGTCGGGATCAAAAAATATTTCTTTTTCAAGAGCGCTCAATACATTTTTGGGCCGGTATTTTTTTACACGATGGGCTCTTTCCATGCATGTGTAATGAACGCGTTCGTTCCTGATCACTCTTCTTAAGCTTTTATTTCCTTTCAGATCCACAATGGCGCGTTCGAAAATTCCAAAGAGCCTGTAAAACATGCTCATGGAGCTGCGCAATTCTCCACAGCTATCGCACACCTGCTGTGCAAGGTATTCTTCATCGAATTCGAGGCCGGTATGGCGTGCTTTTTCTGCCATCCAGTGCAGCGCTATGTTGCTGAGTCCGCAGTCAACATACCCGCCTCCTACATTGGCGTGCGACCCGGAGAACCATACCTGCTCGCAAATGCCGCCCAGCCTGGCCCGCTCTTCGGGGTCGCTCACCTCCCAAAGTGCGGGCCGGAACACGCGCCGTTTCTCATCCAGTGCAAGCGCCTGGAAAGCATACCTGATCTGGTTGCTCAGCTTTACGTCGTGGAACTGGTACTTGCGGTTCCACCAGTTGAACCATGGTATGGGAATGCCAAGTGCGCCCACGGTATCCCACACACCCATGAACGCGATGGGCGTTTCGTGTTCGATACCATACGACCGCTTAAACGCTACCATCGTGTCGCTGTCGGGATGCGTAAGCTCGGTCCGGTCGCGGTACAATTTGTAAGCGTCGCCAATAAGGTGCATGAAGCCGGGTTTCATGATGCCGCAGTTGCGGATGAGACCGCTAAGGCTGCGCACGGTGTAGGCGCCGCGGCTAAATCCAAACAGGTAAATTTCATCGCCCGGTTCATAGCTCCACATCAGGAATTTATAAGCGTCCTGTATGTTTTGGTCGATGCCCATGCCGGTGCCGCCGCCCAGCAGTTGGTCGGTAATGGCAAAACCGGTTCCTACACCGGGCCCATAAAATTTTACCTGTGCGGTGATGGTGTTCTTCGTTTGCACGGCCTTGTATAACTTTTCCACGTTGGTTTCAACTGGTTGCCCCCGGTCGGTACTGCCGGGCTTGTTCCAGGTGCCGTCGCAACAAACGATTATTTTTTTCATAGCATTATCTTTTAATATGGGCAACAGCAGCCGTTATTCGGGCGAAGGCCGCGTTGAAAGTAATTGCAGCGGGTTTGCCAAGCGCTTCATACACTTCCGCGTAACACATCTTTTTTAATTCATCGGCTTTCGCTGGCGGGTTGCTCTTCACGATCACATCAATGATGCTTTCCATTTCACCGGTGGTGTCGATATACGGAAGCAATGCTGCAAGCGATTCGCTGCTGTTCTTTTCTTTATTAAAGAAGCCGATTGTGTACGTCACTTTACCCTCCACCTGCTGCCGTGGCATCAAATCGGCCGCCGAAAGCAATAGCGTATCCCCGCTTGTTTGTAATGCGTGTATTTCCTGCTTGCCGGCACTTATATCGAGTTGAACAAAAAACCTGTTTCCATTACCAACCGGGTATTGCTTCGTATCGAATGGATATTGGTTCGCGGGCCCGACATGAATGTGCCGGTTCACGGCGGATTCCGTTTGCCAGGCGTCGGGAACGAGATCGCTTTCTTCGGAGCGGCCGCTCAGGTATCCTTCCCTTGACTTCACTTTCAAAGCAGACTTAAGCATTTCAACGAGCATGTTCGTTGAATTTTCCGGCCGCGGCGTTGGACTGATCACAAATATGCCCTTGCCCGATACAATAACGCGTACCATGTCGAGCGAGGTGGAGAATACCAGGATGTCATCATCTTTCAATTTCGTTCCGGGCCGCAGTTGCTCATCCGTCGCTTTGTTTTTTACGTGCCCAACCACCTTGGTAACGGTGTACTGGCTGAGAAGGGGAGATTGCGCGAGCAGCATCGCAACCAGTAGCATGCAAAATGTTCGTGTGTTCATAATCGTTATCATAACAATCACTTATTAGCTTTGATAAAATAGAACTGTCCGCCTTCGTTGCCGTCTCTTCCAAATACATTCAGTTCCGGTTCTTTGTTCGTTTGGTTCCGTACGCCGGAAAAAATAAGGTTGTACAGCACTTTTGCCGAAAGGTATTTTTCGTCATTCTCTTCAAGCGCCTTCATCACCATTTTAATGAATATGCTTTCGCCGGGAACTTTTTCAAGTCCGCCGCTGGTAAGCATTTGCCGGCTTTTGAATTTGTATTCATACTTCTGCGGCACGGCATTGTCATCGTCGGCACCGCCGCGCATGGCGGCGCTGTAGCACGCGTCGGAAATCATCAGGATGTGCCGCGCGCCACATCCGGAGATAATTTCGTCGAGTTTTTTATTGGAGATATAATCTATCTCGGGCGCGTTGGCATTAAGCGGTACCCAGTACCCGATGAGTTCGCTGCCTGCCTTTTTATATGTGCCATGACCTGCGTACATCAGGATTAAATTGTCATTTTCACCGAGCGATTCGAGCTTTGCGCTCAGCAACGACAACACCTCAACATACCCTTTGTCATAAATTTCCAGGATGTTGGATGAATCGAATCCATAATAATTCATGAGCAGCTTTTTGTACAAACCCGCCTCTGCAATGGTGGTGGGCAGCTTGTTCCACTTTCCGCTGTAGTTGCTGTTGGCGATGAGGATGGCATGAAATACGGGTTTCGCATCTGCGGGAACGGGCTGTATCCCGAGATCGTTGACTGAAGTGCCGTTCTGCTGCTGCCATTGATAAGTAACGGTTGACACCAAACCGTTTTTGTTAGCGGCCTGCACTGTTAAGGTAGGCGCATCGCCTTTAATGCTGGCAGAAAAATATCCGTCGTCTTTGATTCCCTGCACATCCATGCCATTGATCTTTACCCAGCCCACTCCTGTCGCATCTTTGGCAATACCGCTCACAAATAGTTGCCCAGAGGCAGCGTTTTCTTTCTGCACTATTGTTTCTGTAACGATGGCCGGGGTAAGCAACTGAATTTGCGGCGGCGTTTGTGCCCGCGCCTGTGCCTGTTTCATCTTGCTGTCCAGCTTCTCGATTTTTGCTGCCATGCCGGCCAACTTTGGATTAAGCACCTGCACTTTTTTGTAGTAGTCGAGCGCTTTCTCGTTTTCCATCAGTTGTTCCAGTACCCAGGCGGTTCGGAACATCACATTCGAATATTCATGGGCGAGCATCATGTTTGTGTTCTGATCCTGGTTGCTTTGTTTATACTCTTCCAGGGAAGCCTGCAATAGCGGAAGTGCGGCTTTGTAATCCTTAACCCGTATGAAATCTGTGCATGCGGTGATGTATTTGGCCAGGAAGCGAAACGACTTGTTTGCCTCCATGTAACCCTTCAATTTTTTATCCCTGTACATTTTATACTGAACAGAAGCGTTCTCCATCTGGTTGGCCGCGAGGTAAACGAGTACGAGGTTGATGTTGATGCGTGCATTAGCGGGATCATGCCGCAAGGCTTTCACATAGTCGTTGATGGCGAGGTCATACATTCCCTGGTTGTAATAAACCAGTCCGCGATTATTCAAGGCGTCGGTATAGGCGGTGTCGCTTTTCAGCGCGCTGTTGTAAAAAACAATTGCAGAGTCATAGTGTCCCCTCCACGCGTACATCATTCCGCGTGTGTTGAGTGCCTCGCGCAGATGCGGGTTTAGCTCCAGGCTTTTCCGGATGTCCTTATCCGCCTGTTCGGTATTGCCGGAAAGGAACCACCCAAATGCGCGAAGGTTGAACGCCGGAGGATGTACCGGGTCGATACGCAAAAGTTCATTAGCGTAGTAAATGGCTGAGTCATAGATACCGGTTTTTTGGTGAAGGTTACCGATATTGAACAAAGCCATTAGGTTTTGAGGATCCAGCTCGAGCATTCTCCGGTAATCGCTGAATGCATCTTTATATTTCTCCTGCTCCACGTAAAGGTTGCCGCGATTGTTCAGGGCATTTACGTGTGAAGGGTTTATTTTCAGTACCTGGTTATAGTCCTGCATGGCCAGATCGTCTTTATTCAGCCTGGCGTACACGTTGCCGCGGTTGTCGAGTGCATCAGCGTGTTTGGGGTCGTCGCGAAGAATGTCATTATAATCTTTCAGTGCCAGGTCGTATTTGCCGGCGGCAAAATAGGCGTTGCCGCGATTGTTCCGGGCATCGTGGTATTTGGCATTGATTTTTAAGGCTTCGTTGTAATCGATGATGGCCTGGTCGTAGCGTTGTTGATAATACCGGCTAAGGCCCCGATTGGTGAGGCTCACAACATCTTTCGGATCGAGCCGCAATGCCTCATTGAAGTCGGCCACCGCTGAATCATACATTTTCGAAAGCAAATAAACGTTGCCGCGTTCGCGCCAGGGTGCAGCGAGTTGGTTATTCAACGTAATGGCCCTGGTGTAGTCCGCAATGGCCGCGGCATAATTCTTTAGCAGCTTGTAGGCGTTGCCGCGGTTGAACCTCGTGGCAACATTGTTACTGTCCAGCAACAACACCGTTGAATAATCGCTGACGGCGAGCTCGAGTTTTCCCTGGTAGAAAAATACATTTGCCCTGTCGTTTCGGGCCTCGGTATTTTTTGGATGCGTATTGATCGCAGCAGTAAAGTCTTTTATGGCCGCGTCATAATCTTTCAGGTTCGTATAAAAATTTCCCCTGCTAACGAGTGCATATGCAGCGTTCGGTTCGGCGGCCAGCGCCTCCGAATATTTTTGCAGCGCCAGGTCGTTCTTTGCGAGCTTGCTGTAACATTCGGCCATGCCGGTGATCACCTCTGCATTTTTTGGTTCGATCGATAAATAGGCGGCGTAATCCTGCAATGCCTGCGGGTACTGTCCCTTTTTCATATAGGCGTCGCCGCGAACACTCCATGCATCAGCCGCGCGCGCGTCGATCTTTAGCACGTCACTCATGTATTTAATGCAGTCGTCCATTTTGGACTGCGCATAACTGATGTTGCCGAGGCTGTACAAGGCGTCGGTATTGGTGGGATCATACATGAGCGCCTGCGTGTAATCGGCAATAGCCGCTTCATACATGCCGGTAGTTTTGTACGTGTTTCCGCGATTGATCAATGCGTACGCGCTCTTTGGATTGTTGGCGATGGCGGCGGTGTAGTCGGCAAGCGCCTTGTCATAATTTTTTAAGAAGTAATAGCAAAGCCCCCGCGCATTAAGAATGTCATCGTTAATGGGATTCAGTTCCAACGCCCTGTCGAACTCACCAATTGCCTGCGTTAAGTTGTTTTGGTAGTAGTAGCACATTCCGCGTATGTACCAGGCGCGCATATATTTCGGGTCGAGGCTTAGGCTTTCGGAAAGGTCGCCGATGGCCGCATCATATTTTTCCTGCCAGTAGTAAGCATCCCCGCGGTTGAACCACGCGAGCGCATAGGATGGATCGAGTTGCAGCGCACGCCCGTAGTCGCTGATGGCGGAGTCGAGCCTGTCGAGATAATAATAATTATTTCCGCGCCCGTTCCACACCTTTGCGTTTTTTTCGTCGAGCTGGATGTAGCGGCTGAAATCAGCAATCGATTCCCGGTACCTGCGCAGGTAATAATATGCATGTCCCCTGTTTTTCAGCGCCTCTTTATTGTTTGCATCAACAGTTAATATCTTGTTGCAGTCGTCAATGGCGAGCTGGTACGCGTTATTATCATTGTACGCCTCGCTCCTTTGCACATAAAGTGCAACACTGTCGGGGTTCGTCTGGATAAGCAATGTAAACCGCGATATCCGCTGCTGCGGCGATTCGTCCTGCGCAATGCAGCCGGTAAGGCTTGCAAGAAAAGTAAATATGAGAACGATTCTTTTCATGGTTCAGCACTTTGTCGCTACGACGTTAGCTCTTTGTATTTTTTGTTTTTTATATATTCTATACCTGAAAACATCAGTGAGGGAAGAAACAGCGCCATCTGTACATTAAAGAATATCAACGTGATCAACGACAGCAGCAGCATCGCCCCTAAATACGATATGTACGTTTTAAGAAAATTGGACAGGTACGACGAGAACAGGAATTTGAATTTGAACTTCACTTCCGGCATGTTCTTAAAAAGTGCGATGTAGCTTAATGCAGACATCGAGACGAGCAAAATAACGATCAGCCATTTGTTCATCACATGCTGCCTGTTAAGAAGGCTCAGGTAAATATTGGCCAGCAGCACCGGGCCGGTCATTTTACCTACGGGCGTTACGTGAACGTCTTCATTGAAATTGCCCACAATCACAATCTTATTATTGAATGCCGTGGCATAATTTTCGGGGCTCGCTTCGATGTCGAACAGCAGTTCGCCCATATTGTAATATTGGAGAGATAGCTGCTTTTTACCGGAAAGTGCAACATTTTTCACCTGTATGGATTGCATGTCGTCAACGGCGGTTGATTTTACCAGGTCTTCGTCTTTAATAAAATAGCTTGGCCATATTGCGGAAAGGCAGAGGCTGTCGTTGCAGGTGGGGTAGAAGAAGTGGTCGCTGTATCTTACCCCATTAACTTTTTCGTGCAGCAGTATCGGTATCGACCGGATGTTCTCCTGGTTCATGATCCTGAACTTATTGAATGTTGCGCTGAACGTTCTGTAATCGGAGTACCCATACTGGGCGTCGTAAAGAGGTTTCCAGTACCTGCCTTCGCTGTTTTTAACAAGCGGTAGGATAATGTCGGGATTCCGTTTTATTTCTGCCTGCATCATACTGTCGATGCGTATGTCGGGAGTGAAGGGATAATAAAACTGGATATCTAATACTGTAAATGCCGGCCGTTGTTTTACCGAATTGATAAAATGCAGAAATCTGTATATTTTTTCCCTGTCGGAGATGGCAACGTTACCGTATTCGATGGTGTCTTCCGCGAGCGCCAGGTCTTTCCCTGTGTTGATGAAAACGAGCGAAGCCTTCACTTTGGGCGGGGGCGAGTAGAGCTTGTCTTTGACGAAAAATATTTTTTTGAAGAAGCTGTCTTCCAGTACAAGCGTGTAGTCATAGTTCTGGTACTTCCATGTCACAATTAAAATAATAACTGCACAGAAAATGGAGGCCAATATTTTTTTGACTGCACTCATTATTTAATTTTGTTGCTGATCTTCGATTTTAACTGGTCGCGCGTGGCATCGATCATGGTGTTGGCATTGTCGAATACCAGTTTGGTGACGAAATTATTTTTAGTGGTTTCCTTCACTTTAACGCGTATCGAATACGCACCCTGACTATATCCGGGCGCTATCAGCCCATCGGGTTCCCGGTGGTAACCGAAGGAGCGGGGAACAATAAACGATTTTCCCGTGAGCAGGCTGTCGGTAAGCGAAGCATAAAATGTTTTGTAATTGGTGGCTGCCGTATCGAGCGGCGCTTCCCGCAAAAACAGAAAGAACCTTCCGAGCGTCACGCTGTCGTATATTTTGCCATCGTCGCTAACATATGAGGTCATGAAATTGATCTCGAAATCCATGTTCAGTATCTTTTGCTTTGCCATCGCGGGCACTTTGGCTTTTGCATAGCGCAGGTCGAAAGACTTCAATCGCAGCCTGAACATGGAGTTGTTCATGATCTCGGACAGATTGGAAGTGTCTATCGTGAAATTAGCGATCAGCGCCGTGTCTGTTTCACCCGATTTTGACTCGAAGGTTCTGATGATGGTGAAGCCGCTGAACTGCATCCCCACGGGATCGAACGGCCCCTCGCTGGATAGCTGGTCATAGAAGTACAGCCCGGTAAGTCCGAAATCGTAGGCCGCGAGATATTTTTTCTGATCATTGGCGATCATCTTTTTTACGGCATTTGAGGCAAGCGATACCATGTTGCCGGCCAGTGGCGCCAACAATCCCCTGCTCTGTCCTCTCTCTACCAGCGACCGTTCATTCATGGTAAGCGCCTCCTGCGACGGTACCAGTTCAGAATTGATGACGTTGCTGCGTTCAGCTATTTTCATGTCGAGCCATTCCTCTTTCGTTGCCGACCCCACGCGCGATGCAACGCAACCGGCGGCCATCATAGCAAACGCCAGCATCAAATAAGCTGCTGCTAATGAATTCCTCATAATTCTTCTCTTTGGGCTTGTTGCAAAAACGTTTTTACGTGTTCAACAATCTTTCTCGCCGCATCTTCCTTTTTATCTGCGGCCACCGTTATTTCATATTGGTCCAGCCTTTCCCGCCGGCCCCGAAACAACGATACCTGCACCGTGAGCCTGTTGTTGTTAACCTGGTATTTTCCACGCAGGGCATAGGCATTGGATGAAAGGGTAGAAGGAGCGAAGGTCAGCGGGCTTTCCCTTCCCAAAGCTGCTTCATTGCTGAGTTGGCGATCCACCAGGTAAGAGATATCCAGGTCGTCACTCAACAGTTCTTCATCCTGGATGAACCTGGAACTTGTAAATAATGTTTTTTTCGAAGTAAGAACGATGTTGTCAATGATGTCTTTATCGGCAATGCCTATTTCGAAGCTGGCGTTACCGATGATCTGCGGATCCTGGCGGCCGCCAATTTCGCGCGCCAGCATTTTCACATTGTCGCAGGCAAAGTTGAACCACCGCGTTACGTCGATGAATTTGTGATCGCGCAAGCCGTTGCCAAACTTTATTCCCGAGAGCAGGCTGTACGTCAGCAGTCCCTGTCCGTACAGGCTGGTTTCATAGGCCGGTTGTCCGGCGGCCGACGCGGCGAGTATGAAGGTGCCGGTTTTATCTTTCAGGCTTTCCAATGCACGCTGCTGATCTGCCGGTATTTCTCGTTTGCCGATCAAAGCCTGGAATTGCTGAACAACCTGTCCGCTGTTGCAGGCATCGAGGATGAGCAGTTGCTTGTTGGCTTTTATTTTCCGGAGCCATTCTTTCAGTTCATCAGTACTGATGGCCACTTCTTTTTCAATGCCGTTCATTTCAAGGGAAGCGGCGTCGGCAGTGAGCAGGTAAAAATTTTTTTCGCCTGCCCGCAAAATTCCATGTCCGGCAAAGAAGATGACGAGAATATCGTCCGACCGCGCCCGTTGGGCAATCGTATCGATCGCCTTTACAATTCTGTCCTTTGCCGGCCATCTTACGCTGCCGTGCTCGGTGTTAATGTCGAAGCAGAACACATGTTGCCTTCCGTCTGCATTCAACAGTTTACGTGCGCACGACGCCACTGCTGCTGTAAAATCCACCGCATCTTTGGAAGCGTATTTCAATTGGAGCTTTTCATTTTTGTAATGACTTATACCAACAGAAATGATGTACATGTTGGGATAGGCCACAGGTCTTTTTATCGCTTGGGCCACCTGGTAGGCGCCTCTCGAAGTCATTAGTCCTTCGCGCGTGGTGGCCTTAACAATGAGCAGATTTTCCGTACCGGATACCAGGTAATCCTCCACCGTCTTTTCGTTCACCTCCAGCGCATATGCATTGCCCTGCTTTTGCACCAAAGAAGGATCGTATTTTCTTAACAACTTTCCATTCACATACAACTGGATTTCTCCGATGCCCCCCGAACGTGGTGTGATGAAATAATGATAGCTGCCACCAACTGCACCTTTTTCTTCCACTAAAGGAGTGTAATTGCAGATATTTATTTCACTTATTTTTTTCGCTGTGATGGGTTCACTGTTGCCGCCACTCAGTTTGCTCACGAGGCCGGGTTCCCAGCTAAGGTCCTTGAACTGCTCGAGGTCGATGATTTCGCCTCCGCACACATAATACAGCATCTTGCGCGCGTTTTCGGTGCCATCGTAATGCCCATCGTTGTCTATGGCGAGGTAATCGGTGCTGTCCACGGCAAAAAAAGTAAACAGAAATTCACCGGTTGTCGCGTTCCATTTTTTCAACGTATTATCTTCTGAGGTGGTGACGACAAACTTAGCATCGGGACTGAAAGCGGCAGATTTCAGTGCAGCCGTGTGGCCTTTCAAAACGTGCAGCAGGGCGCCGTTTTGCGCATCCCAGATGCTCGCGGTATTGTCTGACGAGCCGAGCACCAGCAGCTTTCCATCATTGCTGTAATGCGCCGAGTGTATGGAGGCTTTGTGCAGCCGCAATGTATATTGCAATGTCCCGTCTTCGATGCGCCAGATCTTTGCCGTATTGTCCGTCGAAGTGGTGGCCACATGCCTGCCGTCCGGACTCACAATGGCTGAATTGAGTGAGCCCGTATGGCCGGCCAGTGTATATATTAATTTACCCGAAGCGGCGTCCCAGATCTTTGCCGTTGAATCCCACGCCGACGTGATCACGTATTTATCGTCGCTGCTGAAAACGGCGGTCCTTACTTTATCGGTGTGCCCCTTTAACTCATGCAGCAGGCGGCCATCGGGTACGCTCCATACTCTTGCCGACTTGTCGGCCGAAGCAGTTACGAGGTAACGGCCGTCATTACTGAAATTTACCCATTTCACATAGTCGGTGTGACCACTCAACTCGGCAACCTGCGCACCTGTTTCAGCCACAAATATTCTCGAAGTATTGTCCCACGAGGTGGTGACGATGTATTTACCGTCATCGTTGAAAATCGCAGAGCCCACCCAGTCGGTATGGCCGGTTAAACGGTGCAGCGGACGGCCATCGGGCACGCTCCACACGATCGCCGAATTATCTGATGAGGCCGTTATGACGTAGCGTCCATCGCCGCTGAATGCGGCGGTATTGATCCAGTCGGTGTGTCCCTTCAGTTCACTCAGCAGGCGGCCGTTTTGCGCGTTCCATATTTTTGCGGTATTGTCCCATGAAGCGGTTACAAGGTATTTACCGTCCCTGCTGTACGCTGCGGAGGTAACCACGCTGGTGTGTCCTTTCAACGTTGCCAATGCATCGCCCGAGGGCAACGACCAGATGACCGCTGAATTATCCATCGAGGCAGTAACGATAAACTTTCCCTGTGCATCAGCAGCCGCTGTATTCAGCGCCGCCGAATGTCCTTCGAGCGATGTTAATTGTTTTCCGTTGGCGGCATCCCACACGGCGGCTGTATTATCGGCTGACGCGGTGACGATATAATTGCCATGAGAGGCAAACACTGCCGAAACCACCGGCGCAGTGTGCCGGTTCATGATATACCTTGTCGTTCCGTCGATGACGCTCCACACGCGCGCCGTTCCATCGTTCGAAGACGTCAACACATATTTTGAAGTTTCATCGAATGTTACCGTGTTCACTGCTGCCGTATGGCCTTGTAATGTGCGGATTATTTTTCCGCTCGTGGCCAGCCATATTTTGCAGGTGCCGTCTTTCGAGGCTGTGGCCACCAGTTTTCCGTCGTGACTGAAACTGGCGTGGTTCACCCAGTCGCCATGTCCTTTCAGTGTTGCAATAATTTTGCGATTTGAAAAATTGACTACCCTGGCGGTGCCGTCCTTCGATGCTGTTACAAAATATTTTCCATCAGGTGAAAAGGAAATGTTGTTGACAGAGCCGGTATGAAGCTGTAAAGTCGCATTTATCTTTCCCGTTGCTGTTTCCCAAATTTTGACGGTATTGTCCCACGACGCGGTAACCACATACTTATCGTCGTTCGAAAAAGCGGCCATGTTTACCCAGTCGCCGTGTCCCTTCAATACATGGAGCAGGGCGCCGTTGGCTGCGCTCCAAATAATCGCTGTACTGTCTTTTGAAGAACTGACAATATAGCGGCCGTTGTGGCTGAATGTGGCGGCCGTGAGAGAGGCGCTGTGGCCTTCCAGGTCGTAAAGCAGCCTTCCTTCGGGCGACGTCCATATTTTAGCGGTGTTATCCCACGAAGCAGTGACGATGAATTTTCCATCCGGACTGAACGCGCCTGTACTTACCGAACTCGTATGGCCTACTGGCAGCACAAGCTCCGGCGACTGTGCCCATACAGACACGCCATACAACAACATCACTCCGCATGCTGCCACCCGTTTCATAGGTACTTTTTTTACGCCACCATAGTTTGTTTGTCGGCTACTCTTAATTGGTTGCGGGGCGGCCGGCTGTTGATGAAGAAGAGGACGCCCGATGCCAGTATCAGGCCTATGCCGATAAACAACGCGGCCCGTGATGCAACGCCATCACTTGTCGTATAGGTCATCACCGCTTTTCCGAAACTGTCTTTTTCAATTTTTGCATTCGATGCCGATGGAGGAAGATGTATTTTTTGAATTTGCTGGATCAGCATGCCGTTGGTTGCCAGATCCATGTTCATTACAAATTCGCGATCGGACAGTTTGGTGATGTCGGGATCCTTGCTCTCGAGCTTCGACACCCATTTCCCGTCACTGTTGATGCTGGCCAGGCCCAGTGCCTTAAACTTCAGTTTATAGGAACGGTCCATGGCTTCTTCCGTATAACTGAAGTCGGACAGATGATATTTCGGTAAAGCCTTTTCTATTTCTCGTTTCAACATCGAAGTGTTGTTGCCGATATTTTTTTTGAACATGTCCCACTGCGAAGCATTTAATTTCATCGACACTTCGATTATGGCATTCCCTAAATCATCAACCGATATGTCGAATGTTTGCTTGATGCCTTTTATTTCTTCCTGGCCCCTTGTGATGAATGCAGTGATGCATATCAGCAGCACCAGGTATATTTTTTTGAGGATCGTCGGTCTCATATTTATTTATTGTAAGGAGTTAATGATGTTGAGCACTGTGGATTGGTATTGCGTTCCCGTAGTGGAATTGGCGCCTGCTGCAATTCCGGTGATGCCATTGCCGGTATTCTTCCATGCTGCCATCCAGTTGATGGATTGGCCATTAACCGATGTTTGGCCGCTAAAAATATCGTATCCGCTATTTGTTTTTCCTGCGTGCTGGTATTGAAGATATCCCCCGTAATTGGCGATATATTGCCGGATGGTGGCCAGCGCCTGTTCGCCATTGCTGTAGCCGGAGAAATTATACACCTCAACATATGCCGTATTGCTGCTGTTAGCGATAAGATGCTTTAACTGCGGGATAAACTGCGCGTTCCCCGGAGCGATTTTCCACGATGAGGGATAGGCGAAGGTTACCGGGCCCTGGTAAAGACTGTATCCTGCGGGCCTTTTGTTGCTGCGGCCGGTATTATTGTTGTTGTTGTTATTATTATTATTGTCTGTGTTGGTGTTCCCGCCATTGCCATTACCGTTGCCATCGTTGTTCTGTTGTGTATTGGCATAGTTCGCCGGCTGCTGGTTCGCGGCTACGCGGTAGTTAGGATCGAAGGCGCGTGCAATCTCATCAATTTTTTGCCGCAGGTAGCTGTCGTCTTTCAGCTCCATGGCCACGGCGCCCTTGCGGATGCTTTCGCGTACATCCACTATCTGGTAGCGGTCGTCGCCGGTGGCTGCATACTGAAAAAATTCCTGGAGGTTTTTCATGCCTGTTTTAAATGCCTGCTCGGTGGTCATGCTTCCTCCCAATCCTTCGCCGCCAATGCCGGTCGATTCGATTGCATAATAATTTCCATTCATGCGGAACCCGGGATAGGCGTGGCCGGGTATCAAATAAATAATAGGATCCATGCCTGCATTCATCATGATGCTGGCATACAAAAGCGTGAGTTCAATGCACAATCCGGTTTTACCGGTGATCACCTCGCGCGGCAGGCGTATGCTTTGGATCAGCGACGACACATCGTCTATTTTGGCGGGCACACCGCTGGTGCCGCTGTACACCATGTGGCTCACAAGTGTTGCGTAATAAATACCGGTTAGAAAGCGCACGCCTTCCTGTTCCTTATTGGTTACCGCGGCTGTTTCCCCTTTCAGCACTTTCTCCTGTATCTTCTGTGTGAAATATTTGATGATAGGGTCCTCGGGAGTAACGAAGCAGGAAAGGAGCGGCATGTTGTCGAAATATTCACCGGCCGTTCTGATCTCGTCGGAAGGGATGTTGCTGTACAGAAACTCGTTGCGCCCTTTGATGTCTATTGCGAAGTTCTGTTCGATGTCTTTGATATTGCTTCCGGTAACCCAGATGTTCACCTGTTCTCTCGATGATGTTGTCTTTTCCACTATTTTGTCCTGGAACGAAGGATAACAGTTGACCACTACCGACTGGCCCGGAAGGATCACCGGTATCTTCATGATCGTTTTCTTCTCGGTGTAATTCGGGATCTGATAAGCAACTTCCACATCAGTTGCCTTGTTGCTGCTCGTGTTGGTAACCAGCATTTTGAAGAGGCTGTATTTGCCCTCCATTGCATTTTCATTGCTGTAAACCTTATACACCGCGGGCATGATAACCGGCGGGCTCTGAATCTGGAGTTCCAGCTTCACAGGAGAGATGATGGAGAAGATCGGCTTAAAAGAAACCAGAACAATACCTGCCAGCAACAGCACGAGAGGTAACCAGTTCCGTTTCAGGAAGGGCGCAGTTTGGGCCATAACCATTAGTTTAGGTGTTAATAAAAGTTTCCTTTCAGGGGGTGATAGATTGCTCGACTGGAAATGGATTCAACTTTCGGATCGAAGGAGGGTAGCAGGCATTATTTGGCCTAATATACTTAAAACAAAGTATCTCACTGGTTAAAAATCACTACATTCATAAAGTTTTTTGAAGATGCAGCAACCCGATATTTCAATAACCGTTTAATTCTGAACACTATCAAAGCGTCTAACCGT
Source organism: uncultured Chitinophagaceae bacterium (assembly GCA_946885665.1). Next base: position 20,769 of record CAMPGT010000004.1, on the reverse strand, counting down.
TTCCTCGCGCTCGACGTGTTCCGCGGCATGACAATATGTTTTATGATTATTGTCAACTCGCCCGGCAGCGGCGCCACCCCCTTCGGCCCTTTTTCACATGCCGCATGGCATGGGTTCACTCCCACCGACCTCGTGTTCCCTTCCTTTCTTTTTGCAGTGGGGAACGCCATGAGCTTTTCGGCAGATAAGCTGGCGGCCATGACAAATTCCGCCTTTCTGCTCAAAATATTTAAGCGAACGCTGCTCATATTCGTGATCGGCTTTCTCATGTACTGGTTTCCTTTTTTCATGATGCGGGAAGGGCACCTCGCGCTTCGGCCATTTTCTGAAACCAGGGTGATGGGCGTGCTGCAACGAATCGCTTTGTGCTATCTTTTTGCTTCGCTGCTGGTAAGGTATTTGTCGGTTCGCACGGTGATTGCCGTAAGCGTTGTGCTGCTGGTGGGGTACTGGCTGCTGCTGCTCGCATTCGACACTCACAATGATCCCTATGCAATGCTCACGAATACCGGCTCGCTGATGGATATGTACATCTTTGGCGAAAAACACCTGTATCATGGCGAGGGCGTGGCATTCGAGCCGGAAGGCCTGCTGGGAACACTGCCTGCCATCGTAAACGTAGTCATCGGTTATTACGCCGGGATCTTTATCCGCAAGAATGGAAAGAACCATGAAACCATCGCCAAACTATTTCTGGCAGGAGGCGCCCTCATCCTGCTCGCCCTGGTCTGGAATTCCTGGTTCCCTATCAATAAGAAGTTATGGACGAGCCCTTTTGTGCTCCTCACCACCGGCATCGATCTCCACATCATCGCCGCCCTCATTTACATCGTTGAATTGCGTAACCAGGCAGAGAGCCGGTGGACGAAGTTCTTCACCATCCTGGGCAAGAACCCTTTGTTCATTTACATCCTTTCGGAACTGCTGCTGATCATCCTGTACCTCATCCAGGCATCGCCCAACCAGAACCTCCTGGAGTGGATCAATGCCTCCTTCTTCCAGGTTATCGCCCCCGGCCCCTTTGGGTCGCTGCTCTTTGCCATCAGTTTCATGCTGGTTTGCTGGAGCGTAGGCTGGTGGCTCGATAAAAAGAAGATTTATATACGGGTGTAAGCCGCTAAAACGCCACCCGCCGGTCCCCCTGCAGTACTTTTTCGACAAAAAATCACCGAATATTGACCGCGCGCATCCGCGAATCATAAATTATCGTATTTTTAATCGTATTTTAATGTCTCCGCGTTTTTCGGGTTCCAATCTTCCTTGACGAACTCCCTGTGTTACGCAATATCTGATGTTACAACTGCTGGTCCCAACCCCTTAAAGCTGATGAACGGTTAGCTTGATTACCATGCTATCACTATAACACAAACGGCATATTGTTAAACACATGAAGACAACTCTACTGCTTACCCTAACGGCCCTAATTATGGCCATATCCGGCTTTGCCCAAAACGTATTCAACCCCGCGGACCCCATTGTGCGGTACGACAAAACAAAAGCGTACGGCTCGTCGCAACGGCCGGATACCAACCGGCTGGGCGTTCAGAAATGGGTAAGCACGCCCACCAGCGGCGTAAGCACGGGCACCTCTACCTGGGATGCGTCCTCCTTCAAGGCGTATTTCATCAACATTGGCGGCAACAAGCTGGTGTTCAGGGTGAAGTTCCCCAAAACATACACCACCAACACCACCAAAAAGTTCCCGGTGATGGTGTTTTTGCACGGTGCGGGTGAAGTGGGATGCAGCACCAACAATGGTATTTACAACAACGAGAAACAGTTGCAACTCGGCGGCAAACTGTTCAAAGACGCCGCCGATGCCGGTAAATTCGATGGCTTCCTGGTGTATCCGCAATTATTGTCGCGTACGGACTGCTGGGACAACTGGTACACCGTGTCCACCACCAAATACACTGCGTTGTTCGCCATGATAGATTCGATCGCAAAGTATGCGCGGCTCGACATCGACCGCGTGGCGCTGAACGGCTTGTCGGGCGGAGCCTTTGGTACCTGGCGCGCGGCATCCATCCTTCCGCAGCGCATTGCGAAGATCATACCCTCTGCCGGCGCAGGATCCACCAGCAACAGAACCGCCTTCGTTCATATACCCATCTGGTTTGCCACAGGTGGTAAAGACGTTGAACCGTCGCCCGCCACGGCGCAATACAACCTTACCCGCATGAAGGAAATCGGCGCCGACATACGCTACACCCTTTATCCCACGCTCGGCCATGCCGTATGGTACAACCATTGGCAGGAGCCGGACTATATGCCATACCTGAACGACATGCACAAAGCGAATCCGCTCGTGTTTTTCCAGCAGTCCGAGTTCTGTGCGGGCCAGGCTATTAATACGAAGATTGGCATCACCGCCGGGTTCTATGCCTACGAATGGCAGAAAGACGGAGTGCTTATCGCGAAACGCACAGGGTCCACGAATACGATTGTTATCGCTTCGTCCATCATTTCCTACACCGGCAACGACATTACCGTGAAGGCATTTGGAACCTATAGAGTTAGATTCAGGCGAACGTCGTCATCACCGTGGTCGGAATGGTCGCCGAAGCCGGCAGTTATCAAAGCGAAGGCAGCTTCAGCTGCCGAACCGATTGCAGTATCAGGCCTGGCGAGCAAAGTGCTGCCCGCGCTTGATGGTAAAACAACCGTGCTGCTCACCCTTCCTTCGGACTTTACCAGTTACCAGTGGGTGCGCACAAGCGACAATGCGGTTGTGTCCACTTCTCAAACCTATAACGCCCCGGTAGGTGTGTACAAAGGGAAATACAACGACCAGTTCGGATGCCCGTACGATTTTTCTCCCACGTTTACCGTGATCAACGCCAATGGAACCCCCAAGCCAACTGCCGCTTCAAACCTCGTGGCCACGGCCAACTCCCTTACTTCTACGCGCCTCAACTGGACGCAGGGAACCGGTGAAACCAATTTCGAAATTTACCGGTCAACGGAAAGCGGCGGACCATACGAACTCATCAACATCACTGCCGCCAATGCTACGACATATACCGATAATGGCCTTGACGCGAACACCACCTACTATTATTCGGTGAGAGCGGTGAATGGTACCGGTGCCGCCGCGAAAAGTAACGAAGCTGCTCCCGATGGCGGCAATACCGCGCCTGTTATCGAAACGTTGTCCGATATGTATATCAAAACGGAACAGCAGGCAACGAAAAACTTCACCATTACCGATAACGCTGGTGATGTGGTAACTGCGAGTATCACGCTCAAGCCCGCTTTCGTAACACTCACACATTTGAGTGGTTCGAATTACAGGATAACTGCCAACCCAACAGTGAACGATATTGGATGGAACGACATTGAAGTGGTGGCAAAAGACAGCAAAGGCAAAACGAGCACGAAGAAGTTTGCCATTCTCGTAACCGATCAAAATGTAAGGTCGGTGTTCATCAACCTCGGAAGCGCGGGAAAAACAGCGCCGGAACCATGGAACAACTGGCTCGGAACAAGAACTGCCGGTAGCGCGATCAGCAATTTGAAAGATGAGTCGAACACCGCAACGTCGTTTAGCATTACGATGGTCAATGGATGGTCAACTATCACTAACCTCGGCCATATAACAGGTAACAATAATGGCGTGTTCCCGGATGCAGTGTTGGCAAGCGGTATTGCCGACAACGGCGCCGCTAAACAAATCAGGATTTCAGGGTTAAACAGTTCGATGCGCTACAACCTTGTTTTTGTGGGAAGCCAGAACGAAGGTCCGAGAGCCTCGGCCGATTATTCGATCGGCACGCAGAAGTCGGGCCTCGATGCACGTTATAACACGAACACCACCGCTAATCTCAACTCACTGGCTCCGGATGGAACGGGAACCTTACTGGTCACCATCACCCGTACCAACGGTTCGGCTTTCACGTACCTGAATGCAATGGTGATAGAGGAGTATGATCCGGGAATCACACTGTTGGCCCCGGCCAACCTTTATGTGGAGCCGCTCGACAGAACATCGGCTTTCATCACCTGGTCCGATAAAACAAATAATGAGCAGGCGACCAATGGCTATGAACTCACCAGAGCCACCAGCGCGTCGTTCTCGACAGGAGTATCCATTATCAACCTGCCTGCAAACACGACCAGTTATAAGAATACGGGACTGTCGGCCAACACAAGATATTATTACCGGGTGAGGGCAAAAAATGGAAGTAATGCTTCCGGCTACAGCAATGTTGTATCTACCATAACGCCGGCTACTATTGTTTATGTCAATTTCAACTCGACCGTTGCGGGCGGACCAGCACCCTGGAACAACCTCACTGCGGTACCGAATGTGTCGTTTACAAAAAGTTCACTGAAGAACCAGTCGGGTACTTCCACTTCCATGAGTCTCAAGCTGGTCAAATATTTCAACGGAGAATTTACGGCCGGAAGAACCACCGGCAACAATTCTGGCGTTGTTCCCGATAATGTGTTGAAGTCGGATTACTGGCTCGACAATTCGCAAATCAGTGAGTTCACTTTGTCGGGTTTGAACACATCGAGAAAATACAGGATCGGTTTCTTCGGCAGTTCCAGTGCTAACGGATGGTTCAAGGATAATTACACGGCAAAATATTCTGTTAACGGCCGCGATGTGTACCTGAACTCATGGGAAAATACCACGAAGGTGGTTTACATCGGTAATCTTGTGCCGCAATCCGGTGGCGTGCTGGCGCTGAATTTCTCTACCACTGCAGAAGCGGCTTATGGATTCAACGGCGGCATTATCATCCAGGAATACACTGATGCCGCAGGAGGCGTCATCACGAATTCCGTTCTCGACACAACCGGTATGAGTAATATGGCATCAACCGTTACCGGATATAACATGCATGTATACCCGAATCCGTTCATGGACGTGATGAGCCTGGATTTCTTCAATCAATCTGCCGGCGATAAAATCAGTGCGGAAGTATACGACATGACGGGAAGACTGGTAGTAAGACAGGAATTCAATAAGCTGCCGGTCGGCAATAATACGCTGCGCCTTGCCGGTATCGAGGTAAACCGGGCCACATCGCTGTGCCTCGTGGCGCTTAGAGTGAACGGAACGATTGTGCAGACGGTGAAGGTGGTGCGGACGATCAGAAAATAATAATCTTTAGGCCGGTGTTCGCACCGGCTTTTTTTCTTTTTGGCGAGGTCAACTATCACTTCAGCCGTTCATAAATCTCAATCGACCTTTCACCATCGGGGCCAACGATTGTTTGCTTATACCTGTCTTTGTTCATGAACTCCAGTTCTATGGGCACGGGCTTACCCACCAGCGACGAATAAAAGGTGGAGTTGATGTTGGTTTCCTCCGATTTGTTACTGTCCAGCATCTTAAAAGTGCCGTAACCGTATGCCGAATAGAAGTTATTCGACGTGGGATCCTTGTTGGGGTTGGCCCAGATAAAATAACCCGACTCGTAAATTTTGAATTGCGTCTTGGTGGTGTTTCTCGTCGTATCTCCCTTCGGATCGATGAAGATGTCTTTCGTTTGTTTCCAAGCACCATCCAGCGGTGTGTGCGGTTCATTTCCCACCTTGTCGTAATCCTCGGTAAGAATAAAGGTGCTTGTGCTGTCCACGTATTTGATCACCTGCCTGTAACCGTTGGGCATGTTGGTAATTCCGAGTCGCGCAGTGTCGCTAACCTGGCCGTCCACTGACGTGTAGAAAATGTTTTCGACAACGGTGTCGCCCTTCACGTCATAGGTGGCGATTCCATATTCTCCGAATGAATCTGTGGCCCGTGGCGAAGCGTACATCATGTACCTGTCACTGAAAATTTTGAGCTGTTCTTTTTTGAGCAATGTATCCTGGAGGCCGTTATTGCCAACCTGTCTGATCATTGAGTAGGCGCCTCTTATGTCGTAATCAGGAATATCATCGTCACTGTTGTTCCCCCCGGAACCTTGCTGGCAGGCTATCCCGATACAGGATAGAAGCATCAGAAGTAAGTTTTTCATTGCTTAAGTTTTTTGGGTGAACTATTCGTCTGGAATCATGGTAAATTCTTTATAGGAATCTACGTTTTTTTTGCCGCTTTTTAAAATATAATCGCTTAGCTTCATGACCGCATTTGGAATTTTAATCTGAAAAAAAACTTAACGATGAAAACGTTTTTCGCTGTCCTGGTGGTGTCGCTGCTTTCGTTCAATTGGTGTTTAGCTCAGAAAAAAGATAAAGACGGATGGATATCGTTATTCGATGGTAAAACATTTAACGGTTGGCAGGTTGGAGAGAACAAGTCCACCTTCAGCATCGAAGACGGCGCGATTGTAGCAAACGGCCCGGTTGCGCACCTTTTTTATATGGGAGATGTGAGCGCGCATAATTTCAAAGACTTTCATTTCAAAGCGGAAGTGATGACGAAGCCCGGATCCAATTCAGGTATATATTTTCATACACGGTACCAGGAGTCCGGTTTTCCAACGAAGGGATACGAGGTGCAGGTAAATAACAGTCATACTGATTGGCGAAGAACAGGCGGACTTTACGCCATTGATGATGTGAAGGAAGTGTATGTGAAAGATAATGTGTGGTTTACAGAGGAGATCATCGTAAAAGGAAAGCACGTAACCATTAAGGTCAATGGTAAAACCGTTGTGGATTACACCGAGCCCGAAAACGTACAGCGCCCGGAAGGAATGAAAGAAAGACTGATCGGTTCAGGAACATTTGCCCTGCAGGGCCACGACCCTAAAAGCAAGGTGTATTTCAGGAATATCAGGGTGAAGGTGGAGTAGGCAAAGGGCAAAGAAGATCCGCAATATCGCAATAAAGAAAAAAAATATCTCCCTCGCTGAAGTTTACCCGCTTATGCTCACCCTCGCCCCACCACTACCGGCCGATTTATAGATCGCTTCCACCACGCGGATATCCCTTAACCCTTCTTCTCCCGGCACCTGCATGGCTTTACCCTGCATGATCGCCATCGCATCATCATCCATTTGCATCGCCTGTTGTTGCGGAACCTGATACGGGAAATTAATTTCGCCAAGCGGGCTGGTACCCCTGACACCTGCATACGCTGAATAAGGTCGCATGTTAATGTCTCCCTTTTCGCAGGTGACGTCGAGAAAATTGATATTTTCCCCAAAGCTCGTTTTAATGTCGGCGAACACGCCACCGGGAAATTCCAGGCGCGCCACCGCCGTTTCATCGAGCCCATTTTTATAGATTTCGGGCCGTGTGGTGGACGTTTTCGCGTTTACAATGGCGATAGGCTCCATCCCGGTGCCGAGCCGGGCTCCCTGGATAGAATAAACGCCCATGTCGTACATCACGCCGCCACCCATTTCTTTTTTCTGTTTCCAGTGGTTCGTCCTGCTTTCAAAATATCCCGCCGCGCAGTTTACCTGCTTCACCTTTCCCAGCAGTTGCCCACGAATAATGCGGCGGTATTCTTTCGTGTTCGGTTCATGTTGCAACCGGTAGCCGATCGCCAGGGAGCGCTTATTTTTCCTGCACGCCGCAATCATTTCGCTGCATTCCCGTTCGGTCATCGCCATTGGTTTTTCGCACCACACGTGCTTGCCTGCATTCGCACCCCTGATGGTGTACTCCTTGTGCATTGACGGCGGCAACACTACATACACTACATCTATGTCGGGGTTATTGGCGATCTGGTCGAAGTTTTGGTAGTTGTAAATATTCTTATCGGGGATGTTATACTTTCTTTTCCATATCTCTTCTTTCGATGGTGTACCCGTTACGATGCCGGCGAGATAGCAATTTTTAGTAAGCTGCAGTGCCGGTGCGAGCAGGTCGGTACTGTAATAGCCCAGGCCGATCAGCGCAACGCCCAACCGGTCTTTTTTGTGAACGGAGGGAATGATTTTGTTGGAGGATAACAATAATCCGCCGCTTCCGAGTGCCAGCGTCCTGATGAGTTCTCTTCTGGAAACAGGTTTCATAAAAGATGTTTGTCTCAAGTTAAAAAAAATCCCCCCATCAGGGGGGACTTCTTTCTATTGACACCCAAAACAAACATGATTATCTCGATTTAACGATCTGCTGCGCCAGCGTTTCCTCGCCCGAGCTCAACCTGATCACATAGCTCCCCGCGTTCACATCGTTCAGGTAGAGCACTTCTGTCTGGCTCGCTCGCTGCGCCACGTATCTTTTTACCATTTTTCCCGAGGTGTTGAACATGTCGTAAACCACTTTCCGGTCCTGCCATTGCGAGGGAATGGTGATCCTCAGTTCATTTGCAACGGGATTCGGATAGGTTGAAATGGAGAGCGCCGCTCCAACTGTATTCACTTTCAGGATCCTGATGGCAGAATATTTATATTTTCCATCAATGTCCACCATCTTCAGGCGATAGTAAACGAGGCCATTGACATTCGAAACGTTCTCCGTATAAGCATAGCTGACGTTATTCAGCTCTTTTCCGCTCGAAAGCACCATGCTTACATCTGTAAAATCCTTGCCGTCGAGGCTTCTTTGCACGGCATAATGGCTAAAGTTCAATTCGGTTGCCGATACCCATTTCAATGATGCCTTTCCATTATCCAGTTTGGCATCGAACGATTTCAGTGTAACCGGAAGCGTTGTTTCCTGCGGACTTTGGTATTCGAAATCCTGGAAATAAAATGAATACATCCTTTCCGATGCGCTGCTTCTACTTGTACTCACACCACCCACGCGCACGGTGTATGCAGATGTATTTTGGTATCTGGCAGTGGTCATCACCGATGTACCGCTGGTATCGATATTATTGAAATTAATTGTTGGCCCGTCAAAACGTTTACCTAATATATTGAGAATGCCGCTCAACCATTGGGTAACATCCGAAAGTGCGAGCAACGAGTTTTGTTCGACTATGTATGATTTGAGGCCGTAAAAGGCAACGTATTCCCGGATGTACTGACCATTGCCATCAATGTCGATAGCCGAAAGGTCAAATTCATCTATTGATTCAACAATGTTGGTGCCTCTTCTTACAAACGTCATTTCAAAGTCCATCCACCAGTCGGCAGCTCCGGGGGCTGTACCGTCATTGTAGCCAACCTGCGGCTGCCACGCTTTGTCGAAACCCGAGCTCGTCATGTCAATGCTTACCAGTTTTACCAGACTGTTTGACCTGCCTTTAATTTTTACGAGCGCGTCGATGTCGTTGTCTACCTGCGAAAAACGATAAACGGCTCCGTCTTTTCCGGCTATGCCGGACTCGAGGTGCGCGTCTTTAAATCTCAGTTTTCCACCACCGCCCGTCGCGAACGATAGCAATCCAAGACCAATAAAAAGGAGGAAAAGAATAAATTTCTTTGAAGAATAACTGATAGACCCAAGGGGTACGTTACCAGTTGGGCACGGGTACGTTTTCATACTTACATTTTTAAAAGGTACTGACGATCAAGTCGAGGCCCACAGGACTAATGGAACAAGGAAGATTTACTTCTTAAGACTTGGATATAAGTAGAAAATTGGAGATGGTCAGGTATTCCCCTAGGACAGGGATAGAATTAGAACAAAGATTGCAAGCGTTTTCGACAATTGCAATAGCTGAACCAATTTTTATTTTATTTATCACCCATCGCAGGGTCGGTTTTTAACGGCCGGCCGGTTTCGGTTCGCCCCGCGTATCTTTTTTCAAACCCTTCATTGCCATTGACGTTCAATGAGTAATCATACCAACCATGTGTCTTTTTGATGTTGGTATGCACGGGCAGCACCTTCGTTTCGGATGCGTTGAGGCGCAGGGAACGGCTTCCGCTATTATATGAATTGTCTTTAATCGTCACCTCGGCAGGCGACGCGCCGTTATTGGTAATTTCAAATTGAAAGTGCGGCGCATCGGCAGTTTTTAACCTGATGAAATGCATCGTCACTTCGATTGCAGGATCGTTATTGCTGCCTTTGAATTCCCTGAAAAAGCCGTTGGGACCATACACCTGCAAGTGGTATTGACCATCTGCGAACTTCTCCAGCTCCCACCTGTCTTCAAGATGCCCGCCCGCTTTTACGGCATACGACCGGCTTGTGGTTTCTTCGTTGCTGTACGTACCAGGTGCGTACACCGTGAAGGGCGATCCCGCCGCAGTGTTGCCGAACAGCGTATTTGCTGCTTCCATTCTAACCGTGAATGATTTTTTGTCATCTCCCAGTTGCCCATCTGCGTATAATTCATAAGGCAGCACATTCGAATCGCGAATTCCTTTTTCCTGCGAAGGCAGGTACTTTTTTCCTCCCTCTTTTTTCACTTCTTCCAATTCGTCCGGTTCAATTTTTTTGAAATTGGAAGGAACGTTTTTAAACTGGGCCTTGTGGATGCCCTCTATAAATGCATCTCTTTTTAAAAAAGCCGGTTCTTTTATGTTTTCGCCATTGTATGGCCTGAACACTGAGGTGAGGTCGCCGCACACCGTCCTTCTCCATTCGCTGATATTGGGTTCAACAATCTTTTTATTGAATTTTTTGGAGAGAAATTTTTCGAGGAACTGCAGGCAGGAGGTGTGGTCAAATACCTGCGAGTTTACCCAGCCGCCGCGGCTCCATGGCGAAGCAATCACCATCGGCACACGGTATCCCAAACCAATGGGTCCCTCGCGCATATCTTCGGGTTCGGAGCTTTGCTGCGCCGCCGATGCAACATATTCCACTGAAGTGTCTATGCCATCGGATACCGAGCCCGTTTCTTTTTTGCGCGGATGTGGTGCCACAAACGGTGGCACGTGATCGAAGTAACCATCGTTCTCATCGTAGTTCAGGATGAAAATCGTTTTTTTCCATACTTCCGGGTTTTTGGTGAGGATGTCGAGCACTTCGCTGATGTACCAGGCGCCGTACCACGCCGAAGTGGGATGATCTGAAAAACGTTCGGGGGCCACCAGCCACGAAACTGTCGGCAGGTTGCCCGAACTCACGTCTTTCCTGAACTGGTATAAAATGTCGCCCGCGGGTACCAGTACTTCGCGTTCGTCATTGCCGTCTTTGTATGTTAGTTTTGACAGTTCGTGGTAGTGCGGATCGTTTTTATTGGTGGTGAAAGCCTTTTCGTGCAGTGCCTTTGCCTTGCCCGAAAGGCCCGAGGCAGGTGTGCCGGGATTGTATTGTTTGAAATATTCGATGGGGTTATCCGTGAAGTTTGCCAGCCAGGCGTCGTGCTCATCCTTTAAGCCGGCATTGCTGGTTTCATTCTGGTATATTTTCCATGTAATGTCATTTTCTTCGAGCCGTTCGGGGAAGGTGGTCCAGTCGACCATCGTTCCATAGTCGGCATCGCCGTTCCATACCCTGGCCAATGCATTTTCATCCTGTTTCTCGCGAATGGTGCCTGTCCAGTAATACAGCCTGTTAGGTGTGGTGCCCGTAAGTGATGAGCAAAAGTTTTGATCGCAAATGGTAAATGCGTCGGCAATTGAATAGTAAAAAGGGATGTCTTCACGTGTGTAAAAACCCAATGTGAGCGGCATGGCTTTGTATTCTTCGTGCCCGGAATGTTTCGTGTCAAGCCACCTGTTGTACTTCCCATTATTGCGTGCATCTACCTGGTCGCTCCACGAATGGGGCAGCGAATGCATCCATGTGGCTTTCGTGTTTTTTATGTCGAGCCGGAAGGGGGCATAAGTTTCTCCTGCCGCGTTTGTCTGGAACCACACCGGCTTTTTACCCGGTTGTGTAATGGCGCGCGGATCGTTGAAGCCCCTTACGCCTTGCAGTGTGCCGTAGGTGTGGTCGAACGAACGGTTTTCCTGCATGAGAAAAACAATGTGTTCGGCGTCCATAAAGGTGGTACCTGCTTCAGGATTGATGGCCATAGCTTTCGCTATCGAGGCAGGCAGGATATTCAGAAGCCCGGCTCCGCCGGATAACAATGATGCCTTTTTGAGGAAATCTCTACGCGTGTCCATTTTTAAACTTAGAACTTAAAACTTAAAAGTTAAAATAATAATGGTGGCACAATTTTCACAAAGCCAGGTATATGCGCAGGGGGCAGGTTCATATTGGTACATCGGGATGGCACTATCAACACTGGAAGGGAACGTTTTATCGTTCCGATATCAAAGAGTCGCAGCAGTTTGCGGCATACCAGCAGTATTTCGATACCGTTGAGCTGAACAATTCTTTTTATAAGCTTCCCACAGCCGAAACGTTTTCAAACTGGCGGAAGAATTCGTCTCCGGATTTTATTTTTTCTGTAAAGGCCAGCCGGTTTTTTACACACATGAAAAAACTGATCGTGGACAAGGCGGGCATCCGGCGGTTTTTTAGCAACGTCAGCAAACTGGAAGAAAAACTCGGGCCGGTTCTTTTCCAGCTACCACCAAAATGGCGCGTCAATGCCGGCCGCCTCGAAACGTTTATGCGCGCACTCCCCACCGGGTACCGTTACACTTTCGAATTTCGGGAACACAGTTGGTACAACGACGACGTCTATGCCCTACTGATGCAAAACAATTGCGCCTTTTGTATTTACGAATTGGAACACCACCTGTCGCCACTCATCGAAACCGCCGATTTTGTTTACGTGCGGCTGCATGGACCGGGTAATAAATACCAGGGCAGTTATAAAAAAAGCGTTCTACGAAAATGGGCGGCACGCATTGAAGCGTGGCAAAAGGAAGGGAAGGATGTTTATGTTTACTTCGATAACGACCAGGAAGGATTTGCGGCATTTAACGCGCTGACGCTGACCGGTCTCATAAAGTAACTATTCGGCCAATAAACGGTCAACTTCTTCATTGAATTCTTTTACGAAGTCATCATAAAATTTGCCCGTCGCCGGTCCCGAAAAGCCGGCATGTATCTTCGATACATTTCCTTTCCTGCCGATAAAAATGGTGGTGGGAAATACTTTAAACGATGCAAGTGCCGGTAGCGAACGCGAAACGCTGTCGTTATTGGCAATACCGCCGAACACCTGTGCGTAGGTTATATCAAACCGTTTTTGAAACCGTCTCATTACCTTATGCGTAAACGCAGTGTCTGACTGACGTTCATAGTGAATGGAGATCACTTCCACGCCGCGACCTTTGTTCCGTTTGTACCACGGTGAGAGAAATGCCGCTTCATCAATACAGTTGGGGCACCACGTGCCCGTGATTGCAATGATCAGTACTTTATTGTTAAAACGTTCGTCGCTGGTGGAAACGATGTTTCCTTCCATGTCGGGCAAAGAAAATTCCAGCGAGGAATATCCCTTCTTCAGGTGTGAAACAGCAAACGGATCTTCGAGCTGTGCATCCGGATTGAATGTTCCGGAAAATGAGTTTTTCACTTTCGTGCCCAATTGCACTCCTGAAATTTTTCCATCGGCCGTAATCGTGCCTTCGTAATAGCCCGGTGTGGAACCTATAAATGAAGACAAATAGAAGTGGTTGCCGTCAACCATTCCTTCCAGATACCTGGCATCGCCGGAGGGTTTAAGAAAAGTGCCCGTAAGTTTTGATCCCTGCTGGTGGAACACGGCCACGCATTTTTCCTTGTTGCCGCTCGCGAATGTGAACTGCACCTCGTATTTACCGCTGAAATCTTTGATGGGCGAACGGGATGGTTGAGGGAAGCGGCTCGACCCTTGCTTCGCCGTTACCGGCACCTGCAGGCCCGGCTTGTTTTGCTTACGGAGGTATCCCGACAACTGTCCGTTCCTGTTTATTTTCAAGGCAAGCTCATTGTCGAACTGGTCGAGCGGAATGAAGACGGAATCTTCTTTCCTCCGCAATACGCCTGTTTCGAAACGTTCGTCTGCATTCAGCAGGTACACCTTGCCGTCGCCGCTGATCTCGAAATTGAATGGCGCCTTCGTGTTATCGCGAATGGTGAACTCGCCGCGCCACTCGCCCTCAAGTTCATGAAAAGTATTTTGTGCATGGGCCGATCCCGCCAAAAACAACAGTGCAAACAGAATACGGAGCTTAACCTGGTTCGTCATATTGAACATGCAAGATAAGTTTTACATTTTCATCAGCTCCGGATACAGTCTTAAATATATCTGAAATGATAAGGGCCTCTTTCCATATAGTTCATCAAGCGCCCGTGGCGCCTCATAAACTGAAATGTTGCCTCCTGCCGCGAGCCGTAATCCCGCGAATTGCAGAAAATCGTAATTATACCCGAGGGTTAACGCGTTGATCCCGTACAGGGTGTGGTGACCAAATGTTTGTTCGTCGAGTACAAGTTCCTCTGCCGATTTTTCTGCAAACTCATAACGGCCATAGATAGCTGATTTGTCAAGGTGCCACGAGGCTTCGGCAAGGAACGCATTTTCTCCTTTTCTGTCATTGAATTTGTTCATTCCCCACAATACTGTTCCGCTGAAATAGCGGTTTGATATTACCTCGCTGTTAAATATTGCCGAGGCGGTGGTTTTATGAACATTCTCACCGGGATGCAATTCTTCAGGGCTCTTTACAAAAGCGTGCGATACCTGCAGCGCCCAGTTTCTGGAAGGGTTCGCCGATAATCTGCCGCTCCATGAATTGAAACGCGGCTTGTCGAAGTCGTACCTGTTCTCATTCGGTTCCCTGCCGGTAAACGATGATCCTTCCAACTTGAACTTACCTATCCTTGCCCCGATGGTGGCCACTCCAAAAGTAATATGCGTGGCATCCACCCAGTGATGGGTGACCGGTGAATTGGGATTGTCGAGCGATGATGGCCGGTGCATGAATGTTACCGGTCCAAGAGCCGGCTCTCCGGGATAGCCGACGTACGCAAATACATCTGCTTTTTCGGAAATCGCATGCGAATAGCTCACCGACAATTCTGAAATGAGATCGTGCGGATGCTGCCTGTCAACCAATGCCTTTCCTTTATAACTTTCTCCCGTCTGAAATAAGAGCGGATATCCCGATCCGCCCGCAATAGGGGCATCGAGGCTGAACATGGTGCTGAAATGAAACAGCCCGTTATTGCCCACTCTTCGCTGACCCATCGCCATGAACCAGTTGGGTGCATCTGTTTTTTCGCTGCCCCGTGTACCCTTGCCGGTAAAATCCTGGTGATTGTACCGAAGAAAGGCGCTTCCATGAAACATGTACATCCATTTTTTCGAATGTACCATGTAACCAAACATCGGTGATGCATCGGGCAGCCATGCCGTTCCCGATCCGTTTCGCGTCATCGGGAGATGCAGTGAAAAGGCGTGCCCCATCGGTACCTGCATCGTTGTTTCATGATGAGAGGTGCTATCCGTTTGATGTTGATGATGCGGCAGCGTATCCTGATGCTGCTCATGCTGCGCCACTGCCGGCAGCGTTACTAAAAGAAGGCTTATTGCTATCAGTATCTTCATGTTGTCAGAATAAAAAATGAATAATCATTATCGCACTCATCACGATCATCAGCGCATCCTCGATAATGGTAACCGTGCTCATGGGCAGATTGAACACCGCGCCCAGGCACGCGCACTGAATTCTTCTTTTATTCATCACCGCCTGCAATACGCCAATAATGCTGATGGTCATAACGACAAACGTGAGCGCCGTAGTGAAAATAATGGCCGTACCGGTGAGGTATGCAAAGCCAAGCCCCAGCTCAATAAAGGCATACAAAAATGCCCAGCCTCTCCATTTCCTGGCGATGATGTCGTAGGTTGAATAGCTGTCTGCAAAGCCGTTCAGGTCCAGCAGTTTGAAGAACGAGAAAGTCAGGAAGAAACCGGCCATGAAGTGATGCATCCAGTCCATCCAGTTAAATGTTCCGTTTGCTGCCTGTACCAAAAGCGTTGCGGCGGTAATGTAGAAGAATATGAGCAGTATCGGTTTGTAAGTGGACAGCCACGATTTTTTCGGCTCTTCAGCCTGGGCGGCCGGCGCCATGTAAGTGTCTTCTTCGGTCAGTTGATATTTGGGATGATGGCTGAGTGCCTGTTGCAAAACATCGGTTGCAACGTGCTTGTTCATATTGATCTTTGCTTCACCTTTTCCCAGGTTGATAGCCACGTTATTGACGCCGTCAACCGCAGAAAGGAGGCGTGTTACCGTTGCCTGGCAACCACCGCATGTCATGCCGGTTACTTTATAGGTATGTGTCATAGTCACTCTATTTTGCCAACAAAATTACCGGCGAAGAGTGGGGGCATGTTACACTTTTATGGCTGCGATTTATATAATTATGGCTTACCTACGTTATCGAGCGATTTGCGGTGGTGGTCCTTCAGTTTCTTAAATTCCGAAGGTGTGAAGCCGGTCGTTTTTTTGAATTGTGAAGAGAGGTGGGCAACACTGCTGTAGCCCATGTCAAACGCGATGTCGTTGAGGCTCTTTTCACCGTAAGCGAGCATTTCTTTCACCTTTTCGGTCTTCTGGTCGATGATGAACTTTTCGATGGTGATGCCCTCGGCCTCTGAAAAAAGTTTGCTGATGTACGAGTAATCCTTGTTGAGCGACGTTGCAAGGATGTCGGAGAAGTTCAGGTTTCTTTCAGAAAGATCGCCCTGGATATTTTTCACGATCACCGATTTTACCTGGTCAACAAGTTTTTTCTTCTGGTCCGTAAGGATTTCGAAGCCCACTTCGTTCAGCTTTTTTTCTATTTTTTCATATTGAGAGGAAGTGGGTGGTGTGGGAAGCGTCACCTTTCCGAGAATAACGGCTTCCGGTTCGGCACCCGCGTCGGTGAAGATATTTTTCACCACCATGACGCAACGGTTGCAAACCATATTTTTTATGAAGATCTCTGTACTGTTGCTCATTTTAATTGCACTGACCAAGAAGATACCAGATAATAATAAACACTATGATGGTGCTGAGGCAGCCTCCGCCTAATTTCTTTGCTCCGTACCCCGCGATCAATGCCCTGATAAGTTTGTTCATTTATTTGCAGCTTAAAAGTTAAAAGTCCACCCCCGGCGCTCCGCGCCACCCCCGCCAGCGGGGGATACAGTTACCGGGCTTATTTGCAACCCAACCCGCCAGCGGGGGATACATATCCCCCTCTGGAGGGGGTCGTCCCGAAGGGACCGGGGGAGGACCCACGTCTTCTCAAATCACCAATTTCCCCATCCCCCTTCCATTCATTCTCGTAAACGCCTCTGCGGCCCTAACGCCCAGCTCTTTGCCCCTGAAATCTTCCATGGATGGGTGACCGCAATCATAAAACATCTTGCTGTACTTACCATCAATTACTATACCCTGACTTTCATGACAGGCAAGGGCCCTCATTTTCGTTTCCTGGGTATCGCTAATATCCACGTAATCAGAGGGGTGAAAACCAAATGTTTGATAGCCTACACAAACTTCGTAAAAATAAAGCGTAAATGGCTCCTGCGCCTCCATCCATGCCTGTATGGTGAGAATACTGGCCACCTGGTGATCCTTATGCGAATCTACCGGCCAATGGGTGAACACCACATCCGGCTTTTCGGCATACAGTAATTTCTCGAACCTCGCCATCTCCGGGTTGCTCATCACGCTCTCTCCATCTACCTGGTCGCCGAATAGAGGTTTTGCCCCAAGCACCTTGCAGGCGGCGATACATTCGGCCCTTCTTATCGCCGCGGCCTGATCATGTGTCTTTCCTTCTACCCCTTCGTCGCCGTTAGTAAGGTAGAAGAGGGTGACATCGTGCCCCTTCTTTACCAACTGTTTCACCGTTCCCGCACAGCCGCATTCGGGATCGTCCGGATGTCCGCCCACCACCACTATCTTTTTTTTGGCCTGTACCCCATCGGGCGAAGCGCTCAAAAGCGATGGCAATGTAACGGCGCCCATGCTGCCGAGGGAATGTTTAATAAAATTTCTGCGCGAGTTTGTTGAACGATGCATGTTGATAGGTTGTAATAAGCCTAAACTTATAGAAATATCTATTGAACACCCATGATAGATGGCTGAAAAAAAATTATTTCTTTTCGATGAAGGAGTATTGAAAATTGAAACGTATCCGCTTTGGATGCTTAAGCTATTACTTGTTACCGTACTGTATTTTTCCGTAGCGGCAACCATCCTCGCACATCCGGCGCAGGGTACCGATACGACCCCTCCCTCGTGGATGCGCCACGCCATCATCTATGGCATAAAGCCATCGGGCTTCACCGATCACAGCAGCTACGACAACATAACAGCAAAAATTCCCGAACTGAAAGAGCTTGGCATCAACACCATATGGCTGCAACCCGTTTTTAAAACTGCGCGCGGCGGACAGGGATACGACATAACCGATTATTTTTCTTTGAGAGATGACCTGGGCAACGAACAGCAATTAAAAAATCTGATCAGCACTGCTCATCAACTTCACATAAAAGTGCTGTTCGACTTTGTGCCCAATCACACTTCTATAAGGCATCCCTTTGCGCAGGACATCATCAAGAAAAGAAAATCTTCGCCTTATTACGATTACTACCAGCACGAGAACGACGGCGCTCCCTATTCTTCCAATTACCACAAAGACAGCAGCGGTTTCATCTTTTATTTTTGGAAAGATCTTATCAACCTTAATTACAATAACCCGGAAGTGCGGAAGATGATTACCGATGCCTGCAAGTACTGGATACAGGAATTTGACATCGACGGTTATCGGTTCGACGCGGTGTGGGCCGTCAATGCACGCGCCCCCGAATTCGGCAAACACCTGCGCAAAGAGCTCAAAGCGCTGAAGCCCGGAATATTGATGCTGGCGGAAGATAAGGGCAGCGACCCAAACGTGTATGCAGAAGGATTTGATGCTGCTTACGATTGGACAAGCGACACCAACTGGATTTCACATTGGCCGTGGCAGTACCGGCATCACGCTCGAAAGAATTTTACCATATTCAACCATCCCTCGGTTGACAAAAGATATAACCTTATCCGCGAAGCGCTGTTCGCGCGTCAGCCAAATCCCGAAAGAGTTCTAAGGTTCATGGAAAACAATGATGTTCCGCGCTTCGCGGCCACACATTCGCTGGCACAAACGAAAATGGCTGCCGCCTTGCTATTTGCGCTGCCCGGCATTCCACTCATTTATAACGGGCAGGAAACAGGAGTGAAGACGCACCCTTATTCAAGGCCCCCGATTTTTTCGTCTGCACATTCGATAAAGGAACAGGATTCGCTCGGGTTATTTTCTTTGTATAAAAAACTTACAGCACTCAGGCTGAAATATGCCTCGCTTACCAGTGCTAATTACAAAGAACTAAAAACAGAGGGGCCGGCGGTTGCCTTTCACCGCTGGGAAGGGAATGAACATCTTTTTATCGTCATTAATCCTGACAGCCTTGCGGCCGGCGTCAATATTCAACCGGGTATAAAAACTGCCTTCGTGCGCGACGTGCTCGATGGCACGGTGTTTACCGCATGTGAAAACAATTCAATAAAAATAACGGTTGAAGGATATGGCGTGCGATGGCTGTTAGCAGAAAAAAAGAAGTTGAAAATCGCGAGGTAAAAAATCAGTAGATTTACAGTGCTTAGATTTGCCAAAACTATCTGCTTGCTTTATGATTGATGCCATTAAACGCGGAGATGAGTTTGCTTTCGAGCAGGCATACGTCCAACATCGTGGAAGGGTGTATGGCTATTTCCTTAAAAAAACAAAAAATCCCGAAGACGCCCGCGACTTGCTGCAGGTGACGTTTCTTAAATTATGGCAGTATCGTCAATCGCTTTCCACAGAATATCTTCTCGAGCAGCACATATTTCACATAGCGCGTACCGTTTTTATCGATCATTTGCGCAAGCAAAACCGCCGCGCTAAACTTCACGACGCTGCAGCGTATCACCTGCCGGCTTCTGCGCGGTACACCGGTAATTCCACTGAATTTGATGTGCGCTCCCGGCTCCGGTCGGCGCTTGCCACAATGCCCGAGATGCGCAAAAAGATATTTGAACTCAACAAAATTCAGGGTTTCTCCTACCAGGAGATCGCCCAACTGCTTTCCATCTCGGTGAAATCAGTTGACAATAATCTCACCAAGGCGCTAAAGTATCTTCGAAAAACAATGATCATGCTGGCGATGATCATCGCCTGGGTAAAATATTTCTGATCAAATCGAAGGAGTTTTTTCTTCATCGTCGTATACTCCTCAAACTCTCAGCCTAAACGGGTTATACTAAACCTATCCCAATGACGGAAGAATTAATAGAAAGATTTTTCAGGAAGAACTGCAGCCGTGAAGAAGCAGGTCAGGTGGTGGCTTACTTCAGGGATCATCCGGAAATGCTTGAAAAATATTTCAGTTTCGAAGAGTGGCAGCAAAGCCGGCCCGTGCAAATGGACAACGAGTTCTGGAACGAAGTGTGGCAGGAAGTGCAGGAAAAGAAAAAACGGGGAGCAAGATTGGTGTTGCTGAAAAAGCTGAGTATTGCGGCCAGCATCGTCATCGCGATGGTGTTCGGTTACAGGTATTTTTTTCCGGCACTGCAGAAGGAGACAGCTTTTGCCGAAGTAAAACAACCCGCAAAAAAAGAACAGAAAATTATCCTCAATACCACGAGCGCCATAATGGAGATTGCATTGCCCGACAGCTCTCTCGTAACCTTGTCGCCCGGCTCGGTGATCGTTTACAACCTTCCGCTCGATCCCGACCGGCGTGATGTTTCACTTGACGGTAAGGCAAGGTTCAAAGTACAAAAAGATGCGAGCCGGCCGTTCACGGTGTATGCGGGAGGCCTCGCCACCACTGCGCTCGGAACCGAGTTTACCATCAACACTCATGAAAAGTCCGGCAACCTCGTAACGGTGAAATTGCACACAGGGAAGGTAGTGATCAGGAACGCGGCTCCCGACCACCGGGGATTTCAAAAAGACGTTTATCTCGCACCCGGCCAGCAGCTCGACTACAATGAAGCGGAACTGCTCGTGCACGTAGGGAACATCAGGAGCGACCAGGCGCCCGTG
>CAMPGT010000003.1 GCA_946885665.1 uncultured Chitinophagaceae bacterium | reverse complement strand
GTTATGCCCGCCGGCGGGTATACCCATTGCCTATTGCCCCCTCCTTACCTCTCTCAAAAACCGCTCGATGCTGCGGCGGGCATAACTCCCCTTGCCGTTGTAATTATTCACCAGCACTGAAAAGATGAGCAGCCGCCCGCGCCGCGTGTACAAAAAGCCGCTCAGCGCAATCACTCCCGACATGCTTCCTGTTTTCGCATAGATATATCCATTCTCCCTTACATAATAATGTTTAAGCGTTCCCGAATCACCGGTGGGGAAAATCGATTTCACCCTGTCCATCCCGAACTGCAGCCGCATACTGTCGAGTATGCTTACAAAATCGTTCGGCGAAAACAGGTTATAGCGGCTCAGCCCGCAACCGTCCACCCACACAGGTGTATCCTTCAATCCCGCCAGGTCGGTATTCAATATCGAATCGATGATGAGGGCATCGTTCATCACACCGGTACGCTGCTCGGAAACCATCAGCAACAATTGTTCGGCGAAAAAATTATCGCTGTTATACATCATTTGCCGCAGCACCGAATCGGTTGGCTGCGACCAAACAGTATGCTGCGTTGGATCGGTAAGCAAAAAATCATTTAAAATACTTACGGGCTTGTTGATCGTGTCGGGCAGCAATTCAAGTGCTGCGGTAAGTCCGCCGGTAATAAAGGGCACATACACCTCTTCATGATCGGCGGTGCCCTCGGTGATGTTAAAAATATTTTCCAGCCTGTCCCTGCCCACGTCAAATTCTTTTTTCAAAGAGTCGGTGGCAAATTTCACTTTCCAGTTCACCTCCGGATCCGAATACACCGACATGGATTCTTCGAGCCCCCTGTTATTGCTTCGTATTTTTTCCTGCACCCACCTGAGCGTGTTGCCGTACACGGGCAGTGCATTTCTTTCGGCCATGTAATCGTCCTGGTAGTCGTCCCACGACCAGCCGGCGCCGAGTTCTTTATCCTTCCAGTTTTTATCGGTGATGTAAATTTTTTTATGCTGCTGCTGGAGAAACCGAATAACGGGCTGATTGGGAAAATCGCGGTGCAGCAACGTAGGATCGCCTGTGGGCACGAGATATACCGCAGTGTCATTTTCATAATACCTGATGCCGGGAAGGATGTGCTTCAGGTATTTCATGGCGGCGAAGCAGGTAACGATTTTTACGTTCGAGGCAGGTACAAAATACTTGTCTGGCTGATAAGTGTACACGTATTTTTTAGCGGCAGGGTCGTAAATGCTTACGCCGATGTGCGCCGACCTGAGGCCGGTGTCGTTAAGCAGCATCGTGAGTGGCGGCCGGCCCGTGTTTTTTTGCTGCGCCATGCAATAACAGCATGCCAGCAGGCAGCAGGTATGGATCAGTAATCTTTTCATGTTAAACCGTTCTTTCCTGTGCGCGCAGCCATCTTTCAGGAATCTCGTTGCTGCTGGCAAGGATGTAATCATTGTATGAGCAGGCGATGAATTGCTGGTCGGGCAATTGCATCCACCACCGGCCGGTGCGCTTGCTTTGAAGGAAAGTAGTGGCCACTTCTGCGAATGCAGTATGGTATTCGTTAAATGCGTCCTTATCCTGTATGCCGGCCTCGCGTGTGCCTTTGCTTTTTCCTTCGATAAAATACCATAGCATCTGGCTGATCTGCTTTGCCGTCATGCGCAGCGGATCGCGGTCCGAATCATAACCGTAGATACCCACCGAACAATTGGTATGACTCATCCCGGCATACCGCATCAGCGCACAGGCCTCATCGCCGCTAAAGCCGTTCGGCGAAAGTTCGTTCGATGGGCACCAGGCGTTTGCTATGGCATTGATGTCGAAACTGAACAGGTCGGCGTGCCTGATCACAGGTTCCATTTCCTCCATATTTTCTCTCACTTTGCCGAGGCGGTAGCAATCAAACCTTAGCTTGTCGAGCGTTTCGAGCATCTGCGGGTGTACGAAGTAGCTTTGAAAACCAATGTGATTGTAGTGCCGTATAAAATTCGGCTCGCCGGTAAGCATTTCCATGAGAAAGTGATCGCTCGGCGAGGGGGAGTTCAGGTCGAGATCGATCTTCGCATCCACGCAAACAGCTTCAATGATCACACCCCTCTCCGTATAGGCATTGTATTGGGCGAGTGTGAGGTCGTGCGAACCACCGATAATCACCAGCGATTTTTTCAGGGAACTCACCTCTTTCACTATTGTCTTAACGGCGGCATAAGTGTCGTTCAGGCTGGCGCCCGTTTTAATATTGCCGATATCGGCGATGCTTAGCGGGCCGTGCCAATGATATAGTTTATAGAATTCCTGCCTGATATTATTCAGCGATGCCTCCTGCTTAAACGGGTGCAGGCCGCGGCGCTCCGCACAGCCCACGATGATCACATCGGCAGCTTGAATATCCGGAAGGTCATGCTCATAAGTCATGATGTTTTTACCGATCTGGCCATCATGAAATGGTTCATCATTCGAGATAATCGCGGGTTGCAAAGGTTCGAGGAAATCCGCGATGTGCAGGCTGTCTGGCATTGTGCAAATGTATTGCATCTCCCTATCTTTGCCGCATGGAACAACTGTTGCAGCAGATAGCGGCATACAAAAAAGAAATCGAAGACATCGTGCCGGATGGAGCCGATGCGCTCGAAGCTTACCGGATACGTTTTCTGGGAACGAAGGGCATACTGAAGGGCCTTTTTTCGGAAATGAAAAATGTACCCGCCGACAAAAAAAAAGAATTCGGACTTGTATTGAATGACTTCAAGCAGCTCGCCGAATCCAAATATGAATCGTGGAAGAACCAGGTGGATAGTGCTGACGTATCCGATGGCTCGCATATAGATCTTACACTGCCGGCCGACCCGGTGCCCTTGGGAAGCAGGCACCCCATCAGCCTGATGCGCAATAATATCGTCGATATCTTTCAACGCCTCGGTTTTGCGGTAGCCGAGGGTCCCGAAATTGAAGACGACTGGCATAATTTCACAGCACTTAACCTGCCCGAACATCATCCTGCACGCGATATGCAGGACACGTTCTACATTCATCAGCATCCCGACTGGCTGCTGCGCACACACACCAGCAATATCCAGATCCGTGAAATGGAAAAAGGTATTCTGCCGCTGCGCATCATCTGCCCGGGAAGGGTGTACCGCAATGAAACCATCAGTGCCAGGTCGCACTGCTTCTTTCACCAGATAGAAGGATTGTATATCGATGAAAACGTTTCCTTCGCCGACCTCAAGCAAACGCTCTATTATTTCGTACAGGAAATGTATGGAACAGATATAAAGGTCAGGTTCAGGCCCAGCTATTTTCCCTTTACCGAACCCAGCGCCGAGATGGACGTCAATTGCCAGATCTGTGGCGGAAAGGGATGCAACGTGTGCAAGCATACCGGCTGGGTAGAGATACTGGGCTGCGGCATGGTGCATCCGAAAGTGCTTGAAAACTGCAACATCGATCCCGAAAAATATACCGGTTTTGCCTTCGGCATGGGCATCGAAAGACCCGCACTGATGAAATACGGTATAAACGACATCAGGCTGTTCAGCGAAAACGATATTCGTTTCCTGCGGCAGTTCACTTCAGCTATTTAAACATCCTGCTTGAACACACTACCATTGATATGCGTATGCGGCGCCGGAACCATGGGCGGAGGTATCGCGCAGGTTTTCGCGCAGCATCACTACCCCACCATTCTTTACGATGTTAACCGCGAAATGCTGCACCGTGCGCAAAGCGCCATCACAGACAGCCTGCAACACCTTACCGAACGCCATAAAATTAATGCAGAAGAAAAGGCGGCCATCCTGTCGAAAATAAAATTCACCAACAACATCAACGATTGCAGGGCGAACCTGGTTATCGAGGCGGTGGTGGAAGATGCGGCGGTCAAATCGCAACTGCTAATCAGACTTGCAGAAATAAATGATGCCACCACCACGCTGGCCACCAACACTTCGTCATTACCGGTATCGTTGATCGGCGCAAACCTGCCCTTCCCCGAAAGGTTTGCAGGCATGCACTTTTTTAATCCGGCACCGGTGATGAAACTCGTGGAAGTAGTGACCACCGGAAACACGAGCGCCGAAACGGTTACCTTCATCAGCGATGTTATCCGCACACTGGGAAAAACACCGGTACTTTGCAGCGACTCGCCGGGGTTCATTGTGAACAGGGTGGCCCGTCCTTATTATCTTGAAGCGCTTCACCTTGCAGAAAACGGTATCAGCGATATTGAAACCATCGACCTGCTCATGGAAGCAACTGGTTTCAAAATGGGCCCGTTCAGATTGATGGACCTCATCGGCAACGACATTAATTTTTCTGTTACGTCGATCGTCTATAACGCGCTTGGCAAACCGGCCAGGCTGAAGCCTTCATCGTTACAGGAGAATAAAGTAAGGGAAGGATCGCTGGGAAGAAAAACAGGAAAGGGCTATTATGAATATCCGGTCAGATAACAACATG
This sequence comes from uncultured Chitinophagaceae bacterium, assembly GCA_946885665.1. Next base: position 40,158 of record CAMPGT010000003.1, on the reverse strand, counting down.
GCAGCAGTGCACCCGCCTTCATCAGTGTTGGTAACGGGCGGCACCGGCCTGGTGGGGGCATACGTCATCAGGGACCTGGTTGAGCGCGGGTACACCGTAAAAGCAATCCGGAGAAATGGGTTCCTACCCGCTTTCATCGACCAAAAAATTTTCGATCAGGTGCAATGGCTCGACGGTGATGTGCTCGACCCCTGTGCACTCGGAGAGGCCATGGAAAATACCGATGCGGTGATCCATTCGGCAGCCATCGTTTCTTTTCACAAAAAGGACCGGCAGCAGATGTTCCAGGTAAATACCGAAGGAACCGCGAATGTCATCAACATGGCCATCGAAAAAAATATTAAGAAGTTCATCCACGTAAGTTCCGTTTCAGCCATCGGTAAAAAAGATAATGGCGAACGCGTAACAGAAGAATATAAATGGAAAGACGACAAGCACAGAACGGGTTATGCCGTCAGCAAGCACCTGGCTGAAATGGAAGTATGGCGCGGTATCGCGGAAGGCTTGCCGTCGGTCATCGTAAATCCCTCCACCATACTCGGGTACGGCGATTGGAACCGCTCGAGCCTCGCGCTGTTTAAAAATGTTCATGAAGGCTTTTCATGGTATTCCAAAGGCGTTACCGGCTTCGTTGATGTGGAAGATGTGTCGAAAGCCATCGTGCTGTTGCTGGCAACAAACATCCACTCGGAGCGTTTTATTGTAAGCGGCGATAACTGGAGTTATAAAATGTTGCTGGATACGCTGGCAGACGGATTTGGAAAGAAAAAGCCCTACCTTGAAGCAACGCCATTACTTGCCGGCATTGCATGGAGGTGGGAAAAAGTTCGTTCTTTTTTCAGTGGAAAAAAACCATTGCTTACGAAAGAATCCGCTCGCGTGGGACGTGGAAATACGCAATTCGACAGCAGCAAATTACTCAGGACGCTTCCGGATTTCCGGTTCACCGATCTTCATCAGACCATCAAAAAAGCATGTTCCAGCTATATGAAAAACATTACCCTGTTGATTACGGCCCTTTGCCTCTGCTTCTGCTGCCTCGCACAAAATTTCGTTATTGCCGGAAAGGTGATTGATTCCGCTACCAGCCTTCCCCTGAACGGCGCGTCGGTGTTCGCACAGAATACCACGCAGGGAACCATCAGCGGCGAAGACGGTAATTTTATGATCAGGTTGCCGAACGGCGGCTACGACCTGGTCTTCTCTTACACAGGGTATGAAACGAAAACATTACGCATCAGCAACAGCCAGCTTCCCGGCGATTCGTTCGTTGTTGCCTTGCCGCAAATTGACCAATCGATGGAAGCTGTAGCCATCGTCCTTTCAAACGAGGTAACCGATGGCTGGGAAAGATTCGGACAATTCTTTTTGGACAATTTTATCGGCACCACTCCCAATGCGGCACACTGCACGATATTAAACCCCGACTCGCTTCACTTCTACTACACAAAAAATAAAAAGCGCCATCGGTTGAAAGTGACGTCGCCCGAAGATATTTATGTACGCAACGAGGCGTTGGGTTACCTCGTACGCTACCGGCTCGATTCGTTCAGTTACGATTACAATTCCAATATCAGCCAGTACACCGGCTATCCGTTCTTTATTGAATTGGATACAACGCAGGAAGTGAAAGACGAATGGAAAAAGAACCGGGCAAGAACTTATCTCGGATCAAGACTTCATTTTATGTCGGCCCTTTACGACAGCATTGTTACCCAGGAGGGCTTCACGGTGGAAAAGATGGGCGCAAATTTCAAGAGCGTCAAAGGAAGTGTGCTGGGTGACCTGTACGACAGCACGCTGTACCAGGCAGACAGCAATACGGTTGTCATCAACTGGGATGGCAGGTACAGGATAAGTTATAAAAGTGTTTTCCCCGATCCGGAATTTCTTAAAGAGTTTAAGTTGCCTGCCAACACGCGCAGCCAGGTTACTTTGCTGGATGTGAATGGTGGATTTGCAGTCGAGCGAAACGGATACTTCTATGAACAATACGACGTGGTTAACACCGGTTACTGGGCGTGGAAGAAACTGGCTGAGGCATTGCCTTATGATTACCAGTACGAATAGGCTACCCCATCACCTTCTTCCATATCTCCGGTATCCTTTTTACCCAAACAAGCTCTTTCATCTTTTTGGTTGCTTCTTCGGCAGGTGACCCGAAGTAAGCCTTACCGCCTTCGAGCGAAGCAGGCACCCCGCTTTGCGCATTCACTACGGCGTTATCGCCAATGGTAAGTGTTTTCGATACACCTACCTGTCCCCATAGAATAACACCATTCCCGATGTTAGTGGCGCCGGCAATACCTACCTGCGCGGCAATGAGGCAATTGGTGCCTATAACAGTGTCGTGCCCTATGTGCACCATGTTGTCGATCTTGGTGCCACGGCCAATGCGGGTGTCATGGCTCACACCTCTGTCGATCGTGCAACCAGCCCCTAACTCAACATTATCCTCGATGATCACTCTGCCGCAACTGTCCATTTTTTTATACCACACTTCCCTGTCTTTTTTAGTGTTGTAATAGAAAGCGTCGGAGCCGATCACCGTGCCCGCCTGGATCACAACATGATCGCCAATAATGCAATGATCGAGTATGGTGACATTAGGCTGTATGTGACAATGACTCCCAATCGTCACCTTATCACCGATGTATACGTTTGGCGAAATATATGTTGCTTCACCTATCACCGCACGGGGATTGACCGGCTCTTTCTGCGGCACGAAGGGTCTGTAGTGCCTTACAATTTTCAAATAGGCTTCGAAGGGCTGGTCGTGAACAAGCAGCGCCTTCCCCTCGGGAATATTCTCCACTCGCTTGTTAATGATGATGAACGTCGCGGGCGAGTTGATGCACTTGTCGTAGTACTTGGGATGATCCACAAACACCACGTCGCCCTCTTCCACCTTGTGAATTTCATTGATGCCTGTAGCACGTGCCGCAGTGTTCCCTATGATTTCTGCTGACACCAGTTCTGCAAGAATTCCAATTGATACCGGTTCTGGAAATTTCATTTCTATCGTTTGAACAAAAGTAGGCTGAAAAGGCCGACCCTTTTCCACACACGAGTTTTAGAATGTTAATAAAATAAACCGAAATTTTTTTTTGGAAAGAAAAAATTCTTTTTAATATTGTGTAGGGAAATTATATTTCCTGTACTTACTAACCCATCCATATAATGATCCTCCTGATAGTTCAGGGGGATTTTTTTTGACCCTGCCTTCGCCGATTGGTTAAATACTCTAACAAATTTATACTGCTAAAAAATGCACTTTATACAATAGGAAGAGTAATCGTAAACACTGTTCCATTTGCATCGCTCGAGTGTAAATACAATCTTCCCTTGTGTAAAGAAATGATTCGCTGCGCAAGCGCCAGCCCAAGGCCAAAGCCCTGCGTACCCACAGATTCGGAAGAACGGTAGAAGGGCTGGAATATCTTGTCCACCTCTTCCTTCTTAATAGGTTCGCCGTGGTTCTTTACGTCGATGATGGCGGATGCGTTGTTAAACGAAAGGTTAACCCGCGACGTTTGATCGGCCGAATATTTGCAACCATTTTCCACCAGGTTCTTTATGGAAATGTAGAGGAGGTCGGCGTTGCCGAAAACCAAAAAGTTGTTGTCTATTTCTGCAGAGTCGTCGTACTCGAGCTCTACATTATAGGCGGCATTGATCTTCCTCATGTCGCCCATCACCTTGAACAGGATCTCGTCGATCCTTACCTCGTTCAACTCGATGCTTCCTTCAGATCCGGTTTTGGCGATCTCGAGAAGGCTCTTCGTGAGCTGCCTCATTTGTACCACGTCTTCCTGCACGGATTGCATCACCTGCCGGTATTCGTCGGTGGTACGGTTGCGTTGAAGGGTTACTTCGATCTGGCTGGAAATGGAGGTAAGGGGAGTAGAAAGTTCATGCGAGGCATTGGAGATAAACCTGCGTTGCGCGGTAAAATATTCCTGGAGCCTGTTGAGCAGGTCGTTGAAGGTGCTCGACAGTTGATTGAGCTCATCCTGGGTTTCTCCTGTTCTTAGCCTGTTCGATAAATTATGGGATGATATTTCATTCACCTCACGAATCATCTGCGCCACCGGTTTCAGCAACTCTTTCGAAAACACATGGCCGGCGAGCAACGAAATTCCGGTGCCGATCAGCATGGAGATAAAAAAGATGTGGCGCAACTGCCTTAGCTGCGACCATCCATCGGCATCGTAAGCCGAAACGACAACAACGATGCCGTCGCCTTCTACCGGGTAGTGAACGGCCATCGCTTCTCTTTTGCCCAGATTAAAATAATGTTCGCCTTTGGTGATGGCCGATGAAATGATGTCCTTCTTAATGTTGCTGATGAAGCTTGTATCGGCGGCGTACTTGTAGAGCATGTCGCCATTGAGATTGTAGATTTCGACGGTTCGATTGGGAAGCAGTAATGAGCTCACGTTGATCCGGTCGAGGAACGTTTTGCTGTTGCTGTTTACATAAGAAAATATCTGGGCGTTGTTATTGGCGCGGCCCTTCAGCCTTTTCTTGAAGACTTCCTGTCTTTCGAGCGAACTGAAGTAATAAACGGACAGGCTGACCAGCAGCAGGATAATAGTAACAAGGAGGGAGAACAGTAATGTTATTTTGTGCCTGGTTTTCAATCACGGCTCTTTAAGAATGTAACCTACCCCGACCTGCGTATGGATGATCTTTTTTTCATGATCATGATCCAGCTTTTTTCGGAGAAAGTTGACATACACATCGATCACGTTCGTTTTCGTGTCGAAGTCTATGTCCCAAACATTCAGAGCGATGTCGGCTCTTGAAACCACTTTGTTCCGGTTCCGGACCAGGTATTCGAGCAACTGGAACTCTTTCGCCGTGAGAGAAATTCCATTGCCGCCGCGAGATACCTCCTTACTGTCGAGGTTGATGACAAGGTCGCCCACTTTCAGAATATTTCCAACGTTTATATTCTGATAGATTCTTTTTAACAGGGCTTTTATTCTTACGAGCAGCTCTTTGAAGTCGAAGGGCTTCACGATGTAGTCATCTGCGCCCGCGTCAAAGCCTTCGATTTTGTCGTCTGTTGCGCTTAGTGCAGTGAGCATCACAATGGGGATGGAGGGATTCCTGTTCCTTATCTTTTTGCACAGGGTGATGCCGGACATACCGGGGAGGTTGATGTCCAGGATGATGAGGTCAAATTGTTCGTTCTCAAAAAGTCGCCTGCCCTCCAGGCCGTCATAGGCCACCTGTACCTGGTAATTTTGTTCGGTAAGGCCTTTCTTCAGTGAGTCAGCAATCTTTTTTTCATCCTCTACAAGTAAAATCTTGATTAGATCCATCGGGGGGCTTGTTCTTGAGCAGGCAAAACTCCTAAATGTTGACCCCTAAAGGTAGAAATGAAAATTAAAAATCTATTAAAATGGACTGATTTTCAGGACGTCAATCAAGCAATATTAGCCGCCCCGTAATCGTTTACCAAATATTCTAAATTTCTACAAACCAGAGCAATGCTCTATCATCCCGGCGTTTCTACGCCGGGATCTTTATTTTGCAGAAAATCAACCGATTACCTGCTGTGTCGTCAATGCCTCCTTGACGGAGCGGCACAACTGCTGGAAGCTGCCGGTTTTTTGGATATAACCGCAAGCACCCATGGCGAGAGCCATCTTCCTGTCTACTTCGGCATTGCTGGTGGAGTACATTTCGACGGGTACGCTTCTGCAGTGGTCAAGGCGCTTAATGTCTGCGAGACAGGCGAACCCGTTCTTAGCCGGCATATTGATATCCAGGAAGATGAAATCCGGGGTGACTCGTTCAAGTATGCTCATTGCCTCACCTGCACCGGTGGCGCTCAGGAACGTCCATTGATTGCCTACAGTTTCCAGAGCCGCCTGGAACAGTTCATGTTCATCAACATCATCATCAATGAGAAGAATAACCTTTTCCATTCTTGGCGATTTTGTTTTAGCCTGGCTTAAACGGTCTTCAGGCACGGTCGCAATAATCGTTTGATCAGACACCTATATAACAGTGTATCAATACAATAATTAGGCAAGTCAGCCGCGAAATTTGTAAGTGGGGTAAAAATAAACGCGCAACCATGCCGTACGTGGTTGACAATACAATTTAAAACAACTACCTTCAAAAAACAATAAAATGTTGAAAAAAACCTTGCCGGAACACCAGGCTTTGAATGACTAAATAATTTACTTTCTTTTGTAGTTCCTCATCCTCCCTCCAAGATCCGTGCAATCTCCCGTATTCATTATTCTTCGATAACATCTTCTGCTGAGACTACCCTGTCTTAAAGCATCATTTATGAGAATTGCACTGTTCGCAGGCATCCTGCTGCTATCGCTGTCCGCGCAATCGCAGAATGTCTTTGATCCGGCCGATGCCCTGACCAGGTGGGACTCCACTCTTCCGTTGGGATCACCGGCAAACCCCAACCCAGCCATAACCGGACTGCAGAAATGGGTAAGCGTTCCCACCAACAGTATCAGCGCCGGTTCGGGAGCTTGGGATGCCAGTTCCTACAAAGCCTATTATATTAATGTAAACGGCGTAAGGCTCGCGTTCCGGCTGAAATTCCCCTACAGCTATTCGAATCCGGACAGCGTCAATAAAAAATATCCCGTCATGCTGTTCTTTCACGGCGCCGGCGAGCCCGGCTGCGCAACGAACGGCGGCATTTATAATAACGAAAAACAATTGCTGCATGGCGGTGAATTGTTTCGCGACCGTGTTGACAATAACCTCTTCGACGGATTCCTCTTTTATCCGCAGGTTGTTGTTGAGGACTGCGCCAGCTACTGGCCAACGCAAAATGATGTGGCCGTGCTGGCTATTCTCGATTCGCTTATCAAATATGCGAAGGCAGATATTGACCGCCTTTTTGTAGATGGCCTTTCCGATGGAGGAAGAACCGCCTGGAGATTCGCGCGCGCCCATCCGCAACGCGTATCTTCCATCGCTCCGTCATCCATGTCGGCAAGAGTGAGTCAGGCCGCGTTAAGCGTTATCGTACACATACCCGTGTGGTTTGCGACAGGTGGCCGGGATTCCAATCCGTCGCCGGAAGAGGCACAGGAAACACTCAATTTTTTCACCGACCTGGGTGGCGACATTCGTTACACCCTGTACCCGGAACTCGGGCACAGCGTATGGTATCAGCATTGGGGTGAACCCGACTTTGTGCCTTTCATGAATCAAACCCATAAGGCCAACCCGCTCGTGTTCTTCCTGCATGATGAGTGGTGCTCGCCCGGCACGATAGCCGCAAGGTTAGGATTAACACCAGGTTTTTATTCTTATGAATGGCGGCAGGGCGAAGCGTCCATTGCCCGGTCAACAAACGGGTCGAACACCGTTTTAGACCCTTCGGCAGTGACCAGTTTTGCCGGCAACGAAATCGTTGTCAAAGAATATGGAACCTATAGTGCAAGGTTTAAACGTACGGCTACCTCGGAATGGTCGGAGTGGTCGCCAAGGCCGATAGTGATCAGCGTGAAAGAAATTACACAACCGGGACCAATACGCGTATTGGGCATACACAGCAAAGTACTGCCCGCGCTGGACGGCAGTACAACCGTTCCAATTTTTTTAGATTCCGGATTTCTGAGTTACCGGTGGTACACTTCTTCGAGCACGACGGTAATCGGCAACGAGCAGGTTTTTGAGGCAGGCATAGGCAGTTATCGCGGACAGTATGATGAAAACTTCGGTTGCGGCTCATTGTTTTCTCCCGACTTTGTCGTAATAGATGCAAACGGATCGCCAAAGCCGTCACCGGCCGCTGATGTCGTTGGACTTCCGCTTTCGCAAACGGCCATTAAGCTTACATGGACCGACAATCCCTCGCCGGTCAACAATGAAACCAACTTTGAAATTTACAGGGGCACATCGCCGGGAGGCCCGTACCAGCTTATTCATATTACCCCCGCCGACATCGCCAGCTTTGAGGATGACGACCTGCAGCCTGGCACTTATTATTATTACCTGATACGCGCCGTGAATAACACAGGCGCCGCCGCCGCCAGCAATGAAGCCGGTTGCAAAACCATGGTCGACAACTCGCGGCCTTCGGCACCCACCGATCTGGTGTATGACGGAAGTTCGCTCACATCCGTTTCACTGGACTGGGACCGCTCATCAGACAATATCGGCATCAAGCGATACGACATCTACGTTAATGATGTTAAAACTTACAGTACAACGAGCTCTTCTTTTACTGTCAATAACCTCGACAGCCTTACGTGGTACAGGTTCACTTTAAGAGCCGTTGACGAGTCAGGGAATGCATCGGCGCCCAGCCCGCAGGTGATGGGCTACACGCACCACCCGGGCTTAACATACAAATATTACAACGGCTCCTTTGATGAATTGCCGGATTTTAATACGCTGACACCGGTGAGCACGGGAATAGCCACCTCCGTTAATTCCGGATCTTCTTTCAGAACGCAAGACGATAATTATGCAGTGCTCTGGGAAGGATATATTTATATTCCGGTTACCGGCGTATATACTTTCGCCACCATCTCTGATGAGGGCAGCAAAGTATGGATAGATGTTCCGTATTCTGCAGATGCAGTGCCCGTCGTAGATGCCGACGGCATCCATACTCCAAGTCTTATTTATGGCGTAATTCCCCTGTCAAAAGGCTATCACCGCATTGCAGTAGCCTATTTCGAAAAAACCGGCTCTGAAAGCATGGACCTGTACTGGGCCAACGACCAGGGAATATCCGGTGAGGAAATAGGAGGTGGATTTTTCACCTATACGGAAGTCGCAGGAATACCGCCGCTCACGCCGCCATCGGGTCTCACCGCAACAACCGCGGGCTATAACAAGATAAAGCTCGACTGGCAGGATAACAGCAGCAACGAAACGGCATTTGAAATACTGCGTTCGCTTGCGCCCGGCGGTCCCTATGAGGCTGCGGGAAGAATCGGGCCGAACAAATTAACTTTTACAGATTCTGCGCTTGCTTCGGCCACTACTTATTATTATAAAGTAAGAGTGATCGGATTGAACAGTGAGTCGCCATATACTGCGGAAGCGTTTGCCACAACGCTTCCCGCTCCCGGAACACCGGTAGCGCCCACAGCATTCGCCGCAGAAAATTCAACGACAACATTCATCTCACTGGGATGGATCGATAATTCCAACATCGAAACAAATTACCAGGTGTGGCGGTCGTCGGACGATGGAAACACTTTTGAGCTGCTTTCCGCCATTCCCGCAAACAGCAATTCGTACACCGATGCAACGGTGTCCCCTTACGCGAAATACTATTATTATGTAGTGGGCGTAAACATGGCCGGCAACGGCGCTTCGAGTGACACCATCGGGGTCATCGCAGGAAATGATGCGCCGGTAATAGGAGACATCAATAACATGTTTATTAAAACTGATGTCTCAGCGTCGCAGGATTTCACGGTAACCGATCCGGGAGATAACCTGCATATCACCATCACCAACAAGCCATCGTTTATAGCGCTGCAGCACCTGACGGGAAACAATTACCGTATCACCCTCACGCCAAATACCGACCACATCGGATGGTACATACTTGCATTGAACGCGATCGACAGCAAAAATGCGATCACCACGAAAACCTTTACTGTATCGGTAGCCGATAAAAATACGCGGTCGGTGTATGTTAATTTTGGAAGTGCGGGTAAAACGGCGCCCGCACCCTGGAACAACTGGCTGGGTACTCGCGGCGCCAACAACATCATCAGCAACCTGAAAGACGAAAATAACCAGGTGACCCCATTCTCGGTGACCACGGTTAACGGCTGGTCGGCCACTAACGATCTCGGACATCTTACCGGCAATAACAGCGGGGCGGCTCCCGACTCTGTACTGCAGAGCGGCATTGCAAACAATGGAACACCGCGCCAGATAAGGATCGCCGGATTGAACAGTTCAAAAAGATACAACATCGTGTTTATCGGCAGCCGCAATGAAGGATTGAATGCCGAGACGAGCTTCGCCAGCGGTACGCAATCGGCAACGGCCAACGCCCGCTACAATACCAACACAACGGCCAACCTCAACAGCCTTGTTCCCAACACAAGCGGGGAAATAACGGTAACGGCCAGCCGCATAAATGGTTCTTCTTTCAGTTATCTCAACGGACTTGTTATTGAAGAATATGAACCGGAGATAATGCTGCTGCAACCACTGAACCTGCATGCCGAAACGGTTGATAAAACAACGGTCAATCTTAGCTGGTCCGACAGAACGAATAATGAAAGCGCTGAAAATGGTTATGAGATCACCGTTGCCAAAGACTCATTGTTCACGACCAGCAAGACTACCGTTAATTTGCCGGCCAATACAACAACCTACCAGGTTACAGGATTGCAGGCCAACACCAGGTATTGGTTCGCGGTTAGAGCCGCGTCGGTTGGAACCTTTTCAGAATACAGCAATCGGGTGTCTTCAATTACGCCGGCGTCCCTCGTTTACGTCAACTTCAACCTTGATATTCCGAGTGAGCCGGCGCCGTGGAACAACACGGTTGCGCAGCCCACGTCGCCAACAACTTTTTCGAATTTGAGGAACGACGCGGGACTCAATTCAGGGCTGAGACTGCGAATCGAGCAGATATTCAATGGCGAGTTTACCGCTGGCATGAATACGGGAAATAATTCCGGCGTAGCTCCCGATCTTGTGCTGCAGTCGGCGTACTGGCTCGACAAAATGCAGATATCGTCGATGAGACTGTCGGGTATGAACCAAACAAGGAAATACCGTATCGGTTTCGTTGGAAGCTCAGGTCCGGTGGGATGGTTCAGTGGCAACTATACCGCCACATACACAGTGAACGGCAAAACGGTGTACCTCAATTCATGGAACAACACCAGCAAGATTGTTTATATCGACAACATTAGGCCAGATGAGAATGGCGAGGCCCTGCTGCTCTTCTCTACAACCGAAGCGGCGCAATGGGCATTTAATTCGGGGGTGATCATTGAAAACTATTTCGATGGAAAAATTCCCGGCGAACTCATTTTGCCGATCGAAGAAAAAACCGATTCGCTGCGCAGCAGGAACAGGGATAAATTCAACCGGATATATCCTAATCCGTTCCACGATGCGGTTACGATCGATTTCAACAATGCCGAACGCGTTTATAAACTCACCGCTGCCGTTTACGACATATCGGGCAAACTGGTACATGCACAGGTCTTCGAAGATATTGTGCCGGGAATGAACAGGCTTAAACTGAACACAGAGCGTCTCAACCCGGCAAACAAAATATTCACCGTGGTATTGTATGGAGATGGGAAAATGCTGCTGATGGAAAAATTGATAAGACACTAGACCGACTGCCTCTTTGATGATGGATGCGCCTTCCTTCGGGAAGGCGTTTTCCTTTCTCAAAATGCGGTATCTTCATGTGCAGCTCGTACCCAAATAAATTAGAATGCATGATGAAAAAAACGTTTCAACAACTGCAATGGATATTTGCCATTTTTGCTTTTGCCCTTGCATCTGCCTGCGCGGAATCGCAAAGCCATCCGCAAACCGATGAACAGTGGACAGCGCTATTCGACGGAAAATCATTGGACGGATGGAAGCAGTTGGGCGGAGAAGCGAAGTTTACAGTAGAAGATGGAGAGATTGTAGGAACAACTGTAGCGAACACCCCGAATTCGTTTATCGTCACCGAAAAAGAATATGGAGATTTCATCCTGGAACTCGATATAAAGATAGATGACAGTGCAAACAATTCGGGGGTGCAAACCCGCAGCCATTACGATCCCGATGGCAATGACGGAAAAGGAAAAGTATTCGGACGGCAGGTGGAACTGGACCCTTCATCCAGGCGGTGGACCGGCGGTATTTACGATGAAGGAAGGAGAGACTGGCTGTATCCGCTTTCTTTACATCCCGGCGCACAGGATCAATTCAAATTGAACGACTATAATCATTTTAAAATCGAATGTATTGGCAATGAAATGAAAACCTGGGTGAACGGGAAAGCCACCGCGTATGTGGTGGATACCTTAGATAGCACAGGGTTTATCGCGTTGCAGGTACATTCCACAGATGCCGCACACACCGGTAAGAAAGTACACTTCAAAAACATAAAGATCAACACGAACCCAACGCCCTCCGCGTTCGAGAAAGGAATTTACGTGGTGAACCTGCAACCAAACAGCCTGAGTGCCTATGAAAAAGAAAACGGATGGAACCTGTTGTTTGATGGGAAATCAGCAGAAAACTGGAAAAGTGCAAAAGACGAAACATTTCCTGAGAAGGGATGGAAAATAGAGAACGGCACACTTACCGTGCTTTCATCGGAAGGAAAAGAAAGCGCCAACGGCGGCGATATTGTAACTAAAAAGGAATACAGCGCCTTTGATCTTTCTTTCTTTTTTAAGTTGACACCAGGAGCGAATAGCGGTGTTAAATACTTCGTAACCCTCAATGAAGAAACGAAGGGTTCGGCCATTGGCCTCGAGTACCAGGTGCTGGACGATGAACGTCATCCCGATGCGAAGATGGGGAAGAATGGTAACCGCACGCTGGCTTCACTATATGATCTTATCAGGGCCGACAAGCAGAAAAGATTTGTGAGGCCGCCGGGCGAATGGAACTGGGGAAGGATTGTTGTTTATCCCGATAACCGGGTGGAGCATTACCTGAATGGGGTGAAGGTGTTGGAATATGTGCGTGGATCAAAGGCGTATCGCGACCTGGTGGCGGAAAGCAAATACAAGATTTGGCCGAATTTCGGTGAGGCCAAGCAGGGACATATTCTTCTCCAGGATCACGGAAATGAGGTGAGTTATAAGAATATTAAGATAAGGGAGCTGTGAGGAGACGGGAGACGGCAAACGGCAAACGGCAAAGGTGAGACGGAAGACGGAAGAGGGTTTTCAGTTTTCAGTTTTAACTTTTAAGTTTTCAGTTTTGCGCGAAGCGCAACAGTATCCCCCGCTGGCGGGGGTGGCGCGAAGCGCCGGGGGTGGACACGGAAAAAACTAAAACCTGATCGTATCCGGCAGATACTTCGCCACGAGATCCTCGTAATAAGATTTCAACTGCTTCCAATCCGGAGGAACCGGCACCTTGGAATACAGGTCGTAAGGATTAAAGAGTTTCACCCACTTCAGCATCTCACGATCATGGTCATCCATGAGGTAACTGTATTCACCTTCGCGGTGCCAGGCGTAAAACGAGTGAAACCTCAGCATGTAAAGCCCTTCTTCCGGAAGATAATCCTTCATCATCTGGTACACATATTCATCATGCCCCCACGACATATGCACGTTCCTCAGACCACAGCCTTCACTGTAAACGCCGGTTGGCGTTTGAAGCTCGGGGCGATTATAGTCTGGGTTCAATTTAAAATATTCAGGATAAACGACTTTATCGGAATACGCGCAGCCCACGGGAAACGTATCTCCTACCACTGCCCATTGCGGCTCACCGAAGAGGCAAAGCACTTTTCCCATGTCGTGCATGAGTCCGGTAGCTACCATCCAGTCGGGATGCCCATCGGCCCTGATCGCTTCTGAAGTTTGCAGCAAATGCTGAAACTGATCGAGGTCGGTGTCGGGATCGGAATCATCCACCAGCTCATTCAAAAAATCAAATGCCTTCCACACCGGCATTTCCTTTTTGTCGAATTTCAGGTAGTCGGCCTTTTTACCGAGCACAAAATCGTAGGTCTGGTAAGTATGATTGAGGCGGTAAAATTCTCTTACGGTATCCCGGGCAGGGTCCGCATAGTTCCTGTATTCCTTTTGCGACTTCGCAGGAACGTCGGGCTCGGGGTAACGTTCGAGCACGGCATCTTCCCATTCATCAAGGCTATTGAGCGGATTCTTTTCGTTTTGGGTAAACTCTTTGGTAGCTGCCATAGCAAACAATTTTAGCTGTTATCAAGCATTTAAAGTTCCGCTTTTTTACCGAGATAAGGAAGGCCGACCCCGATTTTTCACCAAAAATCAAGCATAAGAAACAAATAAAATTATATTGTGCTCCGTAAACGATAACCTTTTAACGACTGCCATGAATCTTTCAGTTGCCGATTACCTCGTCATCATCATTTACTTTCTTTTTGTGATCGGGGTGGGGTTTCTCATCAAAAAAAGGATCAAGTCGAGTAAAGATTTTCTCAGCAGCAACAGGAGCATTCCTCTGTGGATCACAAGCCTGGCGTTCATTTCGGCCAACCTGGGCGCACAGGAAGTACTCGGCATGGTGGCCTCGGGGGCCAAATACGGCATCATGACCGTTCACTTTTACTGGGTGGGCGCCATTTTCGCCATGGTGTTCCTGGGCGTATTCATGATGCCTTTTTATTACGGCAGCAAGGCACGCAGTGTACCTGAATATCTTAAGCTGCGCTTTGATGAAAAAACAAGAGGCCTCAACGCTGTTTCGTTTGCAGTGATGACGGTGTTTTCGTCGGGTATTTCATTGTACGCGCTGGCGAAGATGCTGGAAATTATCCTTCACTGGAACTTCGACATATCCATTTGGGTGGCTGCCGGCATCGTGATGGTGTACACGTTCCTGGGCGGACTCACCAGCGCGGTTTATAATGAAGTGCTGCAATTCTTCCTGATCGTTTTGGGGCTGTCGCCGTTGGTGATCGTTGCCTTGCAGGACGCAGGGGGATGGGAAAATGTTAAGGCGCAGCTCGAGCCGAATATGACGCATGCGTGGAAGTACATGGGCGATGCCGATACGAACCCAATGGGCCTTCATTTCATGTCGCTGATATTTGGCCTGGGCTTCGTGATGTCTTTCGGCTACTGGTGCACCGACTTCCTGGTGGTGCAGCGGGCAATGATTGCCAAAAATATGAACGCCGCAAGGCGAACTCCCATCGTGGCCGCTGTACCCAAAATGCTGATGCCGCTGATCGTGGTGCTGCCCGGCGTGGTGGCCATCGCGCTCATGCAGCCTGCACTCCAATCGCACGGTTACGCGATACCGTCAGATGCCAACGGCCAGCTCGACTACACCATGACACTTCCATCGCTCATCGCCCATTATTATCCCAGCGGTTTGCTGGGCGTGGGCATCACCGCACTCATCGCATCATTCATGAGCGGCATGGCCGGCAATGTAACTGCGTTCAATGCCGTTTTCACATATGATATTTACCAGGCGTATTTCGTCAAAAATAAAACAGACAGGCACTACCTCGTTGTCGGGAAGTTTATCACCATTGCAGGTATTCTCATCTCCATCGTCACCGCGTACATCGCCAAGGGATTCAACAACATTAACGACTTTCTGCAGTTGGTGTTCGGTTTTGTGAATGGCCCGCTTTTCGCTACCTTCCTTTTGGGGATGTTCTGGAAGAGAACGACCGGTCATGGCGCCTTCTGGGGCCTTGTTGCCGGTACCTGTGCAGCCGCGGTTACCCATGGCCTCACCATTGCAGAAGGAAAGGGAGGATGGATCGCGCCAATTTATGAGATCAAGAGTGGTATGGGGCAGGCGTTCATTGTGGCCGGGATATCATGGATAGTAAACTTTTTCACCACGATTATCGTGAGCCTCATGACGAAACCCAAAAAAGAAGAAGAATTGGCAGGGCTGGTCTATTCTCTCACTGAAAAACCAAAATTCACAGCCGGAAAATGGTACCAGCGCATCGGCTTGCTGGCCATTCTGCTGCTGGCCGCTACAATATTGTTGAACATCATTTTCTTTTAAATATCGCTTATGCTTAACCGACTGAACGAACTGGCCTTTGTGATCGGCGCTTTCTTTACCCTTGTTGCCTTGATCCTCTTTGGCAACATCATTGCCGGCGGCGTATATGACAGCCTAAGCGTGTGGAGTGCAGCCGGTTTCCTCGTATTCGGGCTCGTGATGATGGTGTATCGTAACCGCGACAAATAATGCTATATGGAGGCATTTGCAAGGCCTTTCCGTTTCCTGATCTTCTCCATATTACTGATGTGGGCACTTTATTATGCGCAGGGTGTGCTGGTGCCGTTATGTTTCGGAGGGCTTTTGTCCATGCTTTTTGCGCCACCGTGCCGAAAAATGGAAGCAAAAGGCGTTCGACGGGGACTGGCCGCACTTGCCTGCGTACTGCTTTTCCTGCTGATCATTGGCGGGATTATTTTCCTCTTGTCCTGGCAATTCAATGACCTTGCAAAAGATATCACCGGCATAGAGCAAAAAGTAAAAGGATTTATTAAGGAGTTCAGGCAATACATTCAGCAAACCTTCGGTATTTCTGAACAGCAGCAGCAAAAGCTTATGGAGCAGCAGCAGTCTTCCGGGGGAGGCAAGATAGCCGGCGCTGTTTCCGATGCCGTCGGGTCGCTCTTTTCCGTTATGGTGAACTTTGTACTTGTTGTCGTTTACTGCTTTCTCCTCCTCTTTTACAGAACGCACATCAAGGCATTCATCCTGAAGATATCAGGCGCCTCAAACAAAGAAAAGGCCGAGTCGATCATTAAAAAAGCGGGCAGCGTGGCGCAGCAATACATTACGGGCCTGTCTCTTATGATCGTGTGTCTTTGGGTGCTGTATGGAATAGGATTTTCGATCGTTGGCGTTAAACACGCCATTTTCTTTGCCATTTTATGCGGGTTGCTCGAGATCGTTCCGTTCGTCGGCAATATCACCGGAACGTCGTTAACGATCATCTCTTCGTTTGCACAAGGGGGTGAGATCAATATCGTTATAGGAATACTCGTTACCTACGGTATTATTCAATTCTTCCAAACTTACATACTCGAACCGCTTGTTGTGGGCGCCGAAGTAAATATCAATCCGTTAATTACCATATTGGTACTCGTTATAGGTGAAGCATTATGGGGAATAGGCGGAATGGTGCTTGCCATACCGTTAACGGGTATCATCAAGATCATCTGCGATCATGTGGATGTGCTGAAACCTTACGGTTTTCTTCTCGGCAAGAGCGTTGCAAAATCGAAAGAGCGCAAAAAAAGAAACGCCTGAGATGTATTAGATCAAGTTTTCCCTGAAGGTTATTTTAATTTCAAAGTATAAAGATTATATTTAATTTCAGACCGTACCTACTAACCCCATTATCATGAAATTCCCCGATGCAGGAGTAAATATCCGGCAGAAAGTGAAACCTGGTCAAATTTCACTTAACCGATTGTCGATTTCAGAGGCAATCGAAATACTGCACAACAGAGCTGCTGCTTACTACCCCCTCAACTTCCATTCAAAATTTCTACTGAAGCTGCTCGCATCCATCGAATGGGTTCGCATGCTCGGCGTAATACCCGGAATGGACCATTACGAACGGCGCAAGCTGAAGGTGTTCAACCTGCTTAACCTGTGTCAGCTCATATTCGGCTGCTTCATTCCACTCACGGCAATCTTTGCCGACCCGAAAATATCGGTGTTGGGATGGGTGGCGGCCTGCATGCCTGCCCTCGTTAGCCTGGTGGTCCTTTACCTCAACAGCCTTGGCGAAAAAGAGATCGGTACGCTCTCTTATTTTATTCTCTACCCTGTTATTACCAGCATCGTGTACCTCAGCGGCATGAACCTCGGCATCGAGCTTTTCTTTATTTTATACGGCATCCTTGCTGTGTTCTTCATACAGGATATCGGCCACATGATCTTCACGATCATGCTCTCGATGATCAGCTATTTTATCCTCACCGTTGTGTGGAGAAATTTTCAGTTCAAGCTGGAGGTGAACGGCTTGCTGTTTCTCTTTAATCATCTTATCGCTATCGTTTTTATCTTCTTCGCGCTGTACATGATCAAGAAAGAGAACACGAATTACCTGAAATTACTGAATAGCCAGGCCGATGAGCTGAAGGAGATCAACGCACTGAAAAATAAACTGTTCTCGGTAGTCGCCCACGATCTGAAATCGCCCATGTACGCATTGCGCAATATTTTTCAGAACGTACAGAAATATGATATACCCGCCCAGGACGTAAAGGCCATGGTGCCCGAAGTAATGAAGGACCTGAACTACACCACCAATCTCATGGAAAATCTTTTGCAGTGGGCAAAATACCAGATGAATTCACCGGACCTCTCGCCGAGCGAAGTGGACATTGCAGAGATCGCGGCTGATATTAGCTCATTAATGAACAGCCAGGCCGAATCAAAAAATGTGAACCTGGTCAATACCGTGGAAGAAAAAAACGTGGTGCTGGCACAAAAGGATATGCTGCGGCTGGTATTGAGAAACCTGGTGTCCAATGCCATCAAGTTTACTCCCGAGGAGGGATATGTAATTATCGGCACGGAAGAAAACCATGAATTTGTTGAGGTGTTCGTAGTGGATACGGGCATTGGAATAGACGAGGAACACCTGCATAAGATATACAACAACAACTACTTCACCACACAGGGCACCGCTGCCGAAAAAGGTACCGGCCTCGGGCTGATGCTGTGCAAAGAATTTCTGACGCAGTGCGGCGGCAAGCTGAATATCACCAGCGAACCCAGCCATGGCAGCCGCTTTTCTTTCATGCTGCGCAAGAAAGATTAATGCGCTAATTCCATTCGCTTTGTAATAATTTTCATGGAGCCACCGTTATACGGTTACGATATCCTTCAAAAATCAAACACGGAGCCCCATGAAAAAGTTGGCAGGAGCCCTTGTTTTCTGTTGTTTTATTTTCATAATCAATGGGAAAGCGCAATTGAGAACAGCCATTGCAGGCGGTGCACAAATCTCTTCAGTACCCGGAAACAGCAGCCCCCAGTGGGATACGCTTAATCACACATATTCATCAAGAACAGGCTTTCATGTTGGTCTTCTTGCCGAAGTTCCCTTCTTTAATTCGGGCAGTGTCTATTTCCGCACGGGCATGATCTACATCAATAAGGGTCGTAACTATTCTTCAAATATCGACACGGCGAGCGGTCCGCTGAGCAGCGTTAAAGGGCGCCAGTATGTGAATTACATGGAGGTCCCCATCAATATTCTTTTTAAAAAGGAAATCGGTAAAAAAACCAGTCTCGTGCTTGGCGGCGGACCGTATGTGTCGTTCCTCTTCTCCGGCAAAGAGGCCACAAACATCTATTACAAAAGCGGCGACGTTGATAATATAGAAAATACCAGCCTGAAGGTGCCGCGTTCGCAGGGCCGTTATAACAACGTTGACTTTGGTGTAAACGCCTTCGCAGGTGTTGAATTTGGAAGAGTGTTCCTGAACGCCAACTTCAGCAAGGGGCTCAGTGATTTTTATGCCACCAATAATAACACGGGCAGTTTCAAACACCAGGTAGCAGGCGCCACGCTCGGAATTTATTTAAGTAAAGATAAAAATGCCAACAGGCGCAAGAGAGACAGGGACAAAGACGGCATAGCAGACATTGATGATAAATGTCCGTTCCAGAAAGGCGGCGCCATCGCAGGCGGATGCCCGGATAAAGATGGTGATGGTGTTGGCGACACATTCGATAATTGCCCGAACCTGGCAGGTACTGCAAAGAGAAACGGATGTCCGTCGCCGGATTCCGACAAGGATGGGGTGAACGACGATGAGGATAAGTGCCCGGATGAAAAGGGTACGATCGGGAACCACGGATGTCCAGAAATTGATGCCGAGCTGAAAACTGCCATCGAGGGCTATGCGAAACGAATTCAGTTTAAATACAAGAGTGCGGCGTTAACCGAACAGTCTAAAAAAGTATTGGATGAAGTGGTGAAGTTGCTGGAAAGAAATCCAAGGCTGAATGTGTTGATCGAAGGTTACACGAGCAGTGACGGCCGCAACCATAAAAAGATTTCACAGGCGAGAGCAGACACAGTGAAGGAATACCTGCGGTTAAAGGGAGGCATTAATGGCAACCGCCTCACGGCATTCGGTTTCGGTAAATCAAACCCGTTGAATAAAAACAGAACTGAGACAGAGCGCGCGCTCAATCGCAGGGTTGAGTTGAAGATTGTGAATTATTAAGGTCCACCCCCGGCGCTTCGCGCCACCCCCGCCAGCGGGGGATACTGTCTTTGCGAGGCTTCGCGCCGTTGCGTGAAACCCTTCCGCCAACGGGGGATAGGCCACTTCATGGTTTGCGTATCCCCCTCTGGAGGGGGTGGTCCCGAAGGGACCGGGGGAGGACAGCGCCAGCGGCGGAAATTAACACGTAAACAAAAATCCCCCGCGTTGAGCGGGGGATACCAACTGCCTATCGTTTGTACGACATGCGATATGAGAGAAAGATTATTCCGTACGTAAACTGCTCACAGGATTCATCAGCGCCGTTTTCAAAGATTGATAACCCACAGTAATAACAGTTAGTACAATCATCGCCGCACCGGCAAAGAAAAACACCCATCCATCAACATTTATCCTGTAAGCAAACCCATCGAGCCATGCATTCATCGCCCACCACGATAAGGGAAATGCAATAAGCATCGAAATAAGCATCAGCGCCATAAAATCTTTCGACAGCAGCAGCATCACATTGCTAACACTGGCGCCGAGCACCTTCCTGATGCCAATTTCCTTCGTTCTCACTTCGGCATTAAATGACGCGAGCCCAAACAACCCCAGGCAGGAAATAATAATCGCCAGGCCCGCAAAATATCTCGACAACACAGCTATCCTTTGCTCAGCAATATATTGCGCCTGGTATAGCTCATCCAGGAAATTATATTGAAACGCATACCCCGGATTAAATTTTTTATATAGCGCCCCGATACTGGCGATCGTTTCTTTCTGATTTTTCGATTGTATCCTTGCCATAATGGTAGATGTCTGCTCAGGGTTGAACCTGAACACCAACGGCTGAATAGGTTCGTGAAAGCTCGACATATGAAAATCTTTCACCACGCCCACGATAGTCATTTCATTGTCCCATAATACCACCTTCGTACCCACGGGGTTCTTCAACTGCATCGCCCGTATTGCCGTTTCATTAAAGATCAGCTTGTTCTCTTCTCCTCCATATTTCTTCGAAAAACTCCTTCCCTCTTTCATTTCCATGCCGAGCGTTTCCAGCAGGTTATAATCTATCGCCCGTATTGCGAAATCAATTGTTTTTTCATTGCCTTTTCCGGGCCAGTTGATGCCATACGTTGATGAGCCCCCGCTATTTTGAAAAATATTCTGCTGCATCTCAGCGGCCATCACAACACCCGGCAGCTTATTCAATTCCGCCATAAAAGCCGATGCATCGGTGGCCAATGCGCCCTCCTTGTCGAAGTGAATGACGTTCTCCCTGTTATATCCAATATTCTTCGACTGAACGTATGCTATCTGTTTATAGATGATCGTCATCGACACCATCAGCACCAGCGAAATCATAAACTGGAAAACAACAAGTCCCTTCCGCGCAAACAGTTCGGTGATGGAACTTTTCAATTTTCCCCTGAACACAGCTATCACGCTGAACCCTGACATGTAAAATGCGGGGTAGCTGCCCGAAATGATACCGGTAACTAACGTTGCACCCAAAGCCACGAGCGCCATTCGCAGGTCGAATGAAAGTGATATTTGCTTGCCCGTTAGCTGGTTGAAAGAGGGAAGTATGAGAAGAACGATAATGCATGCCAACAGCAGCGAAAGCAGCGCCATCAATATCGCTTCGCTCAGGAACTGGAACACCAGTGTCCTGCGGGTTGAACCGATAGCCTTCTTAATACCCACTTCTTTCAGCCGGCGCGAAGCCTTCGCCGTAGAAAGGTTCATGAAATTGATGCAGGCAATCAGCAATATAAAAATTGCAACAATGGAAAATAATCTTACATATTCTATCCTGCCGCCCGCCTGCACGCCATTTTCATACCTGCCATAGAGGTAAGCGCTGGAATATGGCCGCACAAAAAGGCTGAACAACGTTTCGCCATGGTATGTCTTTAAAAAGTTTTCAATTTTTTTATTAAAGGCAGCGATGTCGCTTCCGCTCTTCAATAAAAGGTAAGTATCAGGGCCCTCGTTCCACCATTTCTGGAAGTTCGGGAACAGATCGTTGTACAGAAGATCATAGGTTAAAACGAAATCGAACTTCATCGAATTGGCGGCAGGAGGAGTTTCGAATACGCCGGTGACCACTGCCTGCTGTTTCTTGCCGAATATCTCCCATTTGATTGTTTTGCCGATGGATTCGCCGGATGAGCCAAATAAACTTTGCGCGAGATTTTCAGATAATACGATAGCGGACTTTTTACTTAGCACACCTGCAGGCGTTCCCTCCTTCAGCCGGAATGAAAAAGCCTTAAAAAAATCTCCGCCCGCGAACATTCCACTGCTTTTGATCGATTTTTCTTCTGTCCTCAATGGTATCGACAGGCCAACCTTTTGCATCGACATCACCGGCACGGCCGCCGTCACTTCGGGAAGGTCCTTTACCATTGCTGCTGCCAGCGGCCCCTGCGTAGCTTCATGCACAATCGTGTTACCGTTTTCGGTACTCAGCTCCATTACCTGGTACAGCCGGCTGTCGTTCTCATGAAACTTATCAAACTTTAATTCATCCGTTACCCAAAGGAAAATGAGGAACGTGCACGCAAGGCCCGTGGAAAGCCCTACGAGATTAATCACGAAAGAACCCTTGTGTCGTTTCAGGTTCCTCAAAGCAATCAGCAGGTTATGGCGGAGCATAGTGGAAGATTGATGAATGAGTGTGTGCCAATGCGGTGCCGGAACACTAGTTAGCTGTTTTTCAATACCCTGCAGGAAAACATCGTCCTAAAACTGTTCGCTTTTGATACTGTAGCTGTTCAGTTCTGTGCATATTGATTCATAACTTCGTGCGCTTAAACGCTTAATTCCATTTGATGAGAAAGAACTGTCTATTTTACCCTATTCCTTCTATCCTGGCCCTATTCCTGACCTTTACCCTCAACGCCCAGGTGAATGCATGGCTTACCACCAGCGACCGCTCAGCGCTGTTTGCACAACAGGAAGGGATTATAACTTTCACCGCACCACCGGCTGGCGGACCTTCCATCGAAATCGACGACTCAAAGACGTATCAATCTATCGACGGATTCGGATTTGCGCTCACCGGCGGCAGCGCCATGCACATGATCCGGATGAGTGACGAAGCAAGAGCAGCTTTGATCCATGAATTATTTGCAACAGATGGACAGAACATCGGCGTCAGTTATCTGCGGCTGAGCATCGGCGCATCCGACCTCAACAAGCGCGTATTTTCTTATGACGACATGCCGGAAGGGCAAACCGATCCGCAAATGGAGCATTTTGACCTTGGCCCGGACAGGCAGGACGTTATTCCGGTGATGAAGGAAATTCTCAAAGTAAATCCACACATTAAAATATTAGGATCGCCCTGGTCGCCGCCAACATGGATGAAGACAAACAACGACACGCGCGGAGGACAATTGAAACCCGAATACTACGATGCTTATGCGAAATATTTTGTGAAGTATGTACAGGAGATGGCCAAAGAAGGTATCACCATCGATGCGATCACAATACAAAATGAACCGCTTCATCCCGGCAATAACCCAAGTTTGCTGATGACCGCGCCTGACCAGGCCATCTTCATTAAAAATAACCTCGGTCCCGCCTTCAAAAAGGCCGGCATTAAAACCAAAATCATTGTTTACGATCACAATGCGAACCGGCCCGACTATCCCATCCGAATCTATAACGACCCCGAAGCAAGAAAATATGTTGACGGCTCAGCATTTCATTTATACGCAGGAGATATCGAGGCATTAACCGACGTACATGAAGCATATCCCGACAAAAATATTTATTTCACCGAGCAGATGGTAGTGGAAAGACGCAATAGCGACAAGCTCAATATCGTTTCACCGGTAAAACGGCTGATCGTGGGCGCCACACGTAACTGGGCCAAAAACGTTCTGGAATGGAACCTTGCCGCCGATCCCGAATACAAGCCTTACACCGACCGGGGTGGGTGCAGCATGTGCCAGGGCGCGGTTACCATAGACAAAGACGCAGTGACGCGCAACCTGGCCTATTATTCCATTGCACATGCATCAAAATTTGTAAGACCGGGCTCTGTGAGAATTGGATCGTCCCTTCCGGATTCCCTGCCCAATGTTGCATTCAAAACGCCCCAGGAGAAAATCGTGCTCATAGTGGCCAACGACTCGCAGGAAGAAAAGAACTTCAACATCGTGTATAAAGGAAAATCTGCGGCCGTAACGCTGCAGGGCCGCGCCGTGGCAACATATATCTGGTAATCCCCGACTTCAATTAAACCGAAAAATGATGACCAATTTCAAAAATAAATTTTCATTCTTCATTTTACTGCTGCTCATTCATGGACACATTTTCTCCCAGGGTTTTTTGAAAACCGACGGGAAACGAATAGTGAACGAAAAGGGAGAAAATGTACTGCTCCGCGGCATGGGCCTGGGCGGATGGATGCTGCAGGAAGGTTATATGCTCAGGGTTTACAAGGAGGGCCAGCAACACCGCATCAGGCAGCGGCTGGAAGAGCTTACCAGCCCCGAACAGGTGCAGGAATTTTATGACACGTGGCTCGACAACTACACCCGCAAAACAGATATTGATTCCATGCGCGCCTGGGGATTCAATTCGGTGCGCCTGCCCATGCATTATAACCTTTACACGCTTCCTGTTGAAGAAGAGCCGGTGGCAGGTAATAACACCTGGCTGGAAAAAGGATTTGCGATGACGGACAGCCTGCTGGCGTGGTGCAAGGCAAATAAATTGTACCTCATACTCGACCTGCATGCCGCTCCTGGCGGGCAGGGCAACGACCTGAATATTTCGGACCGCGACCCTTCGAAACCTTCACTGTGGCAAAGCGAAGCGAACAGGCAAAAAACAATTGCCCTCTGGAAGAAGCTCGCCGAAAAATACGCCGGCGAGCCATGGATCGGCGGGTACGACATCATCAATGAACCCAACTGGGGATTTGAGGATACCGTAAACGATATTAACGGACTTAGAGAAAAGAAAAATGTTCCGCTGAAACAATTGATGGTGGATATCACCAAAGCCATCCGTGAAGTGGATAACAATCACATCATCATTATCGAGGGCAATGGCTGGGGAAACAATTACAACGGCATCCTGCCCACATGGGACGACAACATGGTACTCAGCTTCCATAAATACTGGAGCGGCACAACAGACAACGACATCAGGAACATGCTGGATACACGCGAAAAATATAACGTGCCCATCTGGATCGGCGAAACCGGAGAAAACTCAAACACCTGGTACACAGAAGCGATCCGGCTATTCGAGAAACACAACATCGGGTGGGCGTGGTGGCCATTAAAAAAAGCAGGCGTTAGCAGTCCGCTCGAAGTGCCCGCCAATCATAACTGGATGGCCGTTGTAAGATACATGAACGGGGAAGGCAAGGCGCCAAAAGAAAGCGACGTGTACAGCGGCATGATGGAACTGGCAGTATATTCAAAACTTGAAAATTGCATCATTCACCGGGATATCATTGATGCGATGTTTCGCCAGGTAAAATCAACGGCAACCATCCCCTTCAAAAAAATAAGGTTAAGAAACAATACCGTCATTCAGGCCGCAGACTACGACCTCGGACGGAACGGGTATGCTTATTTCGACAAAGACACCGCCAACTATGGCCAGGGTTCAACAGGCAACCGCGGTCACACCTATCGAAACGATGGTGTTGATATCCGGAAAGATTCGGCGCATTACGAACAATATTTTGTGAGCAATATTGAAGACGGCGAATGGCTGCAATACAGTTTCCGTGTTAAAGACGCCGGCCGTTACCGGATACAGTTTACGGTATTACCGGACAGCGAGGAAGAGGGAAGCATCAGCATTATGCTGAAAAATAAGATTGTCGCCGAAAATATCGTTGTTCCCAAAGCCGGCGACAACGATGAGTGGCAGACGGTAGAAGTAAAGGACATTAAAATACCGAGAAGCACACGAAAGATGCGAATCGTAGTCAACAAGGGAGGCTTCAACCTGCGCAAGATCAGCTTTTACAAATGACCGGTGTTTAATTTTTCGTACACGGCAACAGTAACCGGCGGCACGTCGAGCGTTCGGCCATCGAGTTCTTCAGGCAGCCTGAATTGAGAGATGCCGTTCACCGTCCATTCATTTGAGCGCGAATCGAGCAACTTTTTCCAACGGCCATCCTCATCCGACAACGGGCAAACCACTTCTTTATCCGAAAAATTAAAAATACAAACCAGTTGCTGCCGATCGTCTGCACTCTTCCTGCGAAGCATTAGCAATGTATCTGCAAACACATCGGCTGTCACTCCATGCTTGTCAAAATTTTGGAGCGCCGGCAACGTTCGCCGCATGGTGATTAAATGCCGGTGCCATTGCAGCAGCAGTTTGTGCCGGCCCTGGTCCCTCTGTTCCCATCGCAGTTTGCAGTCGTCAAACGTTTGTTCATCCTGCGGATCGGGCGGCTCCTGTTCAAAGCCGAAGTTCGCAAACTCCTCCTTTCTTCCTTCGCGCACTGCTTTGATGAGTGCAGGATCAGCATGTGAAATGAAATAATAAAACGGCGCCCGCTCTCCATATTCTTCTCCCATAAACAACATCGGCACGTACGGTGCGAGCATGATAGCCGCGGCAGCCATCTTCAGCCGTTCGTTATCAACAAGTACACTCAATCGTTCGCCTTTCACCCTGTTGCCTATTTGGTCGTGGTTCTGGTTAAATACAACAAACCGGTTACCGGGAATGCCCGCAGAACTTCTGCCGTACTTCTTATTGCGATATTTCGTCCATTCGCCGCTGAGTACAAATCCATCAGTATATCCTTTGGCGAGTTGCGTCAATTCGCCATAATCTTCATAACGGCCCTTCCCCTTTTTATCCAGCACTGTGTACAGCGCATGATGAAAATCGTCGAGCCACTGCGCATCAAATCCATACCCGCCGTAACCGGGAGCGGTGACCACCTTGGGGCTGTTGAGATCGCTTTCTGCAACCAGGTAATACGTTCGGCCGGTTTGCTGCTGCAACTGTTGAACGTGTCGGTGAACATATTCCCAGAAATGTACCGCGCCATTGTCGTACACCATGTGAACGGCGTCGCAACGCAATCCATCTATATGAAATTTTTCGAACCAGTACAATACATTGGCTGCAAAGTAATCGCGAACGCCGTCACTCCAGGCATCGTCAAAATTAACGGCCTCGCCCCACGGTGTGGAATACGTTTTGGTGAAATACGGTCCATACCGGCGCAGGCAATTTCCTTCCGGCCCGATGTGATTGTAAATAACGTCGAGAAACACAGCGATGCCCTTTGCATGGCAGGCGTCCACCAATCTTTTTAATGCGTCCACGCCACCGTAAGAATTTTGAACAGCATAAGGAAATACGCCGTCGTACCCCCAGTTTCGGTTGCCCGGAAACTGGTTGACGGGCATCAGCTCGAGGGCGTTGATGCCGGTGGCTGCGAGATCACCGAGTCTTGCGATGATTGCATCAAAGGTCCCCTCCTTTGTGAACGTTCCAACATGCGTTTCATAAAAAATCAGCTCCTGCATCGGTGGCACCTGCCAGCCGTCATCGGTCCACTCGAACGAATCATGGGCCACAATTTGTGAAGGGCCGTGCACGCCGTTCGGCTGAAAACAGGAAGCGGGATCGGGACAGTCGCCCGATTCGTCGGGCACAAAACAATATAAAGTGCCTGCATGCAGGTTCCTCACTTCCACTTCGAAGTAGCCCTCCTCCACGCTCTTCATTTCGATCAGCCTGTCGTGCGGCTCCAAAATATGCAAACGCATATTTTCTTTCAACGGCGCCCAAACGCGAAACACGCAACTGCTGCCGTTCATTATCGCTCCTGCCACTTTCATATCTCTACTCGTTCTAAGATCAATCAATACGCACAATCACACCTTCATCACCACTCAGATCAATATGCTCGTCAACCGTCAGTCCTTCAGATTCGGGATAAGTCGACAAAACAATTTTTCCTGCAATGCCACTTTGCTTGTAATAGCATGGTCTGTGGCTCAGGTTAAGTACTATCACAAACGACGGGTTTCCTTCTGCAGAACGCTTAAAGGCGATCATCTGCTGGTCGGAATAACAAGGCGCATACGAACCATACATCAATGAAGGCTCCTTCTGCCTCAGTTCAACAATACTCCTGTAAAATGAAAGCATGGAATAACTGTCTTCCTTCTGTAACTGAACGTTCTGCCGTGTAAACGTTTTATCGAGGCGCAGCCAGGGAACGCCATCTGTAAATCCTGCGTTTTCCTCATTGCTCCATTGCATGGGCGTACGCGCCGGATCGCGGCTGAGATTTTTATCCGGCATGTTCAATCCCTGCGGATCCTTCACTTCACTGAAAGGGATGGGCACATCGCGCATGCCTATTTCTTCTCCATAATAAATTGTGGGCGTACCGCGCAAGGTAAGCAGCAGCATCGCTGCAACCCTCGCCTGTTGTATGCCCACGCGGCTTGTTATTCTCGACTGGTCGTGATTGCCGAGCACCCAGTTGGGCCATCCATTTTGCGGCAGCGCACCTTCATATTCGTCGATTGCCGCCGCGATCAGCCTGGCGTCCCATGGAATGGAGATTAATACGAAGTTGAAGGGCAAATGTGCGCCGGAATTGTTTACGCCATAGTAGGTAACCAACCGGTGAATAGGCAGATAGATCTCTCCGATCATCATCCGTTCGTCGTATTCGTCGAGCACCTTCCTCATCTGCTGAACGATGTCGTGCACCTCGGGTTGGTCGGTGGAATACACGGCCAGCAGTTGTTCGTACGTGGCCATGTGTTTTTCATAGTCGGGATTTACGGGGTTGTCGCGAAACTGCTGGTCCTTGATCATGTGCCACATTACATCGATCCTGAAGCCGTCCACCCCGCGGTCAAGCCAAAAGCGCATTACATCATACATTGCTTTTTGCACCTCAGGATTTCTCCAGTTAAGGTCGGGTTGCTCTTTGAGAAAGGCATGATAATAATATTGCCCGGTGGCTTCATCCCATTCCCATGCAGCGCCGCCGAATACACTCAGCCAGTTATTGGGCCGTTCGCCGTTTTCCTTTGGGTCGCGCCAGAGGTACCAGTCTCGTTTGGGATTGTCGCGCGACGACCGCGATTCCATAAACCATGGGTGTTTGTCGGATGTGTGGTTCGGTACAAGGTCAAGGATGAGTTTCATGTTGCGCGCATGCACCTCATGCAGCAGCTCATCGAAATCGGCCAGGTTGCCGAATATGGGGTGAATATTCTTGTAATCGGAGATGTCATATCCGAAATCGGCCATAGGTGACGGATAGATGGGTGAGAGCCATACGGCGGTGATGCCCAGCCACCTGAGGTAGTCGAGGCGTTTGATGATGCCTTTGAGGTCGCCAATGCCGTCGCTGTTGCTGTCCTGGAACGATCGCGGATATATCTGATAAATTATGCCGGTCTGCCACCAAAGATGATCCATGCGTCAGGTGATGAAAAAATGAGGCCATAAAAAAGCCCCGCATGATAGCGGGGCTTCCCAGTTTTCATCGGTAATTATTTCACGTACACAATTTTCGTATCCACAGCCGTTCTGCCCTTGTCGTCGGTAACCTTCACCTGGAAGCGGTACGTGCCTCTTACAAGATGCGCCGCATAGGTTCTGCCGGTGGCAAAAGTGTAGAAATCCACTTTCGGTCCATACACCTTCGACCAGGTGTACCTGACTATCCTGCCATCGGGATCGCGTGATGCTCTTCCATCGAGCGTAACCCTGTTGATGCCCTGGCGAAGGTAAATTGTCTGGTCTGATCCGGCCCGGGCGATAGGTGTTTTGTTTGTGCCCGAACTGCTGGAGGCACCTTTTTGCGACCATGGATGAACGATGATCTTCATGTAGTCTGTCGCTTTCGCACCCCTGTTATCATATACGTCCACTTTGAAGGTATATGTTCCGGCTTTCAAATGCGCAGCATACATCCTGCCCCCGGAAAGATGATAGCGATCGTACGAAGGACCGGACATTTTTGTCCATACATATCTTACAACCTTGCCATCCGGATCAGTTGAAGATGTTGCATCGAGTGTTACACGATTGACGCCTTGTCTGAGGTAGATGTGCTTGTCGGCTCCAGCCCGTGCAATCGGCAATTTGTTAGAAGAAGAAGGCTTCGACGATGCGGGAGGTGGCGCGGCGGCAGACGAGCCTCTTTTGTAATGCAGCATCCACTCGTAGATATTCATTCCGCCAACTTTTGTCTTCGGGTTAAATGCTCTCGCCCAGGTTGTGTTGTGGCTGGCATCTGTCCATACGGTCAGCTTTGTTCTCGAAGCGAATGACGGATTTTTTGCATCTATCAACCGGAAGAAATCCCTTCCCCATGATATGGGTACGAGTTGATCCCTGGTTGAATACAACCCCCAGATGGGAAGGTTTTTCGAAGCAACACCTCTCGTGTTATTTGCAGATGGCTTTGTACCACCGCATACGGGTACGATCGCTGCTGCATTTTGTCCGTATACAGACGACCAGTCCCATGTAGAACCACCGCCCATGCTCATGCCTGCCACATACACTCTCGTTGGATCGACTCTCCATCTTCTTTTTGCGTAGTCGATAACCGACTGCACCTGTGCGGCGCTCGGCCTCACTTTAAATTGCGGAGCAATCACCAGGAAAGAATAGTTTACGCCATTCACTCTGAAATTAGCAGGAAAGGTCTTGGTTGCGAGGTGACGTGGTAATCCGCAGCAGTTCAAACGGGTGGGGCCTGTGCCGAGTTCTCCTATTCCATGAATGAAAACAATCAGCGGATATTTTTTGGTTGTAAGGTTGTAACGGGCAGGAACGGCCTGCATAAAACCAGCAACATTCGAGTTTATATTATAATAAACACTTTTGTAAACTGGCGGTGCGGTTTCAACAACGCTGTTAGCAGTAGCATCGCTCGATACGGTTGCACCATTTAGTTCGTCATCGTTAAGGGAAAGATCTTTTTTCTGACACGCCGCAAGCAGGAAAATACATGACAACGCAGCCAGCAGTTGGTTTTTAGCTTTCATACATCAGAGCTTTGATAGTGAAGGATTAGATTAACGCTGCACGGTTAACAGAAATGGTGCCAAACCTTTTGATGAACTTTTTCAACTAGATGAGGAAATTATTCAATGAAATCCGTAGAAGTACGCGATTTCAAAACAAGATTATTTTTTATACGTCAATTCAACAAGTAATTTATACATATTGATTTCATCGCATGTTTCATCACATGCTGTTGCATCAAAAGCGTTTCTTTTAATACCTTTTTAATAGATGCAACATCAACGCGCCATCGCATATTTTCTAATGGTAAACATGTAGTGCTTAAACGTTTACTGTATGCCGTTTCAAGCTATGATTCAAACAAAGCGGCAATAATGCGAATGAGAATGTCAAATGAAAATCCGGGTGCCAGTGCCCAAAAAATTCTCCCTAAACTCTTTTGGTGTGGTTCCTTTCTTCTTCTTGAAGATGCGGTTGAAGTTTGAA
The DNA here is from genome assembly GCA_946885665.1 of uncultured Chitinophagaceae bacterium. The sequence continues at coordinate 8,779 of CAMPGT010000003.1, read as the reverse complement.
ATATTATTGAAACCTGAATTGTAAGCAATCTCTGCAACAGACTGAGTCGTATCAATTAATAAGCGTGATGCATGTCCCAAACGTATTTCGTTCAAACTGTCGATGAACGTCATGCCGGTTTTCGCGCGAAAGAATCTGCTGAATGCCGCCTCCGACATGTTAGCGAGCTTTGAAACATCCGCAAGCGTGATCACCTTGTCGAAATTCTGGTTGATGTACTGCATCGTTTTCTCCACTCTTCGGCTGTTGTAAAAGTGATGTTCGGAATTGTTGAACGATGCATCAGAAAGCATCCGCATGTGCCGCGAGATGGAAAGATCGTGAAGAATCGACATCAGTTCAAGCACAGAGTCGAAGCCGTGCTTGTCGTCAAGCGTCAATAGCCTGTTGGCCACATGCTCGGCCGTTTGCCGCGAGAAAAGAATACCGCGCGATGATTTCTCGAACATGCTCCTGATGAACAGCAATTGATTTCTGCGCAGCAGGTTGTCATCAAAGAGGTCTTTGTGAAACTGTATCGTCACCTCCCGAATTTTTTCTGAGGTGTTCTTATAGTCGAACCAGCCGTGTTGCAGGTTGGAGCCCACCAGTACAAGTTCGATATCATCAATCTCGCCCATATGGTCGCCAACGACCCGCTTCGCACCTTTTGCGTCAAGAATAAGGTTGAGCTCGTATTCTTCATGATAATGCATCGGAAAAGTAAAGCTTGATTTGACGCGTGAGAACAACGTAAAGCAATCCGCCTGGGTTAGCGGAGTGATTTCCTTAATAATTTCTTTCTGCATGATCGTTAGTTTTCGGCTACCTAAATATATACAAATTGTGCAATAATAGTATCAAAATGAAATGCCCCGTTTGCAGGATGAAGCCTGATCGCTTTTTGTACAAAAAATACAAGTCTCAGTTAAAATAGTATAATTATGTATTCCCCTAATGATCATACTTTTGTAACAAACCTGGCCCGAGAAGCAAATAGGTTTTAATAACTTGTTGAATGCCCGGATTCCTGGATGGAATCGCACCAGAACTAAAACTTGCCCATTGAATTTACATCTCGCGGACATTCTCATTATTGCTTCGTATCTGCTTCTCATGGTGATGATCGGCTGGCGCCTCAGGAAAAAGGCCAGGCAGAACAAAGAGAGTTATTTACTCGGCGGCAAAAGGCTCCCCTGGTATATGCTTGGTCTCAGCGATGCGTCCGACATGTTCGACATCAGCGGTACCATGTGGATGATCGCCCTTTGCTTCGTGTACGGACTCAAGAGCATCTGGATACCCTGGCTCTGGCCTGTGTTCAACCAGGTGTTCAACATGATGTTCCTCGCGAAGTGGCTGCGGCGTTCGAATGCCAGCACGGGAGCCGAATGGCTGGCCACGCGGTTTGGCCTGACGGGGAAAGGCGTGAAGGCGTCGCACAACGTAGTTGTTGCGTTTGCGCTGATCGGCTGCCTTGGATTTCTCGCATATGGATTCGTGGGACTGGGAAAATTCATCGAGATATTCATTCCATGGGAGATTGTTGAACCTTATTTTCCGATAACTGTGGCGCCAGAATATGTTCCGCATATTTATGGCATCGTATTCACTCTTTTTGCAATGTTCTATTCCATCCTTGGAGGAATGCATAGCATCGTGCTCGGCGACGTCATCAAATACATTGTTATGACTGTCGCCTGCATTTCGGTGGCGGTGATCGCCATGATGCACCTGCATGACAACGCTTTGGTAGTGCCGGACGGATGGACGAATCCTTTCTTTGGGTGGCGCCTCGACCTCGACTGGTCACATATCATTCCTGAGGTCAATAAAAAAATCGCCAGCGATGGCTTTGGCATATTCGGCTTGTTTTTCATGATGATGCTTTTCAAGGGGATTTTCGCGAGCCTCGCAGGCCCTGCTCCCAATTACGACATGCAAAAAATATTGTCCACGCGGTCGCCTAAAGAAGCGTCAAAGATGACCGGCTTCGTTTCGATCGTACTGCTGCCCATTCGATATTCGCTTGTTATAGGCGTTACCGTACTCGGCCTGTTGTATTACGAACAGATCGATATCTCTTCGGTAAACGGCAACGACTTTGAACGCGTGTTGCCGGCTGCCATCAACAGTTTCCTTCCCACCGGCATTCTCGGTTTGGTGCTTACCGGTTTGTTTGGCGCCTTCATGGGAACGTTCTCCGGAACACTTAACGCTGCACAGGCATACATCGTTAACGACATCTATCTGAAATATGTGAACCCGCATGCTTCCACGAAGAAGATCATTTTCATGAACTATGGATCCGGCGTATTCGTGGTCACGCTCGGTGTCATTCTCGGCTTTTTCACAAAAGACGTAAACAGCCTGCTGCAATGGATCGTGGCGGCATTGTATGGCGGATACATCGCGGCCAACATGCTGAAATGGTACTGGTGGCGGTTTAATGCAAACGGATTTTTTTGGGGCATGATGACGGGCATCATTGCAGCGCTTGTTTTCCCCTACGTTTTCCGGCACTGGCTGCCGCTGTACTACTGGCCATTGCTGTTCGTGCTTTCGATAGCGGGTTCCCTTATCGGCACATACGCTGCGCCTGCTACAGATGAGGCCGTACTCAAAAATTTTTATAAAACAGTAAGGCCCTGGGGCTGGTGGAAACCTGTTCATAAAATGGTGATCGCAGAAGACCCATCGTTTATGCCCAACCGAAGATTCAAACTCGATATGTTCAACGTGGTGCTCGGCATCATTGCACAGTGTTGCCTTACCATCCTGCCGCTGTACCTGGTACTGTGGATGAAGCTGCCGCTGTTGATTACCGTGTTGATACTCGCGGTCATCGTGTTCATTTTAAAACGTACCTGGTGGAACAAACTTGAAGACTGAAAACTTTTAACCGATAGCTGATTCATTAACCTGTCCCTTATCAAATATGCAGTATGAATAAAGAATTTGAAAAGAGGTTACATTATCTCAGGGAGAGATATTACCGGCTGCTCAAACGAAAAAATGTTCAACTCGAGAATAAAAGCGGAATGTATCACCGGTATGCATTTCCCGTGCTTACTGCCGAACACACACCGCCGTTCTGGAAATTCGACATCGATCCCACTACCAACCCTCACCTCCTCGAAAGATTCGGCATCAACGCCGTGTTCAATTCGGCTGCCATAAAGTACAATGGGAAATATATATTGGTGGCGCGGGTTGAGGGCCACGACAGGAAATCCTTCTTCGCCGTTGCCGAAAGCCCGAATGGCGTTGACAATTTCGAATTTTGGGATCAGCCGGTTGACATGCCCGAATTGGATGAACCCGACACAAATGTGTACGACATGCGGCTGGTGAAACATGAAGATGGCTGGATCTACGGCGTATTTTGCGCCGAACGCAGGGATAAAAATCCAAAAAACGGCGATGAAACTGCCGCTGTTGCACAATGCGGCATAGCGCGCACGCGCGATCTTATAACATGGGAACGCTTACCAGATCTCAAAACACCTTCACCACAACAACGTAACGTGGTGCTGCATCCTGAATTTTACAAAGGAAAGTATGCGTTCTACACCCGTCCGCAGGATAGCTTTATTGACGCGGGCTCCGGTGGCGGCATCGGTTTCGGCCTTGCCGACAATATTGAAAATGCGGTGATCGAAAAAGAATACGTGATAGATTCAAAAAAATATCACACGGTTTATGAGGCAAAAAACGGCCTGGGCCCCGCGCCGCTTAAAACAAAAGAGGGATGGCTGCACCTGGCGCACGGCGTTCGCAATACGGCTGCGGGCTTGCGTTATGTTCTGTACCTGTTTATGACGAGCCTCGACGATATCACAAAAGTTATTTACAAGCCCGCCGGCTATTTTATGGCGCCGGAAGGTGAAGAAAGAATAGGCGACGTGTCGAACGTTTTATTCTGTAACGGCTGGGTTCTCGACGATGATGGAAGAGTTTTTATCTACTATGCATCGTCGGATACCCGCATGCACGTTGCTGTTTCCGACATCGACCTGCTGCTCGATTATGTGAAGAATACGCCGCCGGACGGACTGCGTTCGGCATCGTCGGTAAACAGGGTGAAACAGCTCGTCAATAAAAACGCAGCTCATATAGAGCAGTTAAGGAATGAAGCCGGAACTGAAAAAGTATAAAGAAGAGGTCGGGCAGGAGCTTGACGAGATCCTCGCCTTCTGGATGACCGCTGCTGTTGACGAGCAACATGGCGGCTTCTTCGGCAGCGTTAACAATGAGAACATCCCCCATCGCGATGCTGCAAAAGGATCGGTGCTGCATAGCCGCATTCTATGGGCATTTTCTGCGGCCCTCGAAATCGCGCCCGGAAAAAATTATGCATCCATGGCCACGAGGGCATATGCATACCTGTGTGAAAATTTCATCGATCGCAGGCATGGCGGGGTTTATTGGACGGTTACAGCAAAAGGCGAACCGCTCGAAACAAAAAAACAGGTGTATGCCATCGCATTCGCCTTGTATGCCTGCAGCGAATATTACCGCACCCACAACGATGAAAAAGGGAAAGACACGTCCCTCGCATTGTATGACACGTTGATCGATCGTTGCTACGACAAAATCAATGGCGGTTTTTGGGAGGGCTTTAGCATCAACTGGAAAGAACTCCCGGATCAGCGGTTGAGCAGCAAAGATGCAAATGAACGCAAATCGATGAACACAAATTTGCATGTACTCGAAGCGTTTGCCAATCTTTACAGCGTATGGCCCGATGCATCGCTTAAGAAACACATCGTTGAACTACTCGATATCTTTAAAACGAAAATCATCGGTGAGAAATCGCATCATCTCAGCCTGTTCTTTAATGACGAATGGATGGTGAAGCCGGATGTCATTTCTTATGGCCACGACATCGAAGCCTCGTGGCTCCTGCTGGATGCCGCCATGATCATCAATGACAGAAAGTTAATTGAAGAATATAAAAACATATCTCTGCTGCTTGCCGATGCAGCAATCGAAGGTATTTCGGGGGATGGCGGATTGTGGTATGAGTACGATCCTTCAGCAAACAGGATGGTGCGCGAAAAGCACTGGTGGCTGCAGGCCGAAGCAATGGTCGGTTTTCTGAATGCGTGGCAAATCAGTAACGATGAAAAATATCTTGAACACTCACTGCGCAGTTGGGATTTTGTAAAAAAGTATTTGATCGACAGGCAACATGGCGAATGGTATTGGGGTGTAGATGAACACGGCGCAGCAATGCCGTTAAAAGATAAAGCAGGCTTGTGGAAGTGCCCTTACCACAATTCAAGGGCATGTATGGAAGTGATGAAAAGGATCGCTTCGCTAATGGGCTGATCTTTCCAGGTATCCGTTATCTGCCAGCCAGTCGGCCATTCGTTGCGGCCACGATTTGATAGACTGCAGCTTTGAACGGTTGCCCATGTTGAACCCGTGATTGCCCTTCGTGTACAGATGTGCCTCAACGGGCCTTTTCGCTTCGCGGTAGCGCATCAGCAGGTTGGCGGTTGTCACCGCACAGCACGGATCATCATTCGCAGCGAGTAGAAAAGCGGGAGGCGCATCGGCAGGTATTTTTTCGGGAATGCCGAGCGGGCCGGGATATATCAGCAATTGAAAATCGGGTTTGCCATTCAGGCGGTCAACAGGATCCTTCGCCGCGGTGTTCCACCTGGCGGGTTCGTAAGCCACGGCCGCCACCACTTCACCACCGGCAGAGAACCCAAGTATCCCGATGCGGTTCGTGTCGAGCGACCATTCCTTGTACCGGCTTCTCACCAGCCGCATCGCCCTGAAAGCATCTTCGCGTGGATGAATGTCGAGCGAATAAGGAGAGTTCTCTTCACGCGCGAGGCGGTACTTCAAAACGAAAACCGTGATGCCCAGCTTACTGAGAAATTGTGCGGGCTCCACACCCTCTGCCGTGTACACCAGCAGGCGGTGGCCTCCTCCCGGGCAAACGACGATGGCTGTGCCGTTGGCCTTTCCGGCAGGCGGAAGAAAGATGGTCAGCGAAGGGTTGTGTACATTTTTAACCCAGTAATCCTTCGCCTGCTCAGGTTCCCTGCTCCTGTTTTCAAATCCCGGGGGACCGTTTTCCCACAAGGGAATCACCTGTTGGCCGTTAGAGAGAAAAGGAAATAAAATGAGAAGGATAAGAGCTGTTGATTTAGGAGTAAAATTCATATCTTAAAGATAACTCTTATGAACATTTTTTCGGACACAGAAATAAGCAGCTTTGTTGATAATGGATATGTGAAATTGCCCGAAGTTATTCCTGCAGCTATCTGCGAAGAAGTTAGCGACATACTTTGGCAGGACACCGGCGTGGACCGGTATAACCGGTCAACCTGGACCAGGCCGGTTATACGGTTAGGCGGCTATAGCCAGGAACCCTTCAGGCAGGCGGCCAACATGCCGCAGTTGCTGCTGGCGTTCGATCAATTGCTGGGTAAAAACTCGTGGGAACCGCGGGGCGGGCTCGGGTCGTTCCCCATCAGGTTTCCATCCGATGAAGATCCGGGCGACACCGGGTGGCACGTGGATGCCAGCTTTCCCGGTGATGACCCGGCAGATATTTTCTCATGGCGGATCAATGTACATTCAAAAGGGCGCGCACTGTTAATGCTCTTCCTTTTTTCAGATACCGGATATCTCGACGCGCCCACAAGGATACTTGCAGGATCGCACAAGCATGTTGCAAAAATTTTGGCGCCGTATGGCGATGAAGGATTAACTTTTGCGGAACTTGCAGCAAAGCTGGATGAGTTGCCCGGGCTGCCCGAAACATCGGCCACGGGTAATGCCGGAACCGTTTATTTGTGCCACCCATTTCTTGTACATGCAGCCAGGAAGCACATCGGAACGTATCCTAAGTTCATGGCGCAGCCGCCATTAGTTTTGAAAGAACCTTTTCTCCTGGAAGATCAGCCGCAAAATTGCTCTCCTGTAGAGAGAGCGATCGTTCAGGCGTTATTGAATTAACAATTAATACATTTTTATAAACCTCCTTTCGTGCAAACCCAACTAACTCGCTTTGTCGGCTTTTCGATATTTTCCCTGATCTTCCTTCATGCCTGTTCGCTGGTACCCTCCAAAAAACAAAGCAAGTTGGTGTGGAACAAGGATCTGCCGGTGATCGGCTCCCAATCTTCTCCCCGCACTGCCGACCTGAACAACGATGGCACATTGGATATTGTGATCGGCGCCGGAAAAAATGAATACCAGGAAAGCGACATGGGAATTCTCGCCTTCGACGGGAAATCGGGCGAACTGCTTTGGAAACAAAAATGCAGGGACCAGGTTTTTGGCTCCGCAACTTTTTGCGATGCCAACGGCGACAAGATCAAAGATGTGTTCATCGGCGGCAGGTCGCCGCAGTTGAAAGCGATTGACGGAAAAACCGGCGCGCTGCTCTGGGAATACAATGCGATACGGTACATTAACGACCCTATTTTGCGTTTCGCGCAATTCAACTTCAACAACAGCGTGCTGGTGGCCGATCAGAACAATGACGGCGTGGACGACATACTCACCGTTAACGGCGGCAACTCGTACGCTGCGCCATATTCTCAGCAGGGCCGCATGCCAGGCGTGCTGATGGTACTCGATGCCAAAACAGGAAACGTGATCGCCGCCGACACAATGCCGGATGGAAAGGAGTCGTACATGACGCCCGTATATTTTTCACAACCCGGCAGCGATGAAAAGTATATTGTATTTGGCACGGGCGGCGAAACCATCGATGGCAACCTGTATATTTCGACATTGCGCGACCTGCTCTCAAAAAAATTGACTGCAGCAAAAATCATCGCCACCGAAAAAGGTCACGGCTTCATCGCACCGCCCACCATCGCCGACGTAACCGGCGATGGCCAGCTCGACATCATCGCCATCACCCACGGCAGCAAGGCGCTCGCCATCGACGGAAAGGACCATCATGTTATCTGGACAAAAACATTTCCCGGCACCGAGTGCAGCAATAGCTTTGCACCGGGATACTTTACCGACGATGACGTTCCCGACTTCTTTACATTCATCAGCAAAGGGCAATGGCCAAATAGCACCGGCTCCATACAGGTTCTGATCAACGGAAAGGATGGAAGCATCTCGTACATGGATTCCATCGGTTGCACGGGGTATTCCTCGCCGGTTGTTTACGACCTCGACAATGACGGCCGCGACGAAGCGATCATCAGCATCAATAATTTTGACTGCTCGCTGGGCTACGCTTCAAAGCCGCCCAGGACCATGGAAAACAGGCTCGTCTACATCAACTTCGCAAAAAGATCCACAAAAACCATCGACCAATCGCAAGGCTTCAAGAATATTTTCTCCACGCCCTGGATCGGCGATCTCGATAACGATGGCTACCTGGATGTTGTCTATTGCCAGTATTATCATCACTCCGACCTGCTTTCGTTTCTGGGGATGCGAATGCGGCGGGTGGACCTCCCCGTTAGAGTAAGAAAAAATATTTTATGGGGTGAATATATGGGTTCGAATGCCAATGGGGTATTTTCTCCTAACACAGCAAAATTCTAAATCAGTTTGCATGAAGTTTTTTTATTTGGGTTGCCTCGTATGCGCGGTATCGTTTATGGCTTGCAATGATGAAACGCCAGGCAATGATTCGACCACCGGCGGGCCCGCACAGTTATTCCATTTAATAGAACCAGGAAAAAGCGGAATCGATTTCGTCAACGAAGTGGCAGACGGAGAAACGTTTAACATTCTTACCTACCGTAACTTTTATAACGGCGGCGGAGTGGCAATAGGCGATATCAATAACGATTCGCTGCCG
>CAMPGT010000002.1 GCA_946885665.1 uncultured Chitinophagaceae bacterium | reverse complement strand
ATGCCGTTCCATTGTTCGCTATACTTACTGTTTGCCTCGCGGCCCACGGTGTAGCTTACTCCTGCAACCGCCATCAGGTCGCCTTCATAAGTGGCGTCGATGAACATCTTTCCTTTAAAAGTCTTGCTGCTTAATGTTTTAATCGAAACAATCTTATTGTCATTCTTTGTTACCCCGGCTTTACGGTCGAGCCATTCATCCCGAAAAATAGTAAGGTCGTTTTCCTTCACATAATCTTCGAATACCTGCTCTGCAACATGCGGTTCGAAGATCCACATGGTACGTTCTGCACCGTCCATGGCAGGCGTACCCTGGCCCTTGTTGCCGTATTCTTCTTTCTTCTGCCATTTCCATGCCTGATCCGACTGGTACTTCAAAAATATCCGGTGATAAAAATCTCTGGACAATCCACCGATAACTTCTTTGTTACCGGTGTCGGTGTAACCGAGGCCGCCCGACGATAAACCACCAAGATGTACATCGGGAGAAACCACGATCACCGACTTGCCCATTTTCCTGGCTTCCACCGCAGCAATAATTGCCGCCGAGGTTCCGCCATAAATAATAATATCGGCCTCATGCTGATCTTTATCTGGAGCCGGATCTCCGCACGACAAATAGAAAAAAGCACTTAGCAAGGCGAAAAAGCGGTGGATCATGTTCATGGTTGGCTTAGTTTGACGTAGTTTGTTTCTCAAAGTAATCATAGAAAACATCCCTTAGCTGTTTTCCCATTAACTGCCAGTCTTTGCCATACGGCGCCTTCTTCAATCCTTCGATCCATTCATAATTGAATTCAAAAACGCAGGCGTCGATATTAAATCGGCGGGCCAGCCCTTCGCCAAATGAGCCGGGGTTTTTTACATGCGACACGCCTTCGGTAAACCAGGTGTGCTTTCGCAGGAGGCGCTCAAAGCGGTTCAGGTTTGCTGTATATTGTTGATTGTTGTCGTTTGGAAGGTTAACATGCAGGTTGCCGCCGTTGTCATTGTGAAGATCGATGGCCAGGTCGGGCTTCTGTCCCTTTTTGATCATGCTGGTGAGCCACGATTCCATAGCATATTTTTCAGGAGTAAGCGTCGAGTCTGCAGGGCGATCCCACTGGCGGTTGAGATCTGCACCCATGGCGTTGAATCTTGTTCGGCCATGCGCCACACCGTCTTTATTGGCCATGGGCATGATGTACACGCAGTACCTTTTCAGATAGCGGGCGCCGTCTTTTTCAAGGAGGCTTCGGATCAAGCCCTCCGCCACCCAGTTTCCACCGGGTTCCCATGAGTGTGCCCTGGCTCTCAGGAAAATGCGGTGGGGTGCAGCGGGGTTGCCAATGCGGATGACCTCGAGAGGCCGGCCCTCCACGGTTCTTCCTACGTTGGTAATCTTCACGTTGGGCTTGCCGGCAATTTCCTTTTTCAGTTTTTCCAGGTCGCTGATGCGGTACGGCTCTACGCTGGCGACGTACAGCTTATCCGTTTTCATCTGCACGGTAAAGCGGAGGTGGTAATCATCCGTCAACTGTGCGGGCACGCGCAACCAGTTTCGTCCGTCTACCGATACCAACGGTTTGGTTTTGTGCGTAACGGGATATGCTTTCATCCCGTTCCAGAAGTTCGTAAAATTTTTTAGCTCGAGAGTAATTTCCGAACCCGGTTCACCCTGCACCTGGAAAAACCAATGGCCATTAGCGCGGTTGATGGACGAACGCTCATGATCGTAGATAAGCGATATGACCACCACGCCATTCGAATCGATTTCCCAGTCGAGCTGTGATGCATTTTCGAAAGAAGTGTTGATGTACCTGAACGGCGAAGCGCCCGCGTTTTGAGAAAACGACCGCATGGCCGCGAATAATAAAACAAAAAGGATGAAGCCTTTTGCGAATACCCGTATATCTGCTATCTGCATGATAATAAATATAGGGAAAGTCGCCGAAGTGGGTAACCGCGCACGGTAAACTATGACAGGAGAGCGGCTTCGTTTGGCGATTTCTTCTTCACCCAGAATTCATCGGGCCAGTTTTCGGGTATGCTATGTGCATCCGAAAGAAGCGCGCCGAGCTCTTCCATTTGCCGGGGTGTGGATACTTGTTCAACGTGCGGGAAAAGTGTCCGCTCTTCAAATCTTACGTGGTAGTAAATGATTTGCGCAAGACGGCTCAATCCGGTGTAAGAAGGTTCGTCTGTCACCTCTCTGATCTTGTTACGGATGGCCTCATGGTCTTCCAGCAGGTTGGTGCGTAACGGATGCCCGGCGGGAAGCACCATTCGTACAGCAGTTTCTTCTTTTTTGAAGTGGTCTTTCATGTTGGTTTCCCAAAAGAATTCGCAGTATGCGGCGATGCGGGTAAGATCGGTTTTGTAGCTGATGCCCTGCCTGATCTTCCAAACAAAAAGTAATGAATCGTGATGTTCGCGCGACAGGCCCGCGAGTTCCCTGCTTCTTCTTATGGGTTTATATGACTTTTGCATGATGAAGGATTTTGATGAATATCTTCACTGGCAAATGTCGAAAGGATCAGCCGCCCGGAAGATGACATCAGTGCACGGGCAGGCATGATTTTCATCATGTGCAGGTTGTTCTGGTCAAAATATTTTTGCAGTTCATGCTGAGAAGTCAGTCGTTAAATAAAGATTCATTGCAGCGGGTTCTACTGGCTGTTTCCGTAGTCAACCTCCTGCTGGTATCGTTGCTCGGTTTGGTGCTGAGAAGTGTTCCTGTTTTTGGGGGCTTGCCCTTGCCGTACGACAACTTCCTTCACGCCCATTCGCACTTTGCATTTGGGGGATGGGCAACTCCGGCCATTGTGTGGATGGTCATGTTTTACTTTCCGGAAGTGAAGGCAAACGTTTCCTACAGCCACTGGCGAAACATCATCGTGCTCATGTTCGTATCGGCATACGGAATGCTCTTGAGTTTTCCCTTCCAGGGATATGGAACGGTAAGCATCATATTTTCCACCTTGTCGATAATCGCCACTTATTACCTGGCGACCGTTGTGTGGAAGGCACTCAAAAGCAGTAGTGCCACTTCGGCCAGGTTCTTAAAGGCAGCCCTCGTGTTCCTGGTTGTTTCCAGTTTCGGCGCTTTCGCCATGGGACCGTTGATGGCGAACGGACATAAAGGAACGGTGCTGTACTTCGACGCCATTTACTTTTACCTGCATTTCCAATACAATGGCTGGTTCACCTTTGCCGTCCTTTCGATGGTGTACAGGCAAATGGAAGTAAATAACGTTGAGCGGTATGGTACGCGCACGCTCATTTTTCTTGCGGCTGGCTGCGTGCTGAGTTATTCTCTTTCGGTCCTTTGGAGCGGCCCCGGACCGGCGTTCAATATTATTGGCGAAGCGGGAGCCCTTCTGCAAGTGGCCGGATTGGTTTATTTTCTCGCCGGCTACTTCCGGCTCAAAACAACCGGCTTCATTGGGCATTTGGCGATTTTTGCCTTCTGCCTGAAAATTATGCTGCAGGCGGCAAGCGGCTTTCAGCCTGTCGCCATGCTTGCCTACGGCCACCGCAGTTTCATTATAGCTTACCTGCACCTGGTTATGCTGGGTTTCGTTACCCTCTTTGTGTTTGCAACAATTTTAAAAGTCTACAAATCGGTAGAAAAACAAAAATTCTCTCTATTCCTGTTCCTCTTCACTTTCGTTGTTACCGAGTTGCTATTGGTTGTTGGTCCCCGCTTTTCCAGCTACAATCTATGGTTGTTCGTTCTCAGCAGTCCCTTTCCCGTTTCCATTTTTTTATTGTTTACCCGGCTCCGGTCTAACTAAAATCATTTGAGCCCCTGATGCGCATCATCCAATGCCCATAGGGTGGTGAATACATTTGTTGCATACGGAACTAACAAAAAATACAAAAATGAAAAAAGTATTTTCCTTATTGACTTTCACTCTCTTAACCGCAGCGTTATTTACAGCCTGTGGAGGCGGAAATAGCGAAGCAGAGCAATCCTCTCCCGAACCGCAGGCAACAGAAGCGCAGGAAACGCACGGCCTCGAATTTAAAGCGGGCGATGTGCAGCTTACCACACCATTGAACCAGGAATGGGTGACCGCCGGCAAAGCCACTTACGACCTCAAATGTCAAAGCTGCCACAAGCTTAACGACGAAAGGGTAGTGGGCCCGGGCTGGAAAGACGTAACCAAAAGAAGGGAGCCACACTGGATCATGAACATGATCACCAACGTAGACATGATGCTCGAAACTGACCCGGAAGCGCAAAAACTGCTGGAGCAATGTCTCGTGCGCATGCCCAACCAAAACCTTGATAAGGACCAGGCAAGACAGGTGCTGGAATTTATGCGCAGCAACGATGGTGAAAAGTAAAAGCCGCTGAAAAACAAAAAATCAAAAAAACAATTTATGAGCACCCTCAAAAGATTCTTCATAGCGGGAACCTTCGCAGCCATAGCAGCAGGCAGCCTGGAAAGCTGCAAGCCGCGGGGCGCGGCCGTGGCCGTAACTGGTGACGCAGCCGAAAAAGTATATATCGCCCCGGGTAAGTACGACGAGTTTTACAGTTTTGTATCGGGCGGCTTCAACGGCCAAATGAGCGTATATGGCTACCCATCCTGCCGTTTGCTGCGCATCATTCCCGTGTTTTCCCAAATGCCGGAAAATGGTTATGGCTTCAGCGAAGAATCAAAACCCATGCTGAACACTTCTCATGGCTACGTACCCTGGGATGACCTTCACCACATCTCTTTATCCACTACGAACGGCGAACACGACGGCCGCTGGGTATTCGCCAATGGCAACAACACGCCGCGCATTGCACGTATTGACCTGAAAACTTTCCGTACCGCGGAGATCCTTGAAATACCGAACAGCGCAGGCAACCACTCATCGCCCTACATCACCGAAAACACGGAATATGTAGTTGCCGGAACACGGTTCAGCATACCCGTGCTGCAAAATGAAGACGTGCCGATCAATACCTACAAAGACAACTTCAAGGGCACCATCAGTTTTATCAGCGTTGACCAAACAACCGGTCACATGAATATCGCCTTCCAGGTGCTTACGCCGGGTATCGACTTCGACCTTGCCCGCGCGGGTAAGGGTCCGTCGCATGGATGGTTTTTCTTTAGCTGTTACAATTCTGAAAAGGCAAACACCTTACTCGAAGTCAACGCTTCTGCTAAAGACAAAGACTTTATCATGGCCGTTAACTGGAAAAAGGCCGAAGAATATGTGAAAGCCGGCAAAGCGAAAAAGGTAGCTGCAAAATATGCACACAACCTGCTTGACGAGAAAACCCATACTGCTGGCTCCACCATTGAAAACAATGTGCTGGTGCTGGACCCGAAAGAGTTTCCCGATGTTATTTACTATATCCCGTGCCCTAAATCGCCACATGGCACAGATGTGGATCCCACAGGAGAATACATTGTAGGCAGCGGCAAGCTCGCCGCCGTCATACCTGTATTCTCCTTTTCAAAATTTCAAAAGGCAATCGCTGCCAAAGATTTTGAGGGAACGTTCGAAGGAATGCCCGTGCTGAAATATGAAAGTGTTTTGCATGGTGAGGTGCAGAGGCCCGGCCTCGGTCCGTTGCACACCGAATTTGATGCCAACGGCAATGCGTACACTTCCATGTTTGTTTCTTCCGAAATAGTGAAGTGGAACATCAAAAGCCTGAAGGTAGTTGACAGGGTGCCCACTTATTATGCGATCGGTCACCTTAGCGTGATGGGCGGCCCAACTAAAAAACCCTATGGAAAATACATGGTCGCCTACAACAAGATCACCAAGGACAGGTACCTGCCCGTGGGACCCGAGCTCCCGCAAAGTGCGCAGTTGTATGACATCAGCGGCGATAAGATTAAGCTGCTGTACGATTTCCCGACAGTGGGCGAACCGCATTACGCAGAAGCCATTCCTGCCGAAAAAATTTCGAAGAACACTGTGAAGATCTACAAGATCGAAGAAAATCAACACCCGTATGTGGCAAAAGGCGAGGGCCAAACGAAAGTTGAACGCAAAGGCAACGAGGTTCACGTTTGGATGACAGCTATCCGCTCGCACCTCACTCCCGATAATATTGAAGGAGTAAAGCTGGGTGATGAAGTGTTCTTCCACGTAACCAACCTTGAGCAGGATTGGGACGTTCCTCATGGATTTGCCATCAAAGGCGCGAATAACGCCGAGATACTGATCATGCCCGGCGAAACCCAAACCTTTCGCTTTAAACCAGAGAGAACAGGAATGTTCCCCTTCTATTGCACAGACTTCTGTTCGGCCCTGCACCAGGAAATGCAGGGATACCTGAGGGTTTCGCCGGCCAAAAGTAATGTGCCGCTTACGTTCAGCACCGGAACCAATAAACCCGCATCCGAATCCTCTGACGCCGCTCCCGACAAAAGCGTGACAGCGTCAGAAAAATGAAAAACCACATATCATGAGCAAAACGTCAAGAATAATTGTTGGTGTGGGTTCACTGCTGCTGGTGGCCGCGTACTTCCTGCCCTTTTGGTCAATTTATCTCATAGCCCCCCAATATCCTGAGGGTCTTTCGATGCAGATCTGGCTATATAAACTGACCGGGCAGGTTGATATAATCAATGGCCTGAACCACTACATCGGCATGAAACACATTAAAGCTGACATGTTTCCCGAGTTCAATTTCCTCGTCTACATTTTTGCCATCTTTGTTGTGTTCGGATTGGTGGTGGCATTTACAGGCAGGAGAAAGCTGCTGGCAGGCTACCTCGTCACTTTTGTTCTTGGCGGACTTGCCGCGCTCGTGGATTTTTACATGTGGGGATATGACTACGGTCACGACCTCGATCCGAAAGCGGCTATTCAAATACCCGGACTCACTTATCAGCCCCCTTTGATCGGTCATAAAACGTTATTGAATTTCGAAGCGTTTTCTTACCCCGACAGTGGCGGATGGGTGATTATCGGAATAGTGAGCGTGTTCTTCATAGTGTGGCTGCGGGAAACCTTCAGCAAAAAAAATAAAGGTGTCCGCATAAATTATGTGAGAAATGCACATGCCGCTTTGATTTTCAGTTCCTTTTTACTGCTGGCCGGATGTTCGGTGCAGCCGGAAAAAATAGACATCGGCAAAGACAGTTGCGCCGATTGCAAAATGACAATCGCCGACCCTAAGTTCGGAGCGGAAATCGTTACGAAAAAAGGACGCGCATATAAATTTGATGATGTTCACTGCCTCGCCAACTTTCTGAAGAACCGTAATGTGCCGTTGAGTGACATCCATCACACATTATTTGTGGATTATAACAACAACGACAAATTTGTTGATGTGCATGTTGCAGAATTTGTCATCAGCAGCCAGCTTAAAACTCCCATGGGCGGCAACGCCGCTGCCTTTGGCAACAAGGCAAGCGCCGAATCCAAATCGGCAGAGATAGCGGGCAGCAAAGTAACGAACTGGGCAACCCTTTATAATATCCTTGTGAAATGAAGACGCTTCTTGCCATATTTTGTTTACTGTGTTGGGAAAGCAGTTCTGCCTCCCTCATCGTGGTAGGCACGAAAGGCGGCATCACTTCAATAAAAGAAGCCATCTCTCTTTCTAAAAGCGGCGATACCATTCTTATTAAACCGGGCGTATATTTTCTCAACAATGCCATCATCACCAAATCGATAACCCTGCTGGGCGAAAATTACCCGACGCTGCATGGCGCCGGGAAGTACGAACTCCTGACCATCAGCGGAAAAAACATACGGGTGAAAGGATTGCATTTCACTCATTCAGGCTATTCGGCCATGAATGATTATGCGGCCATCACCATGGTTGACGCAAGCGATGTAATTATTGAAGATAATCGCTTCACCTTTACTTTCTTCGGCATCCACGTGGCAAATAGCCACCATTTCACGATAAGGAACAATACGTTGAAGGGTGTAACCAAAACCGAGCAAACCACCGGCAACGGCATCCATTTATGGAAGTGCAGTCATGCACTTATTGAAAACAATAATGCCACCGGCCATCGCGACGGCATTTATTTCGAATTCGTAACAAATTCTGTTATACGCGGAAATGTAAGTTACGCGAACATCCGGTATGGATTGCACTTCATGTTTTCGAATGATGACGTTTACACCGGAAACACCTTTAGCAACAATGGCGCCGGCGTGGCGGTGATGTTTTCCAAAAAGGTAGTCATGAAAAATAACCGTTTTGAAAAGAACTGGGGTCCATCTGCGTACGGAATCTTGCTGAAGGAAATCAGCGACGGCAAAATTGAGCACAACCTGTTTTTTCAAAACACGGTTGGTGTGTACATGGAGGGATCGAACCGTATCGAGGTGCAGCAAAACACATTTAAAGAAAACGGGTGGGCCGCAAAAGTGCAGGCAAGTTGCAGCAATAACAAAGTGTACGAAAACAACTTTTTGTTTAACACTTTCGATGTGGCCACCAACGGCGACCTGGTGCTGAATGAATTTTCCGGCAACTACTGGGATAAATATGACGGCTACGATTTGAACAGGGACGGCATCGGCGATGTGCCCTACCATCCCGTAAGCATGTATTCAATGCTGATCGAACAAAATCCGAATAACCTGATGCTGCTGCGCAGCTTTATTGTGACCCTGCTCGATAAAGCCGAAAGAGCCGTTCCGGTACTTACGCCGGAAACCTTCAGGGACGACAATCCGGTAATGAAAAAGCTGCCACTATGATAAGGATCGAACATCTGACGAAACGCTTTAAGCAACTGTATGCACTGAACGATGTGTCGGCAGCATTTACCAGCGGACAGGTGGTGTCATTGATTGGCCCTAATGGCTCGGGAAAAACCACTTTGATCAAATCGATCCTGGGTATGGTGCGGCCGCAAGGTGGAAAGATCTACTTCGACAATGAACCCATCACTCATAGTTGGGAATATCGCAGAAGGATCGGGTACATGCCGCAGATCGGCAGATACCCCGACAATATGAAGATTAGCCAGGTAGTTGAAATGATCAAAAACATAAGGGGCGATCATGCCCCGCCGGATCTTGAGCTGTTCAGGTCTTTCGGCCTCGAAGCAATCAGTAACAAAACGATGCAGGGCCTTTCGGGCGGTACCAGGCAAAAAGTAAGCGCCACGCTGGCTTTTATGTTTGGCGCCGATGTGCTGATCCTCGACGAGCCGACAGCCGGCCTCGACCCGCTGGCCAGTGAAATTTTAAAAGAAAAGATCATCAGCGAAAAAAAACGCGGGAAACTGATATTGATCACCAGCCACATCCTCAGCGACCTCGACGACATCACAACAGATATCATGTACCTGCAGGAAGGAAGGATTCAATATTATGAGACACTGGCAAGCATTAAAGAACGCACGGGAGAAATAAGATTCAGCAAGGCGATTGCCAGGCTGATGCAGGAAGGATCGGGTCATTCTTCACTGAAAAAATTAGTTGTTTAGCTATGATTAGAGTGTCCAAATATGTGTTGTACGACATCCTTCGGGGCAAAGTGATCATCGCTTACACCCTGTTCCTGCTTGTGGTTTCATTCAGTCTTTTTCAACTGGAAAGCGACAACAGCAAGGCTATTCTCAGCCTGTTGAATATCGTTCTTATTGTTGTACCGCTGATAAGCATGGTTTTCACCACTATACATTATTTCAATTCATATGAATTCATCGAACTGATGCTTTCGCAACCAGTGAGCCGTTCGAGGATCATTGCAAGCGAGTATGCCGGTACGGCTTTGTCGTTATCGGTCGCGTTTTTCGTTGGCGTTGGTTTTCCCGTATTCCTGTTCAGTTTTGATGAAACCGGCATCGCACTGGTTTTTGCCGGCGTCATTCTTACGATAATCTTTTGTTCGCTGGCATTTCTTGCTTCGGTAGTGGCAAAAGATAAAGTTCGCGGTATCGGCGCATCACTCATGCTGTGGTTTTACTTCTCGCTGATCTACGACGGGCTCGTGATGGTGATTCTCTTCACGTTCAGCGATTATCCTGTTGAAAAATTAACACTATTGCTGTCATCCCTGAATCCAATTGATCTCGCCAGGATATTTATCATGCTCAGGATGGACATTAGCGCCCTCATGGGTTACACGGGCGCTGTGTATAAAGAGTTCTTTGGAAGCGGCCTGGGCACCGTTTATACCACCGGCATAATGCTGTTGTGGGCAATACTTCCTGTGTGGGTATCAATTCGTGTTTTCAGGAAAAAAGATCTATAAAAATGAAACCGCTATGCAGTTATTCGGATAAGAGAGTGGGCGATGTTGTACGTTCCGATTATCGCACCGCCGAGGTGTTCCGCGCTTTCGGCATCAATTATTGCTGCGAAGGAAGCAGCACCATAAAAGAAGAATGTGAACAAAACAATATCGATTACTTTCAGCTTGTAAAAAGCCTGGATGAGGCCACCAGGATCGTTCATAGTCCGAAGTCGATAGAATACAACAAATGGAGAATAGATTTTCTTATTGAATACATCATTAACATCCATCATGCCTATTTAAGCGATACACTTCCGGTGCTTCAGAACAATATTCCGGAAAATTTCTCGCCGGAAATATCCAGGTTGCTGAAAGATGTTGCGGCGCTCGTTACAGATGAGGGAAGGCACCAGGAAGATGTGATATTTCCCTACATCAGGCAGATTGACAATGCCCACCGCCGCAGGGAGCCCTATGGAAAGTTGTTTGTACGTACACTTAAAAAACCGTTTAACCTCCTCAAAGACGGCGATCAACGGCTGAGCATCCTGTTGAAGAAAATACGCAATATTACCGACAGCTACAGCATTACGCAAGATATGTGCGCCGAGCGGCGCGTATTCGTGCTGAAACTGAAAGAACTTGACCAGGACCTGGTGCAGCACACTCACCTCGAACGAAACGTTCTCTTTCCGCGGGCCGCAGAAATGGAACAGGAGTTGTTGCAATCATGACAGGAATACCTAAATTTAAGCATGCTGAGCGATCTGTCTCATTTAATTTCACTATTCGAAAATGCCAATGAAGGTTTTGTTGCTTCGGGCCCTTCAGGAAATATTGTGCTGGTGAACCCATCGGCCTGCAAGATGTTCGGATATACGCCCGAGGAAATTATCGGAAAAAAAATTGAGTTGCTAGTGCCTCCCGAATACAGGCATGGACATGAAAAACTTCGTGCGGGATTTTACCAGCATCCGCAAAACAGGGTGATGGGCCACGGCCGCGATCTTCACGGCATAAAAAAGGGTGGAGAGATGTTTCCTGTAGAAGTCAGCCTCAGCACCTACGTTCATAATAATGACCGGTACGTTACTGCGTTCATTGTGGACATCAGCCACCGGAAGAAGATAGAAGAGAATATGATGCAGCAGCAAAAACAGCTCGAAAAGGTTTCCACTGAAATGCGGAACCTGAACGCCGAGCTCGAAGCGAAAGTGGAAGAAAGGACCGTTATTCTCAAAGAAGCGCTGCAGCACCTCGAGCAATCACAGCAGGAACTGAGTGAGGCGCTCGATAAGGAGCGGCAGTTAAATGAAATAAAGAGCCGCTTCGTGTCGATGGCCTCTCACGAATTCAGAACGCCATTGAGTACCGTACTTTCTTCTACTATCCTTCTCTCGAAATACACGCAGACAGAACAGCAGGACAAGCGCGACAGGCACATCGGCAAGATCACGGCGTCGGTGAAACATTTGAATGATCTGCTCGAAGACTTCCTGTCGCTGGGCAAGCTTGACGAAGGCAAAGTGGGTGCAACCGTCGCCGAAATGAACCTGAAGGAACTCGTTTCCGAGACCGTCGAAGAAATGCAGGGCCTCGCGAAAGAGGGCCAGCAAATTATTTATGACCACAGCGGCCCCGAAATCATTATCAGCGACAAAAAAATGCTGAAAAACATTTTGATCAACCTGGTATCGAACGCCATCAAATTTTCGGGTCCCGGTTCGTTCGTGACCGTGTTGAGCAAAATTGACCAAAGCAATGCAACGGTATCCGTACGCGACCAGGGAATAGGCGTATCGGAAGAAGACCTGAAACACATGTTTTCCTCTTTCTTTCGTGGAAAAAATGCGCAAAACATACAAGGTACCGGCCTCGGCCTGCATATCGTAAAAAGATACCTCGACCTGCTGAATGGAGAAATCAGGATGGAGAGTGAAATCAACAAGGGAACCACCGTCACCATCTCATTACCTGTAAAACAATAGCTGTGGAAAAGAAAATTCTTGTAATCGACGACAACATCGACATTAGGGAAAATATCGCCGAGATCCTCGACCTCGCCAATTACACCACGTTCACCGCAGAAAACGGGAAGAAGGGAATCGAGGCCGCAATGAAAGAAAAGCCATCCCTCATCATTTGCGACATCATGATGCCTGACCTTGATGGATATGGCGTACTTCACCTGCTCAGAAAAAATCCTGAAACACAGAACATCCCGTTTATTTTTTTAACGGCGAAAACAGAAAGGAGCGATTACAGGAAAGGAATGGAAATGGGCGCCGACGATTACATCACGAAGCCCTTTGACGAAATTGAACTGCTGAACGCCGTGGAAGTCAGGTTGAAAAAATCGGAAATTCTGAACGGCAATTACTCGTCAACACCCATTGGCTTTGCACGCTTCTTAAAAGATGTGAAAAGCACCGGCCTGATCAACCAGCTCGCCGAACAATACGACATCCAGGAATACGACCGCAAATCTTCACTGTACCTGCAGGGCAAACGCCCACGCTTTCTCTATTACATCGTAAAAGGGAAGGTTAAGACGTTCAGGATGCATGAAGACGGCAAGGAATATATCACCAACTTTTACGCCGATGGCGACTTCATTGGTTACGGCCCCATCCTGAAGGATACCAACTACGACGATAGTGCCGCAATCATCGCGGATGCTGAAATTATGCAGATACCAAAAGACGACTTTCTGCAAATGGTGTACACCGATGTGAATATTGCGGCCAAATTCATTCACATTATCACCCAGAACGTTAAAGAAAAGGAAGAGCGCCTGATGAACCTTGCCTACAGCTCGCTGCGGAAACGCGTGGCAAAGGCGCTGCTCGACATCGCCGGCAAATTCGATTCGCACGCCGAAGCTGCACCGATAGAAATTTCGAGAGAAGAAATTGCCCAATACATCGGCACGGCAACAGAATCGCTTATTCGCACGCTAAGCGACTTTAAAGCAGAAAAGCTTATCGACATCAAAAGCAGTAAAATTGTTATTAATAATAAGGACCGGCTCAAAAACCTGCTCTTTTGACCGAAAAACTGACAACAATCGTGTAGGCGGCTAACCGTCATCAGCCACAGAACATACCCGGTGGTCTAATTTTATGGGATGACAGACCACGTTGCAGAAGAGCTGATCGCCAGGTACAACAAGCCGGTGCCAAGATATACCAGTTATCCGACCGTGCCGTTCTGGACCGACGGACCCGATGTTGAAAAATGGAAACAAACGTTTACGGAAAAATTCGGGAAGGTAAACGTTAACGGTATCTCGCTGTATATCCATTTACCGTTTTGCGAATCGCTTTGCACCTATTGCGGTTGCAATAAAAAGATCACCACCAATCATAACGTTGAGGACGAATACATCGAAGCTGTACAGAAAGAATGGACAGCTTACAGAAAGCTCATGGGACAAACCCCCGTCATTCGCGAGCTTCACCTTGGCGGCGGAACGCCCACTTTCTTTTCACCGGCCAACCTGAAAAAACTTATCCGGTTCATTCTGCGCGGCAGCATCATCCATCCGCGATCCGACTTCAGCATCGAGGGCCATCCGAACAACACAACGCCGGAACACCTTCGCGTGCTGGCTTCCCTGAATTTTAAGCGCATTAGCTATGGCGTACAGGATAACGATCCCGATGTACAACGTATCATCAACAGGATACAGCCTCTTGAAAATGTGAAAGCTGCAACAGAAAATGCGAGGACGATGGGTTTCAAATCGGTGAACTACGACCTGATATACGGATTGCCGTTGCAAACCTTGCGGAGCATGGAACGTACCATCAGGCAGATTATCGCATTAAAACCCGACCGGATAGCTTTTTACAGCTACGCGCACGTACCCTGGGCAAGCAGGGGACAGCGGTTGTTCGATGAATCGCACCTGCCGGCGCCGGAAGAAAAAATAAAACTTTACATGAAGGGCCGCGAATTGCTTACCGAAAGCGGCTACACAGACATCGGCATGGACCACTTCGCCCTGCCTACCGACGCAATGTATGCCACATGGAAAGAAGGCAGGCTGCACAGGAATTTCATGGGTTACACCACGCAAAAAACCGAATTGCTCCTGGGTCTTGGCGTTTCAGCCATCAGCGACACAGGTGATGCGTTTGCCCAAAACGAAAAAAACATCCGCAGCTATTACATGGCCGTCAACGCCAACCGGATACCTGTAGCGAAAGGCTGCTTCCTTACCGAAGAGGATATTGCTGTGAAAAAATATATTCTCGACATCACCTGCCGCGGTGAAACCGAATTGGCCGACAAGGATATGCAGCTACTGGAAAGAGGCTCATTTATAAAGCTGTCGCATTTGCAAAGCGACGGATTGATCGAATGGACGCCGAAAAAAGTGAAGTTGACCGCTTTGGGACGGTACTTCATCCGTAATGTGTGTGCGGCTTTCGATCAACATGCCGAACACGCCGGCACCGGGCAGAACGTTTTCAGCCAGGCCATTTAGTTGATGAAGATCAGGCCCGGCAATAACATGAATCATGTTTTCCCGAATGTTCGTGTGTGAACTTTACACTTCTTAAAGGAAAACAAAATGCCAACTACTCTTAATTCATTTATCCAGTACACCCACTCATTTTCAGAAAAAGGAATATCGCCTCTAAAAAGATTTCTCACGTGGAGCAAAAACCAGCAGCACAACCACTTCATGTGGATCGGCATTGGAATTGCTTTGCAGGGTTGCGCGCTCGCCCCCATCACTTCATTCTTCGTGTCATTAGTAGGAATGAACCTCTTCCTGTTTTGCATAGTGCTAACGGCAATGGCGATGGTAGTGGTAACCTGTCTTGCCGGCTTCCCGCCTAAAGTCACCATACCTGTTCTCGCAGCAAGCGTAGTCATTGACCTTGGAGTGATTATCACAGTGCTGGCGATGCTGGCGTAAACTCATGCGGGTTTAGCGCATTACCTGTAATTTCGACGTCGCAAAAAAGCTACGTTGACAATGACAGGACCCGCCCATGCAACGCAAAAATATTTAGTCGTTTGCTTAGCTGCCTTATTGCTTCTTGCTCCTGGCTGCGACAACACGCAGGCAACTGCTCTACCTGCCCGCGTACAAGCGGCCACTACCTTTATCAACCCACTGCTCCCTTCGGGTCCCGATCCATGGGTAGTTCAAAAAGACACTACTTACTACTACACGAACACCTTTGGGAACCGCATAGCGATCGCCGCGACAAATAAAATGTCGGAACTCAGCAACGCATCGTTTACAACGATATGGATGCCGCCCCTAACCGGGATGTATGCAAAACAGATCTGGGCGCCGGAGATGCATCACATCAATAATAAATGGTACGTGTATTTCGCGGCAGATGATGGTAACAATGCCAATCACCGCATCTATGCGCTCGAATGTAACGACGCGGATCCGATTAAGGGCGAATGGACGTTCAAAGGCAAGATCGCCGATACGCAAAACGATAAATGGGCGATCGACGCATCGGTGTTTGAATATCAAAATCAACTGTACATGGCGTGGTCGGGTTGGCCCGATACCGCGAATACCCAACAAGTGCTGTACATCGCAAGAATGAAAGATCCACTTACACTCGAAGGGCGCCGCGTTATGATTTCAGGTGCTGAATATGATTGGGAAAAGGCCGGCGCACCACCGGCCGTGAATGAAGGTCCGCAGGCGCTCTTCAATAAAAACGGGAAACTGTTCCTTACCTTCTCTGCGAGCGGCTGCTGGACCGACAGCTATTCACTCGGTCTTCTATCGTTGAAAGATAATAGCGACCCCATGAATCCGGCGCACTGGACAAAATCACCTTCACCCCTGTTTACAACTGCCGCCGCAAACAATGCATACGCACCCGGGCACAACGGCTTCTTTACTTCGCGGGACGGTAAGCAAAACTGGATGATTTATCACGCCAATTCAAATAGTGGTGACGGCTGCAGCAATAAACGCAGTCCCCGCATGCAGCGGTTTACCTGGAAGGCCGACGGCACACCCGATTTCGGTGTTCCGGTAAAAACCGGCGTGCCCGTCCGGAAGCCCGGCGGCGAATGATGCTACGCGGGAAGTTCGATGAGCTCCTTCTTCCTGCCGTGCGTGAGGTACAGTGCAAGCGCCGTAAAAATCACTCCTCCCAGGATGTTGCCAAATGTTGCCCATAGTTGATTAGAGAACCACCAATCGCTCACGGTTACTTTGGCGCCGAGCAACATTCCTGCGGGAATGACAAACATGTTTACCACCGCGTGCTCAAAACCTTGCGCAAAGAAGATAAATACCGGCAGCCAGGCAGCCAGT
Source organism: uncultured Chitinophagaceae bacterium (assembly GCA_946885665.1). The sequence goes on along the minus strand of CAMPGT010000002.1, from coordinate 33,653 downwards.
ATCTTCCCCAGCGCAGACGATGAAGTGAGCGACATCACAATGGCCATGGTCACCATCCAGTTGCACAGTATTCCTTTTGTAATCACGGTAATAATACCGGCGCCGCCAAATTGCGCATAACCGATCGTTTTACTTTCTGCTATTTTCACAATGGCTGCAGTAAGTGGCGAACTGCCCGTGTGGCCGAGGTTGGTAACCGATATCCAAAACAAAACCGCATAGATCAACGCGCCGATCAGGTTGGCAGTGAATACAATCACCAGGTTCCTGATCATCGCCGGTATCCTTATCTGCCGGTCAAAAGCGGCTGCCGGCAATACGGCAAAACTGCCTGTAACCAATTCAAGTCCCAGCAGCACCACAATTACAAAACACGCAGGAAAAATCAATGCGCCGATGATCGCCATGCCCGTTTGTACAGTGGCCGTAACCGCCAGCGTGGTGCCAAATCCAAGAATGGCGCCCGACAGTATTCCCCTGATCATCAGGTCGAGTGGTGACAGTTTTATCTTATCAACGCCCGACTGGATCATCAATGCCATTACATCCGCAGGTTTTTTGTAATCCATAAACTTTAGTTTGATTGGTTATTTAAAAAGAAATTCAGGTTTTATGTTGATCATGATGTACGCCCAGTTGGCCGAGCTTCTTGCATCAGGAATGTTTTTTACCAGTGAAGATGTGAGCAGCCCGGTTGAGAAATAATGCGAGTAGCCGCCTTCCAGGCTCACCAGCTTCGTGAGGTTATACGTTGCCACAATGTCGATTTCATCACCAAGTTTTTTCGCATTGCCTGTTACATTCGGAATCACTGCGGCGCTGTTGAAATGGTGATAATCGCCCGTTACTGCGAGCCGTTCGGCGGGCTTCCATTTTGTTTTCAGGTAATAGTCCACCAATCCTGCTTTTCCGAATGGGCTGCCCGCGTAGAAATAGTCCATGAAGCCCCAAAACTTGTGCGCCGTGCCGTATAGTGGATCGAATGTTTTGCTTTTCGTGGTAGTACCTCCTCCCGAAGTGTAATCCACGCCCGGGCCGAAACTGAATTTTCCGAATGAATGCTGCACGGCCAGCGACGCCATTGCCGCATCCAGTTTTACGCCGTTGTTGTTCTTTCCTGTTTGGTAATAAGCCGCCGCCGTTACATCGAGTTCTTTAAATGAATTGGTGAAATAAAATCCGGTCGTCACTCTCGTCCAAACACCCGGCAAAAAATCCTTTGCAGGAACGTTATTGACCGTTTCCATCTGGTACCGGTTAAACTGGTCGCTGAACAGCAGGAAGGAGGCGCTGCCTTTCATTAACTTTTTTCCGGCATAAAAAAATTGCATGCTTTTATACATCGTGCCCCCGTTGGTTGTTGCGGCGTACCCGGGCGAGGTGTTGTCGTAAATAGTGCCCGAGGCGGATTCCTTATTTTGATTATAAGCCGCTCCGGCGTGCAGCGACCATCGTCCGGCCTGGAACTTTGCGATCAGCGCATCGTGCCGCCTGGCCTGCTGCAGCCAGTCGAGGTTGCCCAGCAATCGGTGATCATCGTAAATAATTTCCTGCCTGCCCATCTTTATACTGAACGAGCTGTTCCTGTTCGCCGTGTCTGATAACAATACTTCGGCCCAGGCCTCATGGAGCATCAGGCCGTTATTGGTTTCAGTGGTATTGCGGTTGATCTGTGAAATGTCCTGGCCCCATACTCTCACGTCCTGCACCGACATATTCAGCTTAAGGCGGTGAGCGATAAATGAAGCATTCAGCCTGCTTCGCTGCGAAATGAAGGTTGCGGGTTTACTGCCGTGGCTCAGCGGAGCGCCCTGCCCATCGCGCATTTCGGAGCGCGCGCGCAATTGTGCGGATAAAGACAGTTGTGCATCCGCCCCGATTGACGAGAAAATGATTGTGCAGAGGATACAGATCAGGTTAACAGTTAGTTTTTTCATCAGCATAGTATTTGTGATCCGTGAATGGTGCGTCCTGGTGTATTCCGATATAAACATTGCCGTTTTCTACCTTCACCGGAAACGTGATGATGTTGTATCCCTCATCGCTGTTCAGGCAACGGCCATCCACAAGCGAAAAAGTTTTTTTATGAAAAGGACAGGCAACTTTCGGTTCACCATTTTGCGAACCGAGCATGCCCCTGCTGAGGGCCATCTGTTGTCTGTGGGGACACATGTTTTGAGAAGCGTACCACTCGTTTCGGCGCGAGAATTTGAAAAGTGCTATCTGGTGATGCTTGTACTTCACGCACACGCCGCCATCTTCCGGAACATCTTCCTCCCTGCATGCAGCGAACCAGTCGATGCGTTTAGAATTTGTCGTCATGAATTTGATTTATGTGATTATTTCCATTCTGCGGCTTTCTTCTGCCCGCGCAGCGTTTCAAAATGAATCGTGGGGTCCTTCTCCTGCGGTGCGTTAACAAAATGCGCGAAGCGTTTGCGCAACTCGGGCGACTCCACCACCTTCTTCCATTCGCACGCGTAGTTATCCACCAGCAACTGCATTTCTCTTTCAAACTCTTCTGCCAATCCGAGGCTGTCATTCACTACCACGTTCCGTAGATAATCAATTCCGCCTTCCATTTTATTCAGCCAGGTGGCCGTACGCGTTAACGGGTCGGCGGTTTTAATGTAGAACATGAGAAAGCGGTCGATGTAGCGGATGCAGGTTTCGGAATCAAGGTCGGAAGCGAGGAGCAAGGCATGCTGCGGTTTGGAGCCCCCGTTGCCGCATACATACAGGTTCCATCCTTTTTCGGTGGCGATGATCCCGAAATCTTTTGCCTGCGCCTCCGCACATTCACGGATGCAACCGGATACGGCGGATTTTAATTTGTGCGGTGCACGCAGACCGCGGTACCGCTCCTCTATCCGGATGGCGTAGCTTACGCTGTCGTGCAACCCAAACCTGCACCACGTAGAGCCTACGCAACTTTTTACTGTGCGCAGCGCTTTTCCGTATGCATGACCGCTTTCAAAGCCGGCATCTATTAATTCTTTCCAGATATCGGGAAGGTCGCTTACATGAGCGCCAAACATATCGATGCGCTGGCCGCCCGTTATTTTGGTGTAGAGATTATACTTTTTGGCAACACTGCCGATGGCGATCAATTTATCCGGCGTTATTTCTCCTCCGGGTATGCGGGGTACAACGGAGTAGCTTCCTCCTTTCTGGATGTTCGCCAGGAACCTGTCGTTCGTATCCTGCGAAGTTTGGTTTTCCTTTTTCACCACCAGTTCGTTCCACAAGCTCGCCAGTATCGAGCTGATAGCCGGCCGGCATATTTCGCATCCATCGCCTTTGCCAAGTTCATCGAGTACCCCGTTGTAATTTTTCAGTTGCCTGATCTTTACCAGGTCGTACAGCTCCTGGCGCGAATAAGTGAAATGTTCGCAGATAACATTGCGCACATATTTGCCCTGTTGCTTAAGCGTATGCGTCAATATATCTTTTACCATTGGCGCACAACCGCCACAACCCGTGCCGGCCTTTGTACATTTTTTAATTGCGTCGACCGTTTCGCAGTTGTTGACGGTGATGGCATTGCAGATGTCGAGCTTGGTTACACTTTCACAGCTACATATCAGTGCATCGCCGGGTAAGGCGGCAACGCCCGTTCCCTTCTCCCCGTTATCGCCAAGTTTTGGGAGAATGAGGCTTTCGGGATTACCTGCTACGGGCAATTTATTGTTGCAGGTTTGCTGCAAAATGTGGTATTCGTCGGCATTGCCAACCAGTATCCCTCCAAGCAACTGCTTGCCATCGTTAGAAATATTTATCCTTTTATAAATGCCTTCATAGGTATTTTCATACACCACCGATTTTGTGTCTTCCCCTTCAATAAAAGGATCGCCGAAGCTGGCCACATCCACGCCAATGAGCTTCAGTTTTGTGCTCATATCAAATCCATCGAACAATTTGACGCCGCCGGTAAGCTGGTTCACCACCACATCGGCCATTTCATACCCGGGCGCCACCAGTCCATATATCGCCCCGTTGTGCAACGCACATTCGCCCACCGCAAAAATGAAAGGGTCGCTGGTTTGCATGTGGTCATTTACAATAATGCCGCCCCGGTGACCGGTTAGCAGTCCGCATCCCTTTGCCAGTTCGTCTCTCGGTTTGATGCCTGCTGATATCACCAGCATGTCGGTATTTAATATGGTACTGTCGGTGAAGATGAGCCCGCGTATGCTTTCATTGCCGAGGATGGCCGCTGTATTTTTATTAGTGTGCACCTTAAGTCCAAGCGCCACCAGTTTTTGCTGCAGGATAGATGAAGCGTAATCATCTATCTGCCGCGGCATCAGGCGCGGTGCAAACTCGATGATGTGGGCGTCTTCGATGCCGAGATCGAGTACCGCTTTCGCTGCCTCCAGGCCCAGGAGGCCACCGCCTATCACTGCCGCGGTTTTGGTGTGCGGCAGGTGACGCCGAATCAAATTGAGGTCTTCGATGGACCGGTACACGAACACACCGTCTTTATCCACGCCGGGTATTGGCGGAATGTAGGCCGATGAGCCGGTGGCCATTACCAGGTAATCGTACGTTTCGGTAATGCCGGTAAAGGAAGTAACCGTTTTCTGTTCCCTGTCCACGTGGTGAACAGGGTCGCCGAGATGAAGGGTGATGTTGTTTTCGGCGTACCAGTTAACAGGGGCCATGCACAGGTCGTAGGCCGATTTGCCCGAAAAGTATTCACTCAGGTGTACGCGATCGTAGGCGGGTAGCATCTCTTCGCCAAAAACCACCAGTTGCAGACCGGATGGCTTTTTGGCCAGCAGCTTTTCGCAAAGCTTGTAGCCCACCATACCGTTTCCAATTACAACAATTTTCATTAAGCCAGCATTTACAAAGTAATAAATGATGGCAGGCAATCAGTTTTATCGGGCAAACAATCGTATTATTTAATATTCTATATAACGAATATAGAGGAATAATTTTATTTTAGCTCCATAAATCTCCGATTAAATTCATATTAATATTTTTATAATGTTAAATAGTCCTGCTTCTTTATACTTAATAGGTGCCGGCCCCGGCGATCCAGAACTTATTACGATAAAATCAATACGTATCTTGAAGCAGGCTGACGTCGTTCTTTATGATGCCCTGGCAAATGAGGAATTGCTCAGCTATACCCGTCCCTCTGCCATCCGGCACTTTGCCGGTAAAAGAATGGGGTGTCACTATTTATCGCAACAGGAAATTAATACCCTCATAGTGGATTATGGTAAGCGGTACAAATCCATCGTACGCTTAAAAGGGGGCGACTCTTTTGTTTTCGGCCGTGCACATGAAGAAATTAACGCCGCTCGCGCCGCCGGCATGCATGTAGAGGTGGTTCCCGGAATTTCCAGTTGCATAGCAGCTCCTGCATCGCAGTTGATACCGCTTACCTGTCGCGGCATCAATGAAAGCTTCTGGGTTACGACCGGCACAACCAAAAATGGCAACATATCTCCCGATATCCACCTCGCTGCAAAATCATCGGCCACCATCATCATCCTGATGGCCATGAGCCGGCTGGAGGCCATTATGGACATATTCGCCGCAGCAGGAAAATCGGATACCCCGGTTGCCATCATCCAGGAGGCAACGATGCCGAATGAAAAGATCGTTATCGGCAATGTGAAAAATATCGCCTGCAAAGCCGAGTTTGAAAAATTGACCAATCCGTCTGTTATCGTCATCGGCGAAGTAGTGAATCTCCATCCATCGGTCGTTAAGCACCAGGTCGCACATTACGGCAACGAACTCGCCATGCGATAAACCAATTTATACTTATGAAGAAAATAAATTATTTTGAACCGTACCACTCAGCGAGTCGCACTTCGATATTGGCGTCCTTGTCGTTCACCAGTTTCTTAAACGCCTTGACGTCGCTCAACCCACCGCTGCCGCGATAGTGATAAGGATAAACAACCTTCGGCTTAAATGCCAAAACAGCGCTGGCAGCCTGGTTAATATCCATCGTGTAGGGAAGATTCATGCACACGAAAGCCACGTCAATATTTTTCAGTGCACGCATCTCCGGAATGTCTTCCGTATCGCCGGAAACATATATGTTTTTCCCTCCTATCCCGATAACATATCCGTTTCCTCTTCCTTTCGTGTGCCGGGAATCTGCATCTTCGGGCAGGTTATACATGGGAACACCGGTCAGGCTAATGCCCAACTGCGTGGTTTTTTGGCCATTCCTCAATACAACCCACTTCGATTTGTCACCGGTATATTTATCTGCAACAGCTTTCGGCACTACTACGATAGTTCCTTCCTTTTTCACAGCATCGATCGTTTCCTGGTTGAAATGATCGCCATGAATATCGGTGACCAAAATAAGATCGGGCGATTTGGCCTTGCCAAACGCTTCCTTTCCTCCAACCGGATCTATATAAATGGTTTTGTTGTTGACCGAAAGAACCAGGGTGGCATGTTCAACAGGTTCGATGGTTAGTGTGCCAACCGAAGTTCGAAGTGTGTTTGACTGACCAACAATACTTCCTGCGAAGAGCAGGGCCAATCCCGCAAGTGCAATCCTGGATGCCATAATAACTTATTTAATATTAAGTTATCGAATTTTCAGGGAACCACCTGCACGTGCTGCCACTTAATATATTCCCTATTCTTTTCTTTCGACGAATACGCCACCAGCACCTTTTTATCATTAACCGGAGCCATTACCGGGTAAGTGCTGTAAGCCGTATCCGACGTAATAAAATCCGTCATTACCGCGCTACCCCTTTCATTTCTCAATTGCATGCCAATGCGTTTGTAAAACTGGTCGCCAATGCGAACCGATTCATCCCAAACCACCACCAGGCTGCCGCCAGGCATCGCCGCCAGCTGCGGATGCGTGCCCGCCGAACTAATAGTATCGTATCCTTTGAATGAACCATCTTGCGAACTGATTAAGTAACTGCCCTTTCGCAAGCCGCCGGTGAACCAGGCAAAATGCAATCCATGCTGCGTTTCCGCCATCGACGGACCGGTATGCGGGCAACCTCTCAACACCCAATTATCGGCGTGAACCCTTTTCGGTGCGCTGAACGATTTTCCGCCATCTGTTGATACCACATGCAGCATGTCGCGGATGCTATCGTTGATGATGCCGCGGTAAACGGCGTGAAGGTTTCCTTTGCTATCGCAATACAATTTTGTGCGGCAGCACTGGCAGGCAGGCTGGCTCACCAGTTGTTCGCGCACAAACCCGCTGTTGCCTTCAGTTACCGCAAAATATAACGCGGAACCCTCATGGGTGGTTGTTTTACGGTTATCCAGCCAAATGATGGCCGCTTCTCCATTTTTCGTGAGCACCACATCCGAATAACGTTGATCATCGCCCGCGGCGTCAGTAACCAGTCTTTTAGCTGCGGTCCATGTTTTGCCGTCATCAAACGACTGTGCATAGTTGATGAGTCCCGAGTATTTATTATTACCGTCAGGATTACGGGTACCCCAAACCGCAATTACTTCTCCCGACGGCTTAAATACCACTTTAGGAAGATTCTCTGCATGAGGATGAATATTAACACTCGGCAGAATGACGACCGTATTTCCCGGTTTACCGTTCTCGTCAATGACCGCGTAGCAAAACACCGATACGGAGTCATTCATTCTTCTTACCCAGCTCACAACATTATTACCATGGCTGTCTTGCGTTACATTTGGCGAAGACCCGGGAAGCTCATCGAGATATTTTTCTTCGGCGCTGGCGAAATGCGATAGCGGCATCTTCTCAAATTTTGTATAGGCCCACAGGACTATCAGTACAAAGGCGCCGGGAATGAAAAGTTTCTTCATATTATTTGCTGAAAAGGTTTCCGAAATCGTACGCAATGCCAACGTTAAAACTCCTGGGGTCGGCAAGCGTATAACTATACCCCCATGCGCTCTTGCTTACGTTTGTGGCGTAATAGTTATCGGCCACGTTCATGGCATTTATCCATACTTCCACAGACCTGTACGTATATCCCGCTCTCAAATGCAGCACAGTGTATCCCTTATAGACAGCGGTATTTTTTGGGTCGGCAAAATATTTGCCCACGTGCTGCAATTCGGCGCCCAGGCGCAAGCCCCTGGCAAATGACGGCCTGTACCATACCTCAGTGTTGTAGGTAAGTTTAGGGGCGCCACTCATGTCGTTACCGCCATAATCAGCGCCTTTTTCCACGTAATTCACAAACGTGTGCCTGCTAAAGGCTCCGCTCCACCGGAATGAAACTGATTTTGCCGGTCTTACGTTCACCCCAAGTTCAATTCCTTTATGCGACGTTTTCCCGGCATTCACATTTTCAAACGAACCATCGTCCATCTTAGCTGATATTACCTCGTTGGTGCTGGTCAATTCATAAACACTGACGTCTGCCGTTAATACGCCCCTGATAATTTCCATCCATCCTCCCACCTCATAATTACGGGCTACCGACGGCTGGAGGTAAGGCACTTTAACCCCGGTGTACATTTCGGTAACCTGCGGCGGAATAAATCCTTCGCTGTAATTGGCATACACGCCCACCCTTCTTGAAAAATTGTAGGTGGCGCCTATTTTTGAACTGATGCGGTTGAAATGATTAACTGTATCGGCCGAACCGCTGAACGATGATGGCTGCAAATGGTTGTTGAACCGATACCTGAAACCATCATACCGCAAAGAAGCCACGAGCCTTAAATTTTCAACGGGGCTGAGTTCAACATTAACGTAGCCCGCGTAATTCGTAATATTCGTGGCATAGTTCGACAGAACGCTGTCCATTTTCTGGAAACCTGTGTATTTACCGCTAACCGAATCTTTTTTGATCCTTATATATTCTGCTTCGTAAGCCGACGGGCTCGCATCAAGGCTCACGCCACCAATTAGCACGGCATTCTTCCAGCGCAGGCTTTGCCGGTGCTGGGCGATGAAGGCGTAACTGTTGAACGTGCTGTTATTTATTTCGCCGTGCGCTACTTCCTTTTTCCCTTTCCATCCTGCGGCAGATTTCCGGTAGTCGTCCTTTACCCTATAGGCGGGATTTTGGCCGATGCTATTGTTCCGGTAGATGATGCTTAGTGACGTCTTCGCTGCATCGCTCCAGCGATGCGCAAGCGTTGAATGGTATCGCAGGGCCCTCACTTTGCGGTAGGTGAAGGTTTGCGGATTAACAAATTGCCTTTTGGCAAACATCAGGCTGTCTATGCCGCCCGGCATTTCGCTGAAGTAATCCACCCAGCTAATCTTGTTGACCAGTGAGGTGGCATCGGAAAAATGATAGTCCACCCGCGCCGTAACCGTGGATTTATGAAAATCATTGTTGTCGAGATATGCATTGTTTTTATCGGCGTGGTAACCCGACAATGCAAAGCCCCAGTTGCCTGTTTTGAAACTGCTCTGCAGTTCGTGCCTTTTGTAGCCGATGTTGTTGCCCTGTGCCGAAAGCCGCAATTCCGGCCGGCCCGTGGGCGAAACGGTAATAAAATTCACAACGCCGCCAATGGCCTCACTGCCGTAGAACGAAGAGGAAGGTCCTTTGATGACTTCGATATTTTTTACCGCGGCCATGTTGATCTCCAAAAGCGCATTGTGGTTGAAAAGACCGGTGGTGCGGATGGGTATGCCATCTTCGAGGTAGAGAAAAAAGCTTTTTGTAGTGATGGGCTGCCTGATGCTCATTTGGTGTTGCTCGTTGCCGAGGCTCACCATGTTTACGCCGCTAACTTTATTCAGTAGCTGGTCGATGGAGGTGGCCCTTGTTTCCTGGATAATTTTTGCGCTCAGCCGCGTAATGGCCACAGGCGCTTCCGACCGTTTTACAGCCTCGCGGTTCACCGATATCACCACCTCATCGAGTATCGAAACGGGCAGCGTGTCCACTACTTCCCTGCGGGTCGTCTGCCCGTGAGCTGCACTTGCCGCCAGCAGCATTGCTCCAAAAATCAGTTTCGTTGTCATGCCTGTTTTATTTATCGGAGCACGAAGAAACTGCGGGAACGCCCGGCAGGAAACCGTTTCGGTAATGAATTGCAGGATTTGGCGAATGAACTGTACACCACCCTAAAAAAGCGGTTTAAGGCGCCCGTTTTACAATTCATCCACCGTTTTCCTCAATTCATGCACTTTTTGGACATTTCATGCGGAGCCGCTGACGGTGAATCTTAAAACATGTTAAATTGAAAGAAGACGATGAAACTACCAAAATATACAAGCAAGGACTACCAGGTGCTGGTATGGGTGATATTTCCTTTTTCGGTGATATTGAACTCGTTCATATTCGGCAGGCAATATTTCGACAGTTGGCACCAGTTTTTGCTGGCCACGGTACTTACCGCCCTCGCCTCGTCCATTGATTTCATCATTTGCGGTTACATTGCCGTTACCCTCAAAGCCAGGTTCCCTTATGAAAAACAACTCATCAGGCGGCTCTCGCTGATGATCCTGATGTTCCTGATCATTACCGGCCTGTTCCTGTATTCTCTTTTCAGTGGCTACGAGGCGACCGGTTTTTATGGCTACTCGTTCAATGAAAACGGTTTTATATGGGCTTATGTATGCATGGGCATTATCAATATCTTTCTCACCTTTTTGCACGAAGGCATTGCCCGGTATGAAGAGTGGAAGGCAAACCTGAAAGAGACCGAACAGGCGGCCATTTCGTACAAACAAAGCCAGTTGTTCGGGTTGAAGAGCCAGATAAATCCGCACTTTCTCTTCAACAGCCTTAACACTTTATCGAGCCTCATCAACGAAGATGCCGCTACCGCCGAGAAATTCCTCGATGAAATGAGCAAGATTTACCGGTATATGCTCCGGAACGACGACGACCAGCTTGTTTTGCTGGAAACAGAGCTTTCGTTTATCGAATCGTATTTCTATCTTTTAAGCACGCGCTACACCAATGCTGTTCAGTTAACCATAAATGTGGGCGAGGAAAAAAGATGGCTATCTCTTGCACCCCTTACTTTACAGGCAATTTTTGAGAATGCGATCATGCAGAACGCATTCAGCAAGGCTTCACCTCTGAAACTTTTTATTACCATCGACGAAGGCGACCTCGTTGTCAGGCACTCCATGCAGAGAAAGATCGGCGCAGACAAGCCCGACATAGAATCTTACCTGGATAACCTGGTTGAAAAATACAGGCTGATGCACGCGGCGCCCATTACGATAAGCGATGACGGAGTGGACCGGACGATAAAAGTGCCATTGATTGTTAAAGAAGAAAAAATGGCGCTATGAATCACTTCAAACCCACGAGACTGCAAACCTTCAGCTTTATCGCATCCATGCCGATAATTGATTTTCTTCTCAATTACATCATTTACGACGAACGGGTGTTCCAGGAACTGAGAATATGGCTGGTATCTTTCCCGGTCATCTACGCGATTGGTGTCCTTTCCTGGAGCATGCACGTTGTCATCACCCACATCATCCGGCAAAAATACCCGGGACTGAAGCATGCCTCAACCCGTGTGGCGCTGATAGCGCTGTGTGTTGTTCCCTTCATGTCGTTCAGCGTGCTGGTTATTTTTCTTATATATGATATGTTCCACATTCTTGGCTACACTTTGAACTATGACGACCTGAAGCTCGGTTTACTTGTCGGCTTTGGCGTGAACCTGGTTTTCGAAACCCTTTTTGAATCCGACTATGTGATGGAAAAATACAAGGAAAGCATTGAAGAGAAGGAGGCGATGAAACAAATTGCCATGCAGCAGGAGTTCGACACGCTCAAGAGCCAGGTGAACCCGCACTTTTTGTTCAATTGCTTTAACACGCTTTCTTCCCTGATAGTCGAAAACAGGGCGCAGGCCGAAGTCTTTCTGAACGAGTTGAGCAAGGTGTACCGCTACCTGCTGCAGAATAACGACGACGGCCTCAGCACGCTCGAAAATGAACTCCAATTCATCAAATCATATTTCAAATTGCTGGAAACGCGACATGGCGACGCGGTGCATCTGAATATGCAAATAGACAAGCGATATGAACCTTACCTGCTGCCCTCTCTTTCGTTACAGTTGCTGGTCGAAAATGTAGTGAAGCACAATGTGGTTTCCAAAACGGCGCCACTCGAAATTGACATCTTCACCATCGCGGGCAACAAGCTCGTGGTTAACAATACGATGATTCGCAGGGCGGTGAAAGCGCCCAGCAATAAAGTTGGATTGGAAAATATACGGGCAAAATACAGCTTGTTAAAGCAGGCGGGATTCCAGGTGATGGAGGACGAACGAAATTTCACAGTGGTCCTTCCGCTGATCTGGAACAATCACGCTTCGAAAAATTAATAATTACCCTAAAACTCTGTTATGAAGATTTTAATAGTTGAAGACGAAGACCTGGCCGTAAAAAAATTGCAGAAGACATTGCTCTCCATCGATAAAATGGTAGAAGTGTCGGGCGTTACGGAAAGCATACAGGACACCGTTGACTTTCTCAAGGAAAATCCGTCACCGGATCTTATCCTCATGGATATCGAACTTGCCGACGGGCAAAGCTTCGAGATATTTAACCTCACCGAGGTAAAGGCACCGGTGATATTCATCACTTCTTACGACGAGTACGCCCTTAAGGCGTTCAAGGTAAACAGCGTTGATTACCTGCTTAAGCCGGTTCAGAAAGACGAACTGGAAGCGGCCCTCAATAAATATAAATTGCTGAAAGGTAACGGCACGTCGAAAAACAATAATGACATCAACACGCTGATAAAAGAACTACAAACAAAGCTGCAGCCCAAAGAATTCAGGAAAAGGTTCCTGGTTAAGCAGGCACAAAAACTGGTGAGCATCGAAGTGGATGATATCGCTTACTTCTACAGTGACGGCCGGCTCAACTTTTTCAAAACCACCGACAACCGAAAATTCGTGGTGGACTACACGATGGACGAACTGTCGGAAATGCTCGATCCCGACAAATACTTCCGTATCAGCCGTTCTTTTTATGTTTCGATCGACAGCATCGACCAGATACACGATTATTTCGGCAACCGCCTGTTGCTTCACCTCAAACCGGCTGTCGACAAAGAAGCGCTGGTGAGCCGCGAAAAAGTGATGGATTTCAAAAAGTGGATGGGTAAGTAATTACTTTACCGGCACGTACAGGTCAAATACCGACGTGAACTTGTGCATCTCGGAAGTAAGCGTTGCATCGATAGCGTCGAGGCGCTTTTCGAGCTCAATCTGCTGCGTGAGATTGTTGAGCTGCTGCAGGTCACAGTTTTTGTTGGAAATTTCCAGGGTGTACAAGAGCCCCTCTTTGTGCCGTCCGATATGCACCTTGCAGTTTTTGGTTCCGGCTTCCACTACAGCCTGGATGCCGCCCTTCATCAGTGTATATAATTCGTAACGCAACTTCATGTTCATCACAAGGTTCTCGATCCCCGGATCTACCAGGACGTCAATACTCGCAGAGTACCGGCTTTTCATCGCGTCAACGTATTCCCTCAACCGTTCGATGGTCTTTCCCATGCTGTCGTTTTCCGGGGCGATGCTCCAAAGCATATCATCCATCGCGACGATCATATCGCTGCTCTTTTTATGGATCTGCTCAAAAAATTCGGGAGCGCGCTCGGGTTCCTTCTCGGCTTTGATCCTCGCTATCTCGCTGAGAATATTGATCTTGTTGAGTGCCGTGTTCACCTCTCCATGCAAATTGTCGGCAATGTCATTCCTCGTCTTCTCAATCATTTCCTTCTTCCTCATTCTTTCCTTGTCAATCAGGTAAAGAATTAACGCTACGAATAAAATAACGATACTGTAAAACCACCAGCTCCTGAGCAGCGGCGGTTCCACAACGATTTTCAGCTCCGCAATATGCTCACTCGATATGCCGTCTGCATTTTCCGTTTTTACCTGGAAAGTATATTTTCCGGCCGGCAGGTAGTTGTAGTTTACCTGGAACTGGTTGCTGATGTTCTTCCATTCTTTGTCAAGGCCCACCATCTTGTACTGGTACGACCATTTCCTGGGATAAAACGACAAACCGGAAAACCCTATCGTCAAAAAGTCCTGGTCGGGACCCAATTCAATCTTTTGCAGGCGCTGCAACGAATCTACTGACAGCGACCTGTTCATCACCTTGAATTCGGTGATCAACACATCGGGCGGCTCGTTGGAAATGTTCAGTCGTTCAGGATCAAATATGATTAAGTTAGTGGTTGTTCCAAACACCAACCTGCCGTCTGGAAGATGGCTCGAACTCGAATAATTGAAATTATCGTTCACCATCCCATCGTTGCGGTCGTAATAAGTGAACCGGTTTCTTTCAACATTCATGCGGCAAAGGCCGTTGAACATGCCGAGCCACAAATTGTTTCGCGAATCTTTTTCAATGCTTCTCACGATATCTGAAGGAAGGCCATCGGCAGAGCTCACCGGCGTTACGGTATGCGTTACCGTATTATAAAAATTGAGGGCTCCCGTTGGAAACACCATAATGCTGTCGTTGTATTCGAACGCATCGGTCACGGCGTCGGAAAGTAACCGCTGCCCTGCGGGCCCGTCGTGGGTAAGATGGATTAAAATGCTGTCGGTGGCCGGATCTATCTTATACACGCCGTTCATCAAAGTGCACACCCACACAAATCCTTTGCTGTCGACCGTGATCTTTTCAATTAAATTATCAGGCGTGCCCGCTATGCTAACGAACCCATTATCAAAATCTCCTTTTGCCTTGTCGGGGTTCCATTTGAATACACCGGCGGCCGGTAATCCTAACCAAATATTGCCACGCTGGTCCTCCGCAATTGTGCGCACGAGCTTATTGGCAAAAGGAGAAGGATTATGGTGCTTCGCAGTTCTGCCGGCGATGTCATAAACAACGACGCCCGAAGATGTTCCCATCCAGACGGATCTTTTGTCGCGCAGGGGGCAGATGCTCCAGATGGTGTGTGGTTTTTTTTCATCGGCGGTATAGTCTGCTGCCGGTAATTCTTTAACCGCTGCATCGTATCTATGCAGGCCGTCGCCGTTTACTCCTGCCAGCAGGTTGCCGGCGCCATCATGAGCCAGGGCGATGACGGAGCCTTCATCATAATCGCCTGCCGACCTGTTAAAATGCCGTACGCTGCCAAATTGCGGCTGAGACGGTTTAAAAATGTGCACGCCATTGTTGCCCGTGCTGAGCCAAATGTTTTTCTCTCTGTCTTCAAACAAATAATTAATCTCTTCGAAGTCAATTTCGTTGTCTGCTATACCCGACGAAACAGGCACAAATTTGTTTTGCTGTTCGTTGAAATGAAGGAATGAATTGGCCCCCGTGAGCCATACGTTTCCATCTTTCTGGCAAAGCAGTCTTTTGACCTCGTATTCCGTTTTCGGTCGCGGGAGCAATGCTTCGTGGCCAAGTAAAACCGAGTCACTGCCAAGATTGTAGCAGTTAATTGTCGGCAGCGCGGTAACGGGATCATTAATCGTGTACCACAGCCTCGAACGACCATCTATCATGATGTTCTGGTGCCGCATACTTCCGCCAAACCGATCGATAAAGCGGATCTTCTCCAGATTATGCCCGCGGTAGCTGGTGGTCATGGCGCGCCGGTCGTACACGCATATGCCGCTGTCGGTGCCGATCCAGAGTCTTTTGGCGGATGGGTCGTCGGCCACCGAAATCGCTTTCCATCCCGGCGGCAGCCGAAGCTTATTGTGCCTGGAAGAGAATTCCCGGAGGTGGCTGTCGTAGGTGGTAACCTGGTGCCCGTAGATGATGTACATCAGGTTTCCCTCGCCGTCCTCAACCAGTCGCCTTGGCTCTCTCAGCGTTCGGTCGTCGTCGATTTCCAGTTTGACCCTGTTAAAAATAAAGCGGCGGGTATCGAAGGTGCCGATCTCCCCGTTGCCGAGCACCAGCCACAGATTCTGTTTACTGTCGAGGAAAAGGTGATCTATGTAGTTATCGGGCAGCGACCTGCTGTTGCCGGGGATACGGCGAAACGTGATGAAGGTGTGGCCGTCAAAACGTTGCAGGCCGTTAATGGTGCCAATCCAGATAAAACCGCGTTGATCCTGTACGATGGTATTGGCATTGTATGCCGCAAGTCCGTTGTTGAGATTATAGTGCGCAAAAGGGTACAGCTTATCTTCCTGTGCCAGTAAAGATTGTGCAAGCAGCAGTAGCAGCACAATAAATGAAACCTGGAGCTTCCGCACAAAAATGGGTTTGGGAGAATCAAATTTAATCAATTCTTCAATTCATTCCCTTCTCGTTGCAATTCATACACGATGGCCTTTCCCGGCTATCGGGCCCTGTACATCTTTGTGCCCGCAATCAAAAACATTCATTCAAAAAACCTTTTCAAAAAAAGAAAAAATGAAAAAGATTCTATTCGTTGCCGTTGTCGCATTTTCACTCACCTCCTGCGATAAAAACGAAAACGGTGGTAAAGACGGTACTTTCAAGGGCCCGCAGGCCGAGGTTCATGGCGGTAAGGCATGGACATGGGTAAAGCTCGACAAGCAGGGTAACCCCCAGCAAATTGCGATAACCCTCGACGATGCAGCCATGAACTCGGTTCCGGTTGGCGGTACCGGTGGCCACGACCACAGCGGCGGCAACTACTGGCTGCTTAAATTCAACCCGGTAACAGAAGCCGTTATTCCTTTCAATTTCGTGATGCTTAACTGGAACCCCATTGGCCATGAACCCGAGCAGATATATGGAAAACCGCACTTCGATTTCCATTTCTATTCTCAAACAATCGAACAGGTTTCGGCCATCCCTCCTTATGAAGTGGACAGCGCCAAATTTAAAAATGCGCCGGCTCCCGAGTACTTTCCTGCCAATTATGTGAACGCCGGCGGTGGCGTTCCGCAAATGGGTGCACACTGGATCGATGTAACCTCCGGCGAGCTTAACGGGCAGCCTTTCACAGAAACATTCCTGTTCGGTTCGTTCGACGGAAAAATAACCTTCTATGAACCGATGATCACGAAAGCCTTCCTGGAAAGCCAGACAAACTACCAACGCGCCATTCCTGTACCCACAAAGTTCCAGCAGGATGGATGGTATCCTACCGCAATGAGGATCGTACGTCACGATGGGCAAACGGATGTCGTTTTAGACAAATTTGTTTACCGTCATAAATCATAAATAACCAAAAACCGGGGTGGTATGAAAAAGGGTAAACCATTTAGAATTGTGAAGAGGAAAGAAGGTGTGTACTACGTTGACAATGACATCATCTTCGCGAAAGCCGGCGACGTATTCTTTATGCCCCGCAAATTGCCGCCCGATTTTGAAACAGAGCCAGGCGATTTACCCACCCGCGCCAACGCGAAACAAATCGAAGTCATGTCCGAAGAGTTTTGATGGCAGGGTGAGCAAGGTCAGCCCCGCTACAACCCATAGAACCCGTAAGTTCTGTGGGTTTTTTTATTTGTTCCGGGCTTGAGGCGGTGTATCATTTCCGAACATTCACTGTATCATACCGGAAACCATTTAGCAGGTCGGAATTATTTAAGGCGCTGATAATTCGTTACTTATCAAAATGGCACAACCTTGTACTATTTTTTGTATGCTGAAATTATTCTTCAAGATCGCCTGGCGCAATCTTCGGCGCAATAAAACTTATTCGTTAATCAACATTATCGGATTGGCCATTGGCCTTGCCAGCTTCGTGCTCATTGCGCTGTATGTTACCGACGAGCTTAGCTACGACCGGTACAACACCAAAGCCAGCCGCATTTACCGCATCAATACAAGTGTAAAGATGGGCGGCTATGAAAATAATATGGCGGCTACCAGCGATCCTATGGGCGCTGCGCTGAAAAAGGATTATCCCGAAGTAGAACAGTACACGCGCTTCTATGCGGCAAGCGGGTCGCGCCTCATCAGGAAAGGCAACGAGTTCATCAACGAAGACAAGATTGCTTATGCCGATTCAACGCTGTTCGACGTGTTCACGTTGCCTGCCGTACGGGGAGATGCCCACACGGCACTCAATAACCCGAATACAGTAGTGATCAGTGAATCGGCGGCAAAAAAATATTTCGGCAACGTTGACGTGGTGGGAAAAAATATCGAAACTAATTCTACGCTTTACAAGATCACCGCTGTTATCAAAGACGTTCCCGATAATTCCCATTTCGACTTCGACTTCCTGTTTTCGATGGATAACGCGCCTTACAATTTTGGCAACTATCTCAGCCATAATTTTCATACCTACCTGCTGCTGAAGGAAGGCACCGATTACAAACAGTTTGAAAAGAAATTCAGCGAATACATCCAAAGGTATGTACTGCCACAGGCACAGCAGGTAATGGATATTAAAAGCATAGAAGAGTTTGAAAAGGCCGGCAACCGGCTTGAATACACGCTTACACCCTTGCTGAAAATTCATTTGTATTCACACCTCTACTCCGAACTTGGCGCAAACGGCAACATACAGTATGTGTACATTTTTTCTGCGGTAGCCATTTTTATCCTGATGCTGGCGTGCATCAACTTTGTTAATCTCTCTACCGCGCGCTCGATGAAACGCGCCAGGGAAGTAGGCGTTCGGAAGGTTATGGGCACCACCAGGGCTAACCTGGTAAGGCAGTTCATTTCCGAATCGGCAATGACGGTGCTGCTATCTATGATTGCGGCTCTTGTGATTACCCTATTGACACTGGACGCATTTAACCAGCTTGCATCAAAATCGCTTACGGCAGGTATGCTGCTCCAACCAAAAATTCTTTTGATTATCGTGCTGCTTCCGGTGGTCGTTAGCCTGGTAGCCGGCAGTTACCCATCATTTTTCCTCTCTTCTTTCAAACCAACCGATGTATTGAAGGGAAAGATCATGAGTGGTTCGTCGAAAAGCATTTTGCGCAGCGGCCTGGTAATTTTCCAGTTTGCCACTTCCATTGTGCTCATCATCGCGACGATAACTGTTTACCGGCAGCTGAACTTCATTCAGAACAAGCAGCTTGGCTTTAACAGGGAACAGGTGCTGATCGTTGACGGTACAAGCGCCCTCGGCAACAACGCGGATGCTTATAAAAACGAAATGTCAAAATTGCCGGGAGTAACGAATGCTACCTATGCAGGATACATTCCCGTTTCGGCTTCGGCACGCAGCGACAATACTTTTTCAAAGGGAGCCGTGGTAAGTTCCACGAATTCGTTCAACATGCAGGAGTGGGAGGTGGATTATGACTACATCCGCACCATGGGCATGCATGTTATCAGGGGAAGGAACTTTTCCCGCGACTTTGGAACCGATTCATCAGCCATTATCATTAATGAAACTACGGCGTCGATGCTCGGCTATCCCGACCCCGTTGGCAAAAAGATATACACGTTAACGTCCTTTCCCGAAAATAAGTTGATCTCCTATACCATCATCGGCGTAGTAAAGAATTTCAACTTTGAATCTTTAAGGGAGAATATCGGCCCGCTTTGCATGACGCTCGGCGGCGCAAATTGGTCAACCGCTTTCAGGATAAATGCAGCCGATGCGGGCGACATCATTACACAGGCAGAAAGAAAATGGAAGGCCATGGCGACCGGCATGCCGTTCAGCTACCGGTTTCTCGACGATTCATTTAATAACATGTACCGCGCAGAGCAGCGCGTTGGGCAACTGGCGGTCATTTTTGCATCGCTGGCGATCCTCATCGCCTGCCTTGGTTTATTTGGATTGGCAACGTTTATGGCCGAACAGCGTACAAAAGAAATAGGCGTGAGAAAAGTGCTGGGTGCAAGTGTTCAGAATATCATTGTGATGCTGTCACAGGACTTCCTGAAACTCGTTGTCATCGCCGCCGTCATCGCCTTCCCCATTGCCTGGTGGAGCATGCACACGTGGCTGCAGGATTTCGCGTACCGCATTAATATCGGCTGGTGGATATTCGGAATCGCAGGCGTCACCGCAGCACTTGTGGCACTCGTTACCGTTAGCTTTCAGGCGGTGAGGGCCGCGCTCGCCAATCCCGTTAAAAGTTTACGGACAGAATAAAAAGTTTAGGTCGCCAGCGGGGGTCCGGAAGGAACCGTAAGAGGCGCCCTCTTATTCTTGTACCCGTAGCGTTTGCCCGTAAATTTGGCTGTCCGGTATTCTCCCATGTAAATGTCTCCCGATAAAGAGTCAGGTGATGCAGTGCCCGAAAAAATAAAGGTTACATGGTCGCCCGGCTGTCTTTCGACGCTTCTCAGCACTATCGCGTTACCTTCTATTGTTCCTTCGAGGTCGCGAACGGTGAACTCGCCTTTATGCGTTCCGCGCAGCCAGTTTCCGTCCTGTTCAATCACCAGGCTGTGATTGCCTGTGCTGCTGAAAAACTCAATGGTCACATCCCAGCGTCCGCCGATATTTACGGTAGAAGGGCTCATTTGCATTTTCCGCGCGGGGCGGTTTTGCTTAAGCACTCCCGAAACTCTGTCGGCCACTATCTTATCGTCGCCCTGCTGCATTTGCCCGGCGGTGATATCAATCGACGTTTCGCCTTTTTCATATCCTCTGGCTCCGCCGCTTCCCACGGCAATTCTTGGCTTCGTTCTCCCGAGTTCTTCCGCCAGTTCGGCGCCGGTAAGGTTGAGTTTGTCGGCGTCCCATTTTATTTTCAGCACGGGGCTCTTGTTAGAAAGCTCCTTAGGCTCTTCAATTTCTGTAGTCACCCCGTCAACTTTTTTGACGGCCTTTGCGATGTTGTCAAGGTATGACATCCACTGTTTCCATTTTTTATCATGGTCATAAGTGATCCATCCTTCAACTGCTGCCAGCATACCCATCATTTCTTCGCGGCCCACTTTATTGTCTCTTCCCGGACCATGGTGGGGAGAGCTGGCCTGCCAGGCAGACATCAATATATCCTTTCTGCCGATCAGCAGGCCCGCGCATTGCGGTCCGCATAATGCCTTGCCACCGCTGTAGGCAACAATGTCGGCGCCCTTTTCGAGATGTACGCAGGGAACGGTAAGATCTTCCGCTGCCGCGTCAACCAGTACCGGTATTTTTTTCGGCCTGGCAACAGCAACAACATCTTCCAGTTTAAAATCGGTTGGTTCCATGGCCATCAGGTAAATCATCGCTGTGTTGGGTCCAAGCGCATCCGTCAGTTCCTCCATGGTGTTTACTGTTATTACCTTCACCCCGATATTTCTTATGGCATGGTCGTAAACATTGCGTGAGCTCCGGGGTATCACTACTTCAGTTTTTTCAAAACCGGTAAGATCAGGTATCCTTACCAGCTTTTCCGGATTGCCACCGGTTACACACGCGGCGGTAATATGCTTGAGGCCCGCCGCACAACCGGCAGAAACCATTCCCCATTCCGATTTTGTGAGCTCTCCCAGGCGCTTGCCGATTGCATCTGCCAGCTCATCATATTGTACAAACGATGAAGCAGCGGCTTCCATGGCCTCGCGCACATACGGCCTCTCGATCGATCCCCCGATGATGGTGAATGTGCCGCGGCAGTTGATTAGCGGCTCGACGCCGATGGCACGAAACGCATTCTTTTCCACCAGGGGTGCCGCGCCGCCGGCAGTTTCACGCGCACTCGCGGGTATTGCACCCGCACCAGCCAACGGAAGAAGGGTTAACCCCTTGATGACATCTCTTCTTTTCATCCTTTTATATGTTTTATTTATTCGTTGCGAAATTTGAGCACGTTAAGATAGATAATATTTAAGTTTCATCGCCATAGTTTGAATAACTAAACTTAAATTCGAGATTTCCCTTACGTAAATCTACTGCACATGAAATCTGTTACCTTTTTGTGGCGCGCTCTCCTTTTGGCGTTGCTTGCCGTTCCTGCGCTTACTTTCGGACAAACGGTCGACATCCTCATCAAAGGCGGTCACGTTATTGATCCCAAAAACAAAATTGATGCGAAGATGGATGTCGCCATCGCCGATGGTAAAATACTTCGCGTGGCTCCTTCCATTTCCGCCGGCGGCGCCAAGAAAGTGATTGACGCCACCGGGTTGTATGTAACTCCCGGCATCATCGACATGCACGTGCATGTGTTTTTTGGCACAGATCCCGAACTGTACATCGCCAACGGACCCACAAGCGTTCAGCCCGATGCGTTTAGTTTTCGCGCAGGCGTTACAACTATGGTTGACGCGGGATCGGCCGGATGGAAAAACTTCAGGCAGTTTAAAAAACAAACCATCGACCAGGCGCAAACACGCGTTCTCGCATTCATCAATATTTCAAGCTATGGCATGACCACGCGGTATGACGAGCAGGACATCCAGGACATGAACCCGAAGATGACGGCATTAATGATCACCAAAATGTTTCCGGAAACTATCGTCGGTATAAAGTCGTCGCACTATTGGGGCGATTTTGGACAGGTAGACAAAGCAGTAGAAGCCGGAAAGCTTGCCAACGTGCCGGTGATCGTGGATTTTGGCGAACACCATCCGCCAAACTCGATCGAAGATCTCTTTATGAAGCACCTGCGGCCAGGCGATATTTTCACGCACACATTTTCGTACGGACCGAAGGACCGCGAAACAGTGGTGGATGAAAACGGAAAGGTGAAACCATTTGTGTTTGCCGCCCAAAAAAGAGGTATTGTGTTCGACGTGGGCCATGGCGGCGGAGCGTTTTCATGGCGGCAGGCCGTTCCCGCCTTTCAACAAAAATTTTATCCGAATACGATAAGCACCGACCTGCATACCGAAAGCATGAACAGGGGAATGAAAGATATGTCGAATGTAATGGGAAAATTTTTAGCAATGGGCATGCCTTTGCAGGATGTGATCTTCAGATCTACATGGAGTCCCGCAATGGTAATTAACAGAAAAGACCTCGGCAACCTCGACGTGGGCGCAGAGGCCGATGTTGCGGTGTTCAGTCTCAAAAAAGGCGATTTTGGTTTCCTGGATGTACGCAACCAAAGGTATAAGGGAACGGAGAAGCTGATAGCCGAGCTCACCATCCGTGCAGGCAAAGTAGTGTGGGACCTTAACGGCCTCGCCGCAACCGACTACGATCCCAAACAGGTGAAGTAAGCCCTATAAATTTCAATCTAAAAATTCCAAGACGCCTTAACGGTTGTTACTATCAAATGAACAATATACTTGCAGGAAATTTTCTGTTTGCGCGTTTCTTTTATTGCACTTTTATCGCGTTGCTGATGGCTTTCTCATCATGCAGGCAGGAAGCAAAAACGCCCGAACCCGACGCCGATAATGGCGGACTGCTTCTTCCAAACAATTTCAGGGCACTGGTGGTTACCGACAGTGTAGGTCGCGCGAGGCACATTGCCGTGAACGACAACGGCGACATTTATGTGAAGCTCACTTTCAACCCTAAAATGGATGGAGGAGGCGGCACCGTTGGAATACGCGATCTCAACGGAGACGGAAGAGCAGACTCGATCGTTTATTTTGGCGATTACAAAGACAGGGGAGGATCCGCCGTAGGTGTTACCATTCATAACGGATACCTGTACACGAGCTCTGTAACACAGGTGCTGCGCAACAAGCTGACTCCGGGAGAACTGGTGCCTAAAAGCAAAACGGAAGTTGTATTTAATGATGACACGGCCGCAATTCATCACTGGCACACCACAAAGCCGTTGGCCTTTGATGAAAAGGGAAACATGTACATCCCGTTTGGCGGCCCTTCCGATGCGGGCCAGAACCTTACGCTGTACGGGCCTGTTGGCGTTCCGAACGGCAAGGGGCTCGATCCTTCACCCGAATTGGAAAAGCACGCAGGTGTCTGGAAATTTGATGCGGATAAAATCAACCTCACACAAAAAGACGGCGAGAAATTTTCAACGGGCCTCCGCAGCATCGTGGGCATGACCTATAATCCGGCAGATAAAACGGTGTATGCGGTGGTGAATGGAATGGATAATTTTCATACGCTGTTTCCCGACAAATTCAGTGCATGGCAGGGCGCGGTGCTTCCCTCCGAAACCCTGGTTAAGATAACGGAGAGTTCGGACTATGGCTGGCCCTATGCATATTACGATCATTATCAGCAGAAAAATATATTGCAGCCCGCCTACGGCGGCGATGGCAACATCACCGGCAGAGCCGAAAAATTCGATTTGCCGGTGATGGGTTTCCCGGCCCACTGGGCGCCCATGGATATCCTGTTTTACCAGGGCACCCAGTTCCCGGAACGATACAGGAAGGGCGCCTTCATTGCCTTTCATGGTTCAACAGACAGGTCGCCGTACCCGCAGTCGGGATATATCGTTTGCTTTGTTCCGATGGAAAATGGGAAAGCAACCGGCACCTGGGAAGTATTTGCCGACGGATTTACGGGGAGAGACACTGTCGCCACCACCAGCGAAGCAAAATACAGGCCGATGGGATTGGCAGAAGGCCCGGATGGTTCGCTCTACATTTCCGAATCCAACAAGGGAAAAATATGGCGGGTGATGTACAAGGGAGATAAAGACAGCTTCGGCGAAGCCGATCTCGCTGATATGGAAAAGCGAAAATCCATGTCCTATATCAAGGACCCGGACGAAGTAAAGGATGTGCTGAACATTGGAAGCGGGTCGGAAGGTTATAAGCTGTACAGCATCTATTGCCGTAACTGCCACCAGGGCAATGGAAAAGGCGACAACAACCGTTTCCCTCCTCTTGCGGGCTCGGAATATGTGCTGGGCGATAAAGAGCGGCTGATAGGCATTTTGCTCAATGGATTGCAGGGAGAAATTACCGTTAACGATACAAAATATGACGGACTGATGCCGCAGTTTGGTCACCTCGACGACTACGCGCTCGCTTCGGTACTAACCTTTATCCGCACAAGATTTAAAAATGACGCATCGCCGATAACGCCCGACGAGGTAAAGGCAGTAAGAGATAAACTGAAAAAATAATCCTAATAGCTTGCGTTCTGGGGTAATGAATTTTTCAGATCGATTTCGCGTTGCGGTATCGGAAACACCAGCCTGGGGTCATCGTAGGGATGGCCATCTACGGTAATTTTTAACCTTTTTACGGTAAGGAACCGTTCGCCTTCAAAAGCCAGTTCCCTGAACCTTTCCATTACTGCGTCGTCTGCATCAACGGTCAGCAGCACATCCACACCGGCGCGCTCACGAATCACGTTAACATCTTCCAACGGTGTGTTGTCGCCAACCTGCGCACCGCTTCTCAAATTTGCTTCCGCCCTGGTGAGATACATTTCTGCGAGGCGAAAAACGGGTATCGCTTTATACAGGTCCTGGAATTTCGAAGTGAGCATGCCAACATCGCCGGCAACGCTTTCTCCTTCCTCGAAAAATTGTCCGCGCGCGTCGCCTGCTTCGTATTTCGCGAGGTGTTCTTCCGTAACCTGTATTTCGCCCCTGCCCAACGGATAGGCAGCATAAAGAGCGGTGATGCCCTCGTTGCTGGTGCCTGCATTACTTTGGCTCGTTTGCTGAATGGCGAAAATATCTTCCGTTGAGTTTGTTGTATTATTAAACGCCTTGTCAAAAGATGGCGCCAGCTCAAAGGCATCTGATGTAATTACCTCATTGGCCGCAGTTGCAGCATCGCCGTATTTGGCCTGCGATAAATATACCCTGGACAGCGCAGCGAATGCTGCATACTTCGTTGCGCGAAAGTTATCCTGTTCTGCCGGTAATTTTTCCGATGCCGCTGTAAGGTCGGCCACCACCTGTGCATATACTTCTTCAAGGCTGGCACGCGGAAGCCTGTCTCTTTCCGGGTCGTAGCCATCAACAGGTTGAACGATAAGCGGCACGCCGGGTTCCTGCGAAACATTTCCTGCAGAATACGGTTGTGCGAACAGGTTAACAAGGTAATAATATACGAGGCCCCTCATAAATTTTGCTTCTCCTTCAATCACGTCTCTTTCTTCTTCCGAAACAAGATCGAGTTTACTCAAAACAATGTTCGCGATATTGATGGTGTGATATGAATTCGCCCAAACTTCGTAAATGCTTAATGAGGACGCGACCTGGTTTTTGCGGATAACATCTTCATAGTCTGCAAAAGTTCCCAGCCACAGTAAGTCGTTATCGCTAACCAGCAATTCAGAAAACGTGTTATATTTTTCTCCGAAGGCGTTCGCATTCTGCAGGGAAGCATAACCGCCAAAAAGCAACCCCCTTACATCGTCTGCGGAACTTATTTCGGTAGGTGTAAGCGTATTCTGCGGCGTTACATCCAGCTTCTTGTTACAGGCCATTAAGGAAAGAAAGACGATAGAAATGAATATGTTTTTCCGCATACTTTAGAATTTAACGTTCAATCCGAAAGAGATCGTTTTCGGCTGGGGGATGGTGTAAAAGTCGATGCCTCCTGCAATATTGCCGACGCTCGTGCCGCCGGTTCCGATTGTGTTTACCTCGGGGTCGCTGATGTAATCGGTCAGCGTCCATAAATTCATGCCGGAAACGTAGAGCCGGACAGCGCTTATTCCCTTCCATTGCAGATTTTTCAGCGTGTATCCCAACGACGCCTGCCGCATGCGGATGTAAGATCCGTCGTAAAGCCAGCGTGATGATGCACGCTCGCCGGTCGAATTAAATGCGCCCGAGCGCGGAACATTTGTGATGTCACCAGGGTTTTTCCATGCGTTCAAAATCTCTTTTGTCTGGTTGTCAAAACCGCCGGCAAAACCGGCTGTCATATATATGCCGGCATCATTAAAAATTTCATTACCGGATACAAAGGTGAAGAACACGTTCAGGTCGAAATTTTTGTAGAAGAAGTTATTCGTAAATCCGCCGGTGAAGTCGGGATTAGGATTACCCACCACCATTCTTTCTGCAAGATTATAGTCACTTGTTTCCTTTCCATTTGCATCGAGGTATAAAGCGTCGCCGGTTTGCGGATCGACGCCAACAAAATTCTGCATGTAGAACACGCCTATTGCCTGTCCCTCCATGGCCCTGGAATACACGTACGATCCTCCTTCGATGATCTGGTCGTTGATATCTTTTATCTTGTTTTTATTGAACGCTATATTGAATGAGCTGTTCCACCTGAACTGCTGGTTTTCGATGATCCTTCCGTTCAGCAAGAGTTCTACGCCTTTGTTCTCGAGGCTTCCCAGATTTTGCAAAATCTGGTTAACGCCGGCGATGTTATTAAAATACCCGTTGGTGGCCGGAACGTTTACTGCCAGCAGCAGGTCGCGGGTTTGTTTGTTGTAAACGTCAACTTCACCGGTGAGGCGGTTGTCGAATAAACCAAATTCAACGCCCAAATCATATTGCGTTGTTTTCTCCCATTTTAAATTCGGGTCGCCGATCTGTGCGGGAATAAAGCCAGGAAGACTGGGGTAATTGGAAACGAGGAACAACTGCTGGTATTCATGTTCTCCTATTTCGGCGTTGCCGGTAGCGCCGGCACTGGCCCGTACCTTCAGGAAGCTGATGGAAGACGATTCGCTTAAGAACGATTCTTCAGAGAGTATCCATCCCAATGAAGCAGCGGGAAAATAACCGTAGCGATTCTCAGGGCCGAACCTCGACGATCCATCGGCGCGAATGCTTACGCCCGCAAGATATTTATCCTTGTAAGTAAAGTTCGCCCTCGCGAAATAAGAAAGAAAATTATAGCGTTCGTTCGATGAATTACCAAAGGTGATGCTGGTGGCGCCCGACAAATTCTTCACGGCTCCCGATGGATAACTTTCGCCCTGGATGGCAGAAGTGATCGCGTCGTTTTGCAGGAAGCTCATACCGGCCACTGCGTTTAATTTCAAAGATTCTCCTATGTTCGGGTGAATTGTGAAATAGTTGTTGGTGTTGAAGGTCACATTCTGAGATGTAAAGAACTGGCCCTTTCCAACGCCTTCTCCGTCCTGTGTTCTCTTGTCCGAAAAAGTGCTCTCGGTCATGTTAAGGATGTCGGTCCCAAATTCAGAACGGAACGAGAGCCATGAAAACAATTCGCGATTAATAAAAACATTTCCTACGCTGCGGAAAGTTACCTGCTTGTCGCTGTTGTATTTTGCATCAAGAAGGCCGTTATCGTAAAGCGTGTTTTCGTTGAGCTCGCCGGTTGAAGGATCGATCAGTGGCGAAATGGGCACCTGGGCCATGAGCTGTCCCGGGGTAGAGAAAGATGCATCGCTGGATATGCGGTCGAGCTGCGACCTGGAGATGGATATGTTGATGCCGATGCTTGTTTTCTCACCGATGGAATGATCCACATTCAACCTGCCGCCATATCTCTTGAAACGGTTGACAATTACGATGGCTTCCTGGTCGTCGGCAAACGCAGAGGCATAAAATCTCGTTTTCTCGTTACCACCTCTAACCGAAACATCGAGTTGTTTAGACAGGGCATTCTTCCGGTATTGTTCATTTTCCCAGTTTACATCTACCTCTCCCTTTTCCCAATCGGTGCCCAGTGCAAGCGGCGACACAAAATTGTCGATGTAGTACTGCTGGTAAACATCTATCGCTTCCTGTTCCGAAGCATACGAGCCGTAGTTGATGAAATCATAACGCCCGTCATTTCGCGCTGCGGTCAAAATCGCATCCACATATTCCTTTGCATTTAGAAAACCGCGTTTTCTTGTTGGGTTGGAAAAGCCGAGAGAAGTGTTCACTTCAATTACACTCTTTCCGCTCCTTGTTCCTTTTTTGGTGGTGATGAGCACCACGCCGTTTGCGGCGCGCGCACCATAAATTGCTGCAGCTGCGGCATCTTTCAATATTTCGAGCGACTCGATGTCGTTCGGGTTAAGATCGATAAGAGGGTTTGTGGGTTCGTTGTTTATATCCGACTGGCTGGCCGTAGTTAACGGAACGCCGTCGATAACATAGAGTGGCTGGCTGCTTGCCGAGATCGAGGCGGTTCCCCTGATTCTCACTTTGATGCCCTGGCCCACTTTACCGCTGCTGTTCTGTACCACCACGCCCGGGGCCTTTCCCTGCAAGGCGGATTCGAAACTCTGCACAGGCTGGTTGGCGATCTCCCTGCCGGCCACCTTGCTGATGGAACCCGACACGTCTCGTTTCTGCGACTGTCCGTAACCCACCACCACCACCTCGTTCAGCGGCCCCTGGTTTCTTTTCAACTCAATATTGATCCCGTCGGTTGCAGGAACCTCCAGGGTTTCAAATCCTACTGCCGACACGATAAGATTTTTTACGGCCGGCCCGATGTTGATGGAAAAAGCGCCGAGATTATCGGCTGCTACTATTGTGGGGGTTCCTTTTGCCTGAACCGTGGCGCCCTCAACGGTTCCTCCGAGCTCGTCGTGTACTGTGCCGCTGATAAGCTGGGCGTTGGCAGCAAGGGAAAACACGACAAGGCAAATAGATAAAAAACAACCTGATCTCATAAGCATTGGTATTTCGGTCTTTCCAAATAGGATCGGGGAGCACGAACCCGCTCGAATTTCAGATTTAACGGCGGAGCACGTTATTTATTGAATAAGAAGGAAATATATTTTAATATAATTTCCACGGGGTTGGCAAGATCCGTTGTCCGCGCGGGTTGGGTCCCTATTCCTCTTTGAGACTGTTGACCGGGTTGGCCAAAGCAGCCTTAATTGATTGGAAGCTAACGGTTATCAACGCAATTCCTATAGCGAGGGCGCCCGAAATTGCAAATACATCCCAGCTGAGGCTGATACGGTAAACAAAATCCTGCAACCAATTGCTCATAGCCCACCACGCAACAGGTATCGCGATGAACAGGGAAATGAGCACAAGCACTATAAAATCTTTTGTCAGCAACGTGGTGATATTGGTGATGCCGGCGCCAAGCACTTTCCGGATACCTATCTCTTTTTTCTTCACGTATGCCGTATAAGTGGCGAGACCAAACAACCCCAGGCAGGAAATGATGATCGCCACGAGAGCAAAAACGTTGAACAGCGTACCGGTTCTCTGTTCCGTTTTATACAGGCTGTCGTATTCTTCGTCCACAAACACATAGTTAAACGGGTAATCGGCACTGTATTTCATCCATTGCTTTTGCGCCGCAGCTATCGCCTTGTCGGCGTCCCTGCCGTTGGTTTTTATGAATAGTCTCCAGCCATAGTTCATGTTGTAATAGTACACAGCGGGTTCTATCTTTTCTTTAAGCGAAGCGTAGTTAAAATCTTTGACAACACCGATGATCCTGCCCTCGGCGCCCCAAAGTGAAAATCTCTTGCCGATGGGGTCTTTGATACCTGATTCCCGCACCGCAGTTTCATTGAGCAGGATGTGCGCAGAGTCGGATTTCGAACCGGTAAAGTTCTTGCCTGCGACCATTTTAATATTGAACAGTGGCACAAATTGTTCATCAATTGCAGTGGGATGAACGATAAATGCCCGGTTGGGATCCTTTCCATCCCAGTCGGTGTCGCTCGTTGAATTGCTCACGCCGATGATATTGCTGCTCGCCCTCGATACATTCACTACGCCCGGTGACTGCAGCAACTCGCTGCGGATCGCAGGGTAGTGATTCATCATCTCATCGCGAATATTAAAACTGAAAACATGCTCCTTGTCGTAACCCAGATCTTTTTCGCGCATGTATTTCAGTTGCAGGCCGATAACCATGGTGGAAATGATGAGCCCGATAGAAAAAACAAATTGCGTTACCACCAGTGCCTTTCTGAAGCCTGCGTTGCCGATGCCTGCGGTAAATTTACCTTTCAGCGATTCGATGGGCCTAAACGACGACAACAAAATTGCCGGATAGATGCTCGCCACCGCCAGGCTGCCAATAACGGCGGTAAGCAGCACGAGCCATACATTCGCACTTCCCAGGTTAAATACCAGTTGCTTGCCCGAAATGTCATTATACAGTGGCAGCAGCAAACGGATAATGACAAAAGCTGCAACAGTGCTTAACAGGAACAGTATGCCCGATTCGAGCAGGAACTGGATGAACAAATGGCTTTTTCGTGCCCCGATGATCTTTCGCACGCTCACTTCTTTCGACCTCACTATCGAACGGGCCGTAGCCAGGTTCACGTAATTGATACACGCAATGATCAAAATGAAAATAGACACGAGGACAAATATCTTTACCGTCTGCATGGCGCGGCTGTTTCCATCGGCTGCATACAGGTGAAGATCGGTGAGCGCCTGTAATGTGTAATATGTTTTCATGTTCGGCTCATCGGAGCGCATATCACGATACAACCCGGTTACTTTCTTTCCCACAACCTCGGGTGAGGCATCCGGCTTCAATAACAGGTAAATCGAATAATTGAAGTTGCCCAGGTCCTCGTCAATCGTTTTCCATTCGCCGTTCCCTCCAAACCTTTCCGCATTAAGGCTCATGGGAAAGATCATGCTGTAGTTGATGGTAGAGTTGGAGGGAAAGTCTTCGATGACTGCGGTAACTTTAAAGTTGTCTCTCTTATCTGCCTGGAGAATTTTACCGATGGGATCTTGATCGCCAAAAAATCTTTTTGCTATGGAAGATGTCAACACCACCGAATGGCTGCCTTCAAACGGCCTGGCCGCGCTGCCCGATAAAAATTTAAAATCAAATAACGAAAAGAAGGAAGGATCGGCGTAAGCGAGATTAAACCCTGCAAAAGTTTTTTCGCCGTAACCAAACAGATAATTGTCGAAGTTGGCCCTCACCCTCACCGCCTTCTCCACTTCAGGTATTTTTTTGGACGCATGAACGGCAATGGGAGACGGCGCGTCTTCCCACACCTGCTCTGCATCGCCAGCGGGAAGATGGGAATTTACCTTAAAAATCCTGTCGGCTTTTGAATGAAACTTGTTATAACTGAGCTCGTCCTGCACCCACAGCAATATCATGATGCCTACGGAAAGGCCGATGGCAAGTCCCGCAATGTTGATGGAAGTATAGAATTTATTACGTAGCAGGTTGCGAACGGCTGTTATAATGTAGTTCCTGAACATGCTATAATTGAGTTGAAAACCGTGCCCGTTTCAAACACCTTTGAATCACAGTGGATTAACTGGAAGTTGCTTTAGCAAACTGTTCTGTTTCGATACAGTTTATCGTTCACTTTCGAACCTTTTGCGTACTGCTTCTGGTAATGATTATGCCTGATCGGTCAATGTGATATTGACAATAGCAACTTAGTTCTTTGCCTGGCCATTCTCTGCACCGTTCAGCTTGATTTGTGCCACCAGCTTTGCCGTTTTTTTGACGACATGGCTGCCTATTTCGTCGCCTTCTACCTGTCCCATTTCAACGGCATCCCTGTAATGGATTCCACCATACAATCTTGACAGTGCCGCTTCGTTCGAGGCGTCTTTGAACGACTTGAATTTCCTGGCAGGAAGGCCGAATTCCTCTTCCGTGTTATCAGTAAAAGCGAAGTTATCGCCGAGCAGGTTGGTGAGGATGGTTGCGGCAGTGGTGGAAACAACACTGTGCCCCGATGTGTATTCCGGGAACGGCGGTGTTTGCAGGTACGGCCGCCAATGGTGATCTACCAGCTTTTTAATGGCTGTTTCGGGCCGTACGCGATCAAACCGGTATTTCGTATCCCAGCAGGTGATAAAAGCATCTGCCAGGCCCACCGAAACCATCGCATGCACAAACGCAGTTTGCCCGAGGTCGAGGTTTTTCTTTTTGCAGGCGATGCCGGTGATGCCTATCCAGTGTCCGCCCGGTGAAATCTTTTTAATACCGAATTCAAGATGACCAAGCTGCTGCAAGGCGTAAGGGTTGCAATCCCAAAAGCTCGCCTGCGCTGCCTGATCCTTCGTCATGTTGTTGACGATCGAATACACTTCCATCATCTGATCATAAAATGCCGAGCTCGAATCGGTATCATACTTTGTAAGACCGCCATGTGAATATTGCGAGGCCGAATCGATCGCAAACGGCCGCAAGGTTTGCCAGTAAGGTTCCAGCGCGGGCATGAAACCGGGGGCAGTAGGTTTCCAAAATTCATCGCCATCCTGTGGCGTAAACCTCTTGTACCCGCTGAGTTTGGAGAAGCCGTCCTTTGCAGAATAGCTGATCACCTCCTGCACAACGGCCTTTGCGAGGCGGTCGGAAGCGTTGACGCGCGCCGTATCCATTCTTCTTTTTCTCGCAAGCGTTTTTATCGAATCTATATTTCTGTTCAGTTTAACTCCCGACGGCAGAAGCCTTACGGCTGCCTCGTAAACGGCAAGCACTGTCGACAAATGTTCGTCGCTGTTTTTTGCCAGGCCGGCCGGCACATTCAGCGGTTCAAATTCATTCAATGTACCCGCAAAGTCGGGGTGCTGCGTATTAAACTGGCAAACCGTTTCATTGGCGGCCAATGTGATGTATGCATAGTACCGCGAGGCAGCCACCGGCGAAGTAACATCATTCACCATAATGTCCGTAGCGTCTTTTAGCGCCCGGATATAATCAGCGGTCGAAAATGCTTGTTTCTTCTGTGCAATTGCGTTGCCGGCGATTGTTACGCCTGCAATCAGCAGCATCGTTTTATAAATATTGTTTGCCATTAGTAGGTATAAATTGAAACGGGCTGGTCATTTACCGCAAAGATGATGTTACTGCCATCTTTGCCTTTTACGTCAACGATATCGCGTATGCAGCCTTTTACCGATAATCCTGATGTCAATTGGTTAACGTATGTGAAGTTGCCTTTACCATCGCCTGTCAGCAGTGTTCCATACCCGGCATCTATCTTTCCTATCTTGATCCTTGCATGGTCGGTGTTGCCGCCCAGTAAAATATCCTGGTTGCCATCTTTATTAAAATCGCCGGTGGCAATAGCGTAAACCGGGAAAAAATTCGCCTCCGGCGGAAGTTTTTTCAAAGTGAACTTTCCGTTATCATTCTCCAGGTACGAAGTTTCCAGGTAATTAGCTGAAAGCTG
>CAMPGT010000001.1 GCA_946885665.1 uncultured Chitinophagaceae bacterium | reverse complement strand
CCCTTATGATAACATCACGCAGTTTAGCGGCAATCATCATCTGCCTGTTGATCGTTCTTTCAGGCACTTCGTGCAGGGTATGGAACAACGTATTTGGGCCCAAATACGGATGTCCTGCAAATGGAAGGTCGTTTGGAGCAGAAAAGATCCTCAGCGGTGAAAAGCCCCCGAAGGCCAGGAAATTCAAGGCCTAGGCAACTGCTAACGTTTTAAACCCTGGCATTTATAACCCTAAATCCGTAACGTATGAGCTTAACTCTCCGCACCGACTTCGGCTGCACCGAAGCGATCATTGACGATGATTGTGGCCTGAAAAGATTTTATGAAGTGGCCAACATTCTCGCTGAAGATCTTGAAATAAAATTCACCCGCAAAGAAGATGATTTTGATACCCTCACATGGGATTTTGTTTTCAGGAACCACATCCTGACGCTTTACTATAATATTTATACGGGGATATCCATTTATCCCCGCAAGTTCAGGGAAGCGCCGAGAAAGGATAATGAGGCTGTGATTGAAGTGGCGAAGTTCCTGGAGAACAAATTGCTGTTTCACGCTACGAAGAAGTATTTGTCGTAGGTTGGTAATTGGTCCACCCCCGCGCTCCGCGCCACCCCCGCCAGCGGGGGAAATTTTTTGCCCATTGCCTACTGCCCATTGCCTTCAATACTTCTTCCCCATGCTCTCCAAAATATTCCAATAACTCACATACCTTTCAGCATCTATACGGCCGTCTTCGACGGCCTTTTTTATGGCGCAGCCGGGCTCATTGATATGAAGACAGTTGTTAAACTGGCAATCGCCAAGCAACGCCCGCATCTCGGGAAAATAATGCGACAGCTCCTGCCTGCTGATCTCTACGATCCCGAATTCGCGCATCCCCGGCGTATCAATAACCCTGCCCCCGCCGGGCAAATCAAACATTTCCGCGAAAGTGGTGGTGTGCATTCCCTTGCCGCTCCATCCGCTCACATCCTGCGTCTTCAGGTCAAACGCAGGGAACAGGTGGTTGATGAACGAAGATTTGCCCACACCCGAATGACCACTCATTAAAGTCGTCTTATCTTTCAATAAATCCTTCAGCTCTTCAAGCCCGGTGTTTT
Organism: uncultured Chitinophagaceae bacterium; assembly: GCA_946885665.1. The sequence continues at coordinate 81,332 of CAMPGT010000001.1, read as the reverse complement.
CGAGAACACTTATGCCTATCACCCTGTAGCCGATTTTGGTATATACTTCAGTAAGCATTTCAAGTTTATCCATCTCCTTCTTCCGGTAAATATCCAGCTTGTTGAAAATAATGATGGCCGGCACGTGGTAGGCCTCACACGTAACAAGAAACCGGTCGATAAATCCCTGCGAGGTGCGCGGTTCCTTTAAAGTGGCAAACATGATGGACTGGTCAAGATTGGCGGCTACAATGTGGTGATGCATCCGGTGCGACGGCGCCTGCCGGGTGATATAATTTCTCCTCGGCAGAATCTCGGTGATCATCGCCGTTCTGTCGGCATCCTGTTCCGGCACAATCTCCACCTCGTCGCCTACGGCTACAGGGTTTGTGGAAGTGATCTCGTCAATTTTAAAAATCCCTTTCATCCTCGCGTTGAAAGTTGATCCATCATCCGTTTTGGTGATGTACCATGAACCTGTAGACTTGTAAACAAGTGCCCTCATCATGGAAATTTTTTGAATAAGGTGTAGCGAAGCAGCATTTCCAGCAAAACAAAGATTGCCGCAGCGAGGGCAAAAGGAAAATATTTTTCCCGGAAGCGTTTGAGTGTCGTGATCTGCACTTCCGATTTTTCCAGCTTGTCTATCTCCGAATAAATATTTTGAAGGCTGGCATTGTCGCGCGCCCGGAAATACAATCCGCCTGTTGCCGAGGCAATGTCTCTCAGCAACTCTTCATTGATATTCACCTGCTGTTTTCTCAAAGTCACCTGGCCACCGTCCGATTGCATCGGCGCCGAAGCGAAGCCTTCGGTGGCCATGCCAATGGTATAAACCTTTATCCCCATCGATCTCGCAATTTCCTTCGCGGCATTTGGATCGAGCAACCCGCCCTGGTTCTCCCCATCCGTCAACAATATCACGATCCGCGATTTAACCTTGCTGTTTCTTAAGCGCTCAACACTTGTTGCGAGGCCGTCACCGATTGCCGTGCCATCAGCGAGGTAGCCCGTCTGCGCATTCAGTATCTGCGTCTTTAAAGTGTTCCGGTCCATCGTGATGGGCGCCGCCGTAAAACTTTCGCCGGCAAAGATCACCAGGCCAATGCGGTCGGTTGGGCGCTTATCGACAAAACCGGCGGCCACCCTTTTCATCGCTTCCAGCCTGTTGGGCGTAAAATCCTGTGCGAGCATGCTGCCGCTTACATCCATGCACAGCATAATATCGATGCCTTCGCCGCTTACCAGCTCTTCATCGTTTCTCACCTGCGGCCTGGCAATGGCAACAACGAGGCATATTATGGCCAGCAAACGAAGCACGAATGGCAGATGACGAAATACGGTGCGGAAAGACCGTGTCTCTCCGAACGACTTCACCGATGAGACGAGAAGGGTGCCCTGCCGCTTATTGCCGATGTACACGTGCCAGTATATCATCAGCGGAACCAGCAGCAGCAGCAGGAACATCCATGGATAGGCGAACTCGATATTTTCAAACCACTTATACAGCACTTACAACTCTTTTATCCATTACATCAATAGAGGCCCTGATGACCCCGAAATTCGATTCATTTTCTTCGGAAGAGGGACGGTACTTGGCAAATTTTACGAAATCGGCCATCCGCAACGCCTGCGCCAGGGCAATGAAACTATCTTTCGGCATATCCAGCTTCGACAATTGCAAAATGAGCTCTTCATTGGTTCGCTCGAACGATGAAATATTGTGTCGGCGCCAAACATAGTTCCTTAGTATATCGTTCAGCTCCGAATAATAGAATTTTACGTCGGAGCTGCCTTTCCTGGCAAGCGCCTTCAGCGCGCGTACCGCCTCTTCATACGGCGACAACTCAGGAATAACCGGCTGCGCAACCACCGCCTCAGGCTTCCTTCTTTTTCTCAGGTAATAAATCAACACCCCCAGCGATGCCAGCACTGCCAGGGTCAGGTACAACGGAATTTTATTGACCGCCGGGTTGGAAACCTCGATGATGGTTTTGATGTCGCGGTAATCTTCGGAAGGGTCGAAGGGCGTATATCCCACATTGATGCCCACGCTATCGGTATAAAATGCCTGTTGATCAATAACGATCTCGAAAGGCGGCAATTGCCAGTAGCCCGAATCGAAACTGGTAACACTGAACTCCTGGCTTACCTTTTTCGCATCGATGTTCTGAACCGTGTCGATCGGTGAGCGGCTCGTAATGAGGAAATGAGGAAACGAATCGGCCACGAACCATTCTATCCTTGCACCTGTGGGCATGTATGCTTCGACCGTTACCGTAATGGGTTCGCCAATCAGGATCGAATCGCTGTTAACGGTCGTGCGCACGTTTACCTGTGCAGCGGTCACCGTGGAAAGTAACAGTAGCGCCAGCAGTGCAGTAATATGTTTATCGCCGGTCTTCATCATTGTTCCCGTCAGTTCCTGCTGACAAAAAATTTCTGCAGCACTTTCACATAATCTTCATCTGTGCGAATATGCAGCAGGTCGCATCCCGCTTTGAGGAAAATATTTTTACAGGTTTGCGACCAGGCGAAAAAGTTTTCCTGGTATTCCTGGCGCACGAGGATGTCGCTGGTATCCACCCATTTCTTTTCACCCGTTTCCGAATCTTCGGTTTCGATCACACCAATGGCAGGCAATTGCATATCCATTTTATCGTAAACTTTTATCCCTATTACATCATGTTTTTTACCGGCCACTTTCAGAGCATCTTCAAAACGGCTGTCGATAAAATCGCTCAGAACGAAGGCAATGCATCTTTGCCGTGTGGTATTGTTGTATTGCCGCAAGGCCTCGGTAATATCGGTGCCCCTGCCCTTTGGCGTGAAGGTGAGCAGTTCCCTCACAATGTACAGCACATGGTCGCGACCTTTTTTGGGGGGGATGAATTTTTCAATCTTATCAGTAAAAAGTATCACGCCCACTTTGTCGTTGTTGCTGATAGCAGAAAATGAAAGAACGGCGCCAATTTCGTTAACGATATCTTTTTTGCGGGCATGCGTTGTACCGAACAGGGAGCTGCCACTTACATCGATAAGGAGCATTAGCGTCAATTCGCGCTCTTCTTCAAACACCTTGCTGAATGGGTGGTTGAACCGTGCCGAAACGTTCCAGTCGATGAAGCGGATATCGTCGCCATGCTGGTATTCGCGCACTTCCTTAAACAACATTCCCCTTCCTTTGAACGCACTGTGATATTCGCCGGTAAAGATGTGCCGGGTAAGCTTCTTGCTCTTGATCTCGAGCTCGCGAACCTTTTTTAATATATCCTCTGTCGTCAGCATGATTTATGGAACTGCGATAGCTTTGAGCACTTCATCCACCACATCTTCTGCCTTCACATTTTCGGCCTCCGCTTCATAGGTGAGCCCGATGCGGTGCCTTAACACATCTTTGGCAATACTTTTAACATCCTCGGGTATCACGTATCCTCGCTTATTCAGGAAAGCATGGGCTTTGGAGGCGAGCGCCATGTTGATGCTTGCCCGCGGCGAACCGCCGTAACCGATCAGCAATTTTAATTTATCGAGCTTGTATTTTTCGGGCTGCCGGGTAGCAAATACGATGTCGAGGATGTAATCCTCGATCTTCTCGTCCATGTACACTTCTTTCACCAGGTCGCGCGATTGAATAATTTCCTGCACGGACACCACCTGTTTAACATCCTTTGTTTTCAGTCCCTCAACATTGTGCCGGAGTATCACGCGCTCCTCGCTTTTTGTAGGATAGTCAACGATCACTTTCATCATGAACCTGTCCTGCTGCGCTTCCGGCAATGGATAGGTGCCCTCCTGCTCGAGTGGGTTTTGCGTGGCCAGCACCAAAAAAGGCTGATCCAGCTTAAAGCTCTGCTCCCCTATTGTTACCTGGCGCTCCTGCATTGCCTCGAGCAACGCGCTCTGCACCTTGGCCGGCGCACGGTTGATTTCATCGGCCAGAACAAAATTTGCGAATATCGGTCCCTTGCGAACCATAAATTCATTCTTCTGCTGGTTATAGATCATCGTGCCGATCACATCGGCGGGCAGTAAATCGGGAGTGAATTGAATACGGCTGAACTTTGCATGCACAGCCTGCGCCAGTGATTTAATGGTAAGCGTCTTCGCAAGACCGGGTACGCCTTCCAGCAAAATATGGCCATTCGTTAACAATCCGATCAATAAGCGGTCTAACATATGGTGCTGGCCAATGATCACTTTTGCTACTTCGTCGCGCAGGCGGTCAATAAAAACACTGTGGTAACCTATCTTTTCATTCAACTCCTTTATATCATTGGCGGTGAAACCCATAGCAATAAATTATTTGCACAAAATACGAACAAACGCATTGCAAGCCGTTTGCCAGCTTATTTTTGCGAAATCTTAAAATATCAGGCACAATAAATGCACTGAGAGGAAGTTATCGATCAAAAGACCATTTACCCTAAGCCAATGGGTAACCCTTTTAAATTTTAAAGAAAATAAACTAGTATGAAAAAAGCTTTTCTGGTAGCCGTGACTTTAGCGGGTATTGCCACCGTAGGATGTAAGAAGGATAAAGACGTTGAAGAACCTCCTTCCACGGTGGACCTGATCACCTCAACAACCTGGAAAATCGATACAATAGGATTTGATGAAAACAAGGACGGACAAATAGATGGCGCGTTGCCTGGCGGATTGGCGGGGTGCCAGAAGGATAATATCATCACGTTTTCATCCGACAGCACCGGCATATTTGACGAAGGCGCAACGAGGTGCAGCACCGACGACGCCCAGTCAACACCGTTTAACTGGACACTTTCAGGAAGCGATTCGCTGAATATCGACGGCCAGCTTCCCGGTCAGCTTACCGGCCTGGTGAGAATTATTTCTATAAGCGACAGCAATTTCACCTTGTCGAAACGCATTACTTCCAACTTTCCGGTGCCTTTCGATCAGAATATGATCGTGGCGCTTAAAAAATAACCTGACCATTGCCGGTCGTGGTGAAGTATTTACGAAAGATATTTTCCTACGATCGGCATTCTTCTTCCTACTCCGAAAGCCTTGCTGCTCACCCTGATGATCGGGCAGAACTGGTTTCTCTTATACTCGTTCGTATTCACCAGCTTTAACGTTCTTGCAACAACCGCAGGATCGAGCCCCATTGATATGATCTCCCTGGGCCCCTGCCTCCTTTCAATATATTGATACAATATTTTGTCGAGAATGGAATAGTCCGGAAGGCTGTCGGTATCTTTTTGTCCCGGCCGCAATTCTGCAGAAGGAGGTTTCGTGATGATATGCTCCGGTATGATCTCTTTCGTTCGGTTGATGAATTTTGCCAGCGCAAAAACCTGCATTTTATATACGTCGCCCAGCACACCCAATCCGCCGGCCATGTCACCGTACAATGTACCGTAACCTGTTGCCAGCTCACTCTTGTTGGATGTGTTCAGTAAAATATAGCCAAATTTATTGGCGATGGACATCAGCAGGTTTCCACGCGTGCGGCTTTGGATATTTTCCTCGGCAACGCTGAAAGGCAGGTCGCCGAACAATGGCGACAGCGCTTCCAGGAACGATTCATAAATATCTCTTATGGCAATGACGTCGTAAGGATTGCCCAGGTTCCTGCTGAGCTGTTCGGCATCGCTTACCGAATGGCCGGTTGAATAGGGCGACGGCATTAGCACAGCACGAACATTTTCGGCGCCCAGCGCCTCGCATGCCAGGGCAAGGGTAACAGCACTGTCCACTCCCCCCGACGACCCGATGATGGCTTTCGTGAAACCCATTTTTGAGAAATAATCTTTGATACCCAAAACAAGCGCCGCATGTATCTGGCTGATGTTATTTTCGTTGGTGAGGTAGCTGATAATCTGGTTGGGATCCTCCACTTTGGCCACCCGCATCTCCTTGTCGAGGCGCTGCAGATCCTGTACGGTTACGGTATCCTTTTCATTGCTGCGCGAAGGTTCGGCGTTCACTTCCACCACTGCGAAATCCTCTGAGAAATACTTCATCTCCCTGAGAATTTCGCCGTGCTTGTTGAATACGAGGCTGCCGCCGTCAAACACAATTTCTGTTTGCGAACCCACCGTGTTGCAATACACCATCGGAATGCCATAACGCAATACATTTGCCCGTATCACTTCCTTCCGGTCGTCGTCGTGGTCGTAATCGAAAGGCGACGCAGAAATGTTGATCATGATGTCGGGCGACTGGCCGGTAAGCTGGTCCATCGGCGCCGAACGGTACAAGGGGTTATCACTGAGGTTCCATAAATCTTCACAGATTGTTAGTGCTATCTTCTTTCCCTTAAAGGCGATCACGTTCCACTCGAATGCGGGCTCGAAATACCGGTATTCATCAAACACATCGTAGGTGGGAAGAAGTGTTTTGTGCGCCACTCCCCGGATCTCGTTTTGGTAGAGCAGCAGTGCTGCATTAAAGAGATCCTTGCCCTTTACACCGGGATTACGGACAGGGCTTCCAATGATGACGCCGATATTTTCGGTCTTCTGTTTTATAATGTCAACACATTCATAGCATTTCGCGATAAAATCGCTGAACTCGAGAAAATCGCGGGGGGGATAGCCGCAAACGCTAAGCTCTGAAAATACCACCAGGTCGGCCCCGGCGGCAACTGCCTCGTCAATTCCTTTCAAAATTTGCTGCGTATTGTGCTCAAAATTGCCAATGTGATAGTTCTGCTGTGCCAGTGCGATCTTCATGGTGTAAATTTACGCTTTTAGAAAGTTTCGTATTTTCCCTCCATGAAGAAAAGCATCGTATCAGTCGCGCTTCTTTTAACGCTTTACTCCTGCACAAATAATTCCGGCCCGGACGTCTCAAAAATCAATGTTAACCTGACCACCATCAGGTACGAAAAAGAATTTTTTGCACTCGATACCAACAACCTTTCTTATTCGCTTGATGAATTATATAATAAATACCCCGGTTTCTTTAAAGACTTCACCCAGCACATTCTCGGACTTACACCGATCCCCGACTCGGGGCTGCAGGTAATGAATGCCATCAAGCGGTTTCTTCATGACTACAGGCCGGTGTATGATTCGGTAAATAAAGTGTTTCCCGATTTTAAGCGCGAGGAGAGAGATATCATCCAGGGGCTGAAACATGTTAAGTATTATTTTCCGGGTTACCAGTTGCCGCAGCGCCTGTTCACCTTCGTTGGGCCGATGGACGCTTATTTTGAAGCATCGACCGCCGGGTACGGCGACGTCATCACCATGGAGGGCCTGGCGGTGGGCCTGCAGCTTCACCTGGGTTCAACCTTCTCGATGTACAACAGCCCCATGGGGCAAGCCCTGTATCCTGCTTATCTCACCCGGAAATTTGCACCCGAATACATCCCGGTAAACTGCATCAAAAATATTGTTGACGACCTGTACCCCGACCAGAGTGGCGGCAAAACGCTCGTTGAACAAATGGTGGAGAAGGGAAAACGGATGTACCTCACAAAAAAGATAATGCCCGATACGCACGATACCCTCGTCATCGGCTATTCGAAAAGCCAGTTGCAGGGATGCCGGGAAAATGAGGGTTTTATCTGGAACTACTACCTCAAAAACGGGCTCGTATTCAACAATGACCCCTCTTTGATCAAAAACTACATTGGCGACTCTCCCGGCACACCCGAATTTGGTGAGGGTGCACCAGGAAATATCGGGTTATTTACAGGATGGCAAATTGTGAAAAAATTCATGGACGAACATGCCACCACACCGCTCGACGACATGATGAAAATGAATCCCCGTAAGTTATTTGAGGAAAGCGGCTATCGCCCGAAATAATGTGAAGTTTACGCCGGTTTGCGGCCAAGGTCCCTCATCATTCTGAAATGTGAAGAGATGGCGCCCGACATGGTGCGGTATTCGTTGTACGGCACATCGAACTTATTGCAATACTCCTTAACGATCACGCTTATTTGAGGGTAATGAACGTGGCTGACGCGTGGGAACAGGTGATGCTCCACCTGGTAATTCAATCCACCGAGAAACCACGAAATCACCTGGTTTCTGCGTGCAAAATTGGCCGTCGTTCTCACCTGGTGAACCGCCCATTCGTTCTCGATATGAGCCGATTCGCCTTCCACTTTCTCAAACTCGGTATTTTCAACCACGTGAGCCAACTGAAAGACCATTGCCAGCGAGAGGCCCATCACCAGGTGCATGAAGGTAAAGCCAATTGCCCACGCCTGCCATCCCACAAAATATACCGGCACGGCAATATAAAAGGTGATATAGAGCACTTTGCTGACCCAGAAGATCATATGTTCGTTGGCACTCATCTTCTGCAGGTCCGTTTTATATATTTTTTGCGTGAAGTACTTGTTGAAATCCATGATGAACACCCAGGCGAACGATGAAATCGCGTACACCAGCATCACATAAATATGCTGAAACCGGTGTGCCGGCACCCATTTTTGGGTGTTGCACTGGCGTATGAGCGGGCTCTTGGCGATGTCGTCATCAACGCCATCAACGTTGGTGTAGGTGTGGTGAATGATATTATGCTTGAATTTCCAGATGAATGCGTTCCCGCCCAATGCGTTCAGCGTCAGTCCCAGCACATCGTTCAGCCATTTTTTATGGGAATAGCTGCCGTGGCAGGCGTCGTGCATAATGTTGAAGCCGATGGTGGCGAGCACAAAACCCAGAACGCAACTTAGCGCGATGCCGAAAGCCGCGGAGACGTCGGTAAGCAGTAAAAAGCAATAAATAAAGATGGCGACGGGTACAAGCGTAAGCGTTTTGATGTACAATCTCCAGTTTCCCGTTTTTTTGAGGTTGTTCCGGACGAAATACTCTTCAACGGACTTTTTCAGATCGCCGTAGAAGGCGCTGTTCCTGCTGTTAAAGGTAACTTTAGGCATGAATAAAATGTTACCTGGGTTAGATGAGCAGGGAACAATTCAATTTACTCATTTTCGCCCTAACCCGGTAATTTTCGCTCTTAAAAGTTTCCGGGCTTCCTGTCTTTCCTGGATATCTTTAAATGCGTCTGTGGGCACCAGGAAGAACGAGCGTGCGTCAAAATAAAGATGAAAGAAATAGGGGCTCTCGATGAACTTGCTGAAAACCGACCATGGCCAGGCTTTTTCACCATTGTTTGTCCGCAACACCACGTATTCGTCTAAGAAATCCATGCTGAAATGATCCTGGAACGTGTGCGACCTTTTGTAGATGCTTCGCGGAAGTATTCTCCACACGACCAACATGAGGAGGAACCACAGCACCGAGAACATCAGGAAAGAAATGGGTTGAATATACCGGAAGTAGAAGAGCACGGCGGACAGGATCGCAAACACGTTCACCATGATCAGCAAGACCTTTATCTCGGGCCTGGCGAGAAAATGATAACGCAAGGCCTGCAGCACCTGTTTTTTATCGTATGAAAAGCTGATGGTCATGCTGCAATATACGGCAATGGGCAATGGGCAATGGGCAATGAATTAATTTTTTCATAATGACAATACCTGGATAGTCGCCGAGCGGATTTTTCTTTTTTGAAATAGAAATAATAATCCAAATTTACCATTGCCCATTGCCCATTGCCGTTCTCTCAGCTGCATCCCATACTGTTCCCACAGTTAAGGCACTTGTAGCAGGTACCGCTTCTGATGGTGATGTGACCGCAGGTATTGCAAGCCGGCGCGTCGCTTTGCATGCTCTTGGCCGCCGCATTGACTGCGTCGAGGCTCGAAGATGCTTTCACTGTCCTGGCCGGCTTCTGCTCACCGGCAGGTTTATTGCCCGCAGCAACAACTCTTACGTCGCTAAGCTGGCGCGAAGTATTTTCATATTCCGGTGAAGTCGGAATTTCATCCCACTCATCGGTTCCCGTATTCATCACTTCCGGTTTGTCCAGTACATGAACGAGGTCGTTTCTTCCGAGATATTCATAAGCCAATGCCCTGAAAATGAAGTCCACGATGGAAGTGGAACTTTTGATATTCGGATGTTCAACCATTCCCGAAGGTTCGAACCGGGTGAACACAAATTTCTCTACGAACTCTTCGAGCGGAACGCCATATTGCAAGCCGATCGAGATCGCGATGGCAAAGCAGTTGAGCATGCTTCTCATGGTGGCGCCTTCCTTCGCCATGTCAATGAATATCTCACCTACAGTGCCGTCAGAATATTCTCCTGTGCGGAGGAAAAGCGCCTGTCCGTTGATCTTCGCTTTTTGCGTAAATCCGCGGCGTTTTGCAGGAAGTGTTCTCCGTTCGACGATGGTAGCGAGCTGCCGCTTCAATTTCGTGTCTGGCGACGACTGCACTCTTTTCTGCACTTCTTCCAGCAGTTCCTGCACGGTGAGCTTGCCCAGGTCAACTATGTTCGATTCAATTTCGCCTGCTTCAGCCTGGAGCGTTGCCGGCTCTGTTGTGTCGGTCTTCTTTTTCTTGTCGCTCTTGTTGCTGAGCGGCTGGGAAAGTTTTGAACCGTCGCGGTACAATGCGCATGCCTTCAGGCCCTGCTTCCAACTGAGCATGTAGGCATCGGCGATTTCCTCCACTGTTGCCTCGTTGGGCAGGTTGATAGTTTTGGAGATGGCGCCGCTGATGAACGGTTGTGCGGCACCCATCATACGGATATGTCCGTGTGCGTGAATAAATCTCCTGCCCTTGTTGCCACATTTGTTGGCGCAATCGAAAACCGCGAGGTGTTCGGTTCTCAGAAAAGGGGCGCCTTCCACCGTCATGGTTCCGCAGATGTAATCATTGGCCTTTTCGATCTCGTCGTCGCTAAAGCCCAGCGCCTCCAGGAGGCTCCATTCGAAGTTGAAGTATTGTTCGGGTGTGAAGCCGAGCCGTTGCAGGCATTCTTCCCCCAGGGTGTACACGTTGAATACGAATCCGATCTCAAAAGCGGAGGCCACCGCGGCGTCAAGCTTTTTGATCTCTTCCGCAATAAAACCTTTTTCGCTCAGCGATTGGTGATTGACGTGGGGCGCGCCGGCGAAAGTGCCAGCACCCACTGCATACTTGATGATCGAATCTATTTCTTTCTCATTATACCTGAGGTTCTTGAGCGCCGCCGGAACCGACTGGTTGATGATCTTGAAATAACCGCCGCCGCTGAGCTTTTTGAATTTGACCAGTGCAAAATCGGGTTCAACGCCTGTTGTGTCGCAATCCATCACCAGCCCGATGGTGCCGGTGGGGGCGATCACGGTCGTTTGCGCATTGCGGTATCCATACTTTTCACCGAGCTGCACAGCTTCGTCCCACGCCTTTGTTGCTGCGGTCAGCAGGTAGTCGGGGCAGTATTTCGCTTTTATGCCAACCGGCTTGGTTTCCAGCTTTTCATACTCATCTGCGTCATAGGCAGCGAGGCGGTGATTGCGCATCACGCGAAGCATATTGTCTTTGTTGTCGGCGTATTTGGGGAAGGATCCGAGGATGGAAGCCATTTCGGCGGACGTTTTGTAGGCGATGCCGGTCATGATCGCTGTTATTGCGCCGGCGATGCCCCTTGCTTCTTCGGAATCGTAGGGAATGCCCATCACCATCAGCATCGAGCCGAGGTTCGCGTAGCCGAGGCCGAGCGTGCGGTAGTCATAACTCAGTTGTGCCACTTCCTTCGAAGGGAACTGCGCCATGAGCACGGAAATTTCCAAAACAGCGGTCCATAACCGGCATGTGTATGCGAAACCTTCCACATCGAAGGTGTTCGTGCTTTCATCGAAGAACCTGCGAAGGTTCACAGACGCGAGATTGCAGGCGGTATTGTCGAGAAACATGTACTCGCTGCAGGGGTTGGAAGCGCGGATCTTGCCTCCTGCCGGGCAGGTGTGCCATTCGTTGATGGTGGTGTCGTACTGGGTGCCGGGGTCGGCGCATCGCCATGCCGCGTAAGTTACCTGGTTCCATACCTCGCGGGCGGGTATCTTCTTCATTACCCTGCCGTCCATTCTTGCCTTCAGCTCCCAGTCTTCGCCTTTTTCCAGTTTCTCAAAAAAGGAATTCGGTATGCGTACCGAGTTGTTGGAATTCTGACCGGATACGGTGCGGTAGGCTTCTCCTTCGTAATCGCTGGGATATCCTGCTGCGATCAGCGCGCCCACTTTTTTCTCTTCTTCCACCTTCCAGTTGATGAAGCTCATCACTTCAGGGTGGTCGAGGTCGAGGCAAACCATTTTTGCCGCGCGTCTTGTGGTGCCGCCGCTTTTTATGGCCCCGGCAGCGCGGTCGCCGATTTTGAGGAAGCTCATCAGGCCGCTGGACGTGCCGCCGCCGCTGAGTTTTTCACCTTCTCCCCTGATATTGGAGAAATTGGTGCCGACGCCCGATCCGTATTTGAAAATGCGTGCCTCGCGGATCCAGAGGTCCATGATGCCGCCTTCGTTTACGAGGTCGTCTTCAACGCTCAGTATGAAACATGCGTGTGGCTGCGGGCGCTCGTACGCAGATGTCGATTTCTTCAGCGCGCCGTCTTTGGGATCCACGAAGTAGTGGCCCTGCGGCTTGCCCTTGATGCCATAGCTTTCGTACAGGCCGGTATTGAACCATTGGGGCGAATTGGGAACGCATGCCTGGTTGAGGATGCAATACACCAGCTCTTCGTAAAAAATCCGGGCGTCGCCGGCGCTGTCGAAGTAACCGTATTGTTCACCCCAAACCTTCCAGCAATTTGCGAGGCGGTGCGCCACCTGTTTTACGGAAGTTTCCCTTCCGGTGGTTCCGTCGTTTTGCGGTACGCCGGCTTTGCGGAAATATTTTTGGGCAAGGATATCCGTTGCAATCTGGCTCCACTGTTTCGGCACCTCAACGTTGTTCATCTCAAACACCACTTCTCCGCTGGGGTTGCGGATCACCGAGGACCGATAGTCGTATTCGAACTGATCAAAAACACTGACGCCCTCTTTGGTATAGCGGCGACTGAAGTGCAATCCCTTTGGTGAATGATTGTTTTTCATTTGAAGTAGTTTTAAAGTGATGATTTTTCGATCCCCTGCGGCAAACGAAAATATCTTTGTGTTTTCAATTTTCCCGTTTTGAAATATCAACAGCTTGTGGAAAAAGAAAGTGGAAAAAAAGTTTTTTCCCGGTAGCAGCGGTTTGTGTGATTGTCCACATGGTGATAACCCCCGAAAGGCAAAAAAATATTTGGCAGGTTTCCCAAATATGGATATCTAAAGAGCAAAGGTAAGTATGAAAAAGATTATGCACTTTTGTTAAAACCAATAGCCCATTCATGACGCATAGTGTTTATTCGTCGCTGGTAACCAGGAAAGCAGGAGAGCAAAAATCGTTCGCCGTACTTATTGACCCCGATAAAGTAACCCTCGAAGAGGTAGACAGGCTATGCGGGCTGGCGGTTGATGCGTCGGTCGACTATTTCTTCGCCGGTGGCAGCCTGGTAGTGAGCCGCCAGCTCGACGACGTCATCCTCCGCATCAAAAAGAACTGCTCCATCCCCGTGCTGCTGTTTCCCGGCAGCCCTTCCCAGGTGTCGCATCACGCCGATGCGGTGTTGTACCTGTCGCTCATTTCCGGCCGCAATGCCGACCTCCTTATCGGTCAGCATGTGATCTCGGCGCCGTTCATCAGGCAATCCGGCCTCGAAATCATCTCCACCGGCTATATGGTGGTGGATGGCGGCACGCCTACCACAGTGTCCTACATCAGCCATGCCTTCCCCCTGCCCGCCGACAAACGTGAGATCGCCATGTGCACCGCGATGGCCGGAGAAATGCTGGGCATGAAGGTGATTTACATGGACGCCGGCAGCGGCGCAAAAAGACCTGTTAACGAACAGTTAATAGCCGCCGTGGCCGAAAATATCCAGGTGCCGCTGATCGTGGGAGGCGGCATCAGGGAGCCCGAAAAAGCCTATCATAACTGCAAAGCGGGCGCCGATGTGATCGTTGTTGGCAATGCTCTCGAAAAAGATCCGCTGCTCATCAGCGAAATGGCTTCCGCCATCCATGCCGTGTCGCTGAAAAGATTCAGGAATTAACTAAAAAAAATGCCCCCGCCAGTGAAAAATATATTTACTTTGCACTGTCAAAACTTTTACTCAAAGTATAGTCATTTGTGAAATGCAAAAAAAACCTGCAAATATGATCGCTGCCTGGGCCGAACAAGCCCCTGCCATGCGTAGGTTTTTCGCTGTACAAACCTGTGCAGTTTTTTACATTACCCCAGTTCCCGTCAGGGTGCGACGTTGATACAATTCCCCTATCATTCCGGTGATGCTATTCCCGAAAACAAAGTTTTCAGGGCCCCTAGTCATTTATCATCATTTCACAACATTATCAATGAACCAGGAAAAGGATTTTCAAATATTGGTCGCCGACCACACGCATGAGGGATTTGCGGAGATCATCTGCGAAGAGATGGCGTCCTCTGCAAAGGCCAGGGGAACGGGTATTGCCAAACGCAGCCCGGAATACGTTCGCGAAAAAATGCGGGAAGGGAAAGCAGTGATCGCCTTTACGAAGGAAGGCATATGGGCCGGCTTCTGCTACATCGAAACGTGGACCGGCGACTATGTGGCGAACTCGGGGCTGATCGTTGCCCCCGAATTCAGGAAAGGCGGGCTGGCGAAAAAGATCAAGCAGAAAATATTCGCCCTCAGCAGAAAGAAATACCCCGATGCAAAAATCTTCGGGCTCACTACCGGCCTGGCCGTTATGAAGATCAATTCCGATCTCGGCTACGAGCCGGTGACCTATTCGGAACTCACGCAGGATGACACCTTCTGGAGCGGATGCAAAAGCTGCGTCAATTACGACATCCTCATGAGCAAGGAAAGAAAGAACTGCCTCTGCACCGCCATGCTTTACGATCCAAAAGATCATCCCGAGCCTGCAGAAACCAAGGAAGACTTCAAGCAACACTCCAAATTGTATGAGCGCTTTATGCGTATCAAGCAATGGAAACTATTGAAGCCTTTCGTCAAGAAGAATGGCGTTAAGAGCAACGGCGTAAAATCGTTGCTGCATTTTTTCTTTAATCTCTAATTTCTACGATAAGATGTCCGGTAAAAAAGTTGTTTTAGGGTTCAGCGGTGGCCTCGATACCTCCTATTGTGTAAAATACCTGCACGACGATCTCGGTTATGAGGTGCACAGCATTACAGTGAACACAGGCGGGTTCAGCGACGACGAATTAAAGCAAATAGAAGCGCACGCGCGAACACTAGGCGTAACAACGCACACCACGGTAAACGCGGTAAAATCATATTACGATTCCATCATCAGGTACCTGGTATTCGGAAACGTTCTCAAGAACAATACCTATCCCCTCAGCGTGAGCGCCGAACGCCTCAGTCAGGCGCTGCACATCGCGGAGCATGTTAAAAAGCTGAACGCGGATGCCGTGGCACACGGCAGCACCGGGGCCGGCAACGACCAGGTAAGGTTCGACATGATATTCAACATCATGATACCCGGCGTTGAGATCCTTACACCCATCAGAGACCTCCGGCTGAGCCGCGAACAGGAGATCGAATACCTGAAGTCCAAAGGCGTGAACATGAACTTCAGCAAAGCCGTGTACTCGATCAACAAAGGTTTATGGGGAACGAGCGTGGGAGGCAAAGAAACCCTCTCATCGAGGGGAATGCTGCCGGAAGAGGCGTGGCCCACACAACTGACAAATACCGGCAGCGAAGAGGTGAAGCTCGGCTTTGAAAAAGGTGAACTCAAAAAAGTAAACGACCGCGCATTTCCACATCCGTCGGACGCAATTCAATTTTTGCAGTCGCTTGCAGGCGCCTACGCCATTGGCCGCGACGTGCATGTTGGCGACACCATTATCGGCATAAAAGGCAGGGTGGGATTTGAGGCGGCGGCGCCGATGGTGATCCTGAAAGCGCACCACGCACTCGAAAAGCATGTGCTCACCAAATGGCAGCTCACCTGGAAGGACCAGCTTGCGCAATTCTACGGCAACTGGCTGCACGAGGGGCAGATACTCGATCCGGTGATGCGCGACATTGAAAGCTTCCTCGAACACTCACAGGAACATGTAACCGGCAACGTGTTCGTACAGTTGATGCCCTACCGGTTCATGGTTACCGGCATCGAATCATCCTACGACCTGATGAGCAGCAAATTTGGAAAATACGGAGAAATGAATAATGGCTGGAGCGGAGAGGACGTGAGAGGATTCAGCAAAATATTCGGCAACCAGACCATGATCTATCAACAGGTAAAAGAAGAAGCTAATGGAAAAAGTTAAAATAGGAATTGCAGGTGCGGCAGGATATACAGGCGGCGAATTGTTAAGGATACTCATCAACCACCCCTTTGCTGCTATTGAATTTGTACACAGCAAAAGCAATAGCGGAAATCCGGTAAGTAAGGTGCACCACGATCTCTTCGGCGAAACCGATCTCGTTTTCACTTCCGAAATGCGCGATGATGTTGACGTGCTCTTCCTTTGCATGGGACACGGGGAATCAAAAAAATTCCTCGACGCCAATACAATACCCGGTAAGGTGGCCATCATCGATCTGTCGCAGGATTTCAGGCTGGCAAAAAACGCAAAGCATGGAAACAGGGAATTCGTTTACGGACTGCCGGAAATTAACCGCGATGCGATCCGTTCCGCTAAAAATATTGCCAACCCGGGATGCTTCGCCTCATCGATACAGTTCGGCATATTGCCGCTGGCGAAGGCCGGCATGCTGAGGGCTGTTTACAGCACCGGCATTACGGGCTCAACCGGTGCGGGACAGGGTTTTTCTTCGTCGGCGCATTTTTCATGGCGGTCGAATAACATACAGGCGTATAAAACACTCAGTCACCAGCACATCAACGAAATTATGCAGTCGTTCGACCAGTTGCAGCCCGGCTTTTCGGATGGAGGCGAAAAACTCAACTTCGTTCCCTGGCGAGGTGACTTTACAAGGGGGATTTTCATCAGCTCACAGTTGGATTGCGACCTCGCACATACTGAATTGCAATCCATCTACAACGATTTTTACGAGGGCCATCCCTTCGTGCATGTAAGCGACGACCCGATTTACCTGAAGCAGGTCGTGAACACCAACAAATGCATGATACAACTCGAAAAAGTAGGCAGCAAGCTGGTGGTACACTCCATCCTCGACAACCTGTTGAAGGGCGCCTCGGGACAGGCGGTGCAGAATATGAACCTGATGTTCGGCATCGATGAAACTGCCGGATTGAAATTAAAAGCTAACGCATTTTAAAATCACTGACCATGAACTTATTTGACGTATATCCATTAAACGATATCACCATCACGAAAGGAAGAGGATCGTATGTGTGGGATAACACCGGCCAGCAATATCTCGACCTGTATGGCGGCCACGCCGTCATCTCTATCGGCCATAGCCATCCGCATTATGTGGAAAGGATCACGAACCAGTTGAAGCAGGTGGGCTTTTATTCAAATTCAGTAAAGATCCCGTTGCAGCAGGAACTTGCGCGCAAACTGGGAGAACTGAGCGGCAGGCCCGATTACAGCCTTTTCCTGTGCAACTCAGGTGCAGAAGCAAATGAAAACGCATTGAAACTTGCATCGTTCCACAATGGAAGAAAGAAAGTGATCGCTTTCAGTAAATCCTTTCATGGAAGAACATCGCTTGCTGTGGCGGCAACGGATAACCGTGCCATCGTTGCACCCGTAAACGAAACGGATAATGTTGCGTTCGTGCCCTTCAATGACGTTGAGGCACTCGAAAAAAAATTCAGCGAAAAGGGCAATGAAATTTCTTCGGTGATCATCGAGGGCATACAGGGCGTTGGCGGCATCAACGTGGCCGATGCAGAATTTTTACGCGCCATCCGCAACCTGTGCGACAAGCACAATGCGGTGTTCATTGCCGACAGCGTGCAGTGCGGTTATGGAAGAACCGGCAAATTCTTTTCACATGATTATGCTGGTGTAGATGCCGACATCTACACGATGGCGAAAGGCATGGGAAATGGTTTCCCTGTTGGCGGCATCATCATCTCTCCCAAAATCAAGGCAAAGCACGGCATGCTCGGCACTACGTTCGGTGGCAATCACCTGGCATGTGCGGCGGCGCTTGCCGTACTGGAGGTGATGAAGGAAGAGAAGCTGATGGAAAATGCGCGGACAACGGGCGACTATCTCATCAATGAACTCAAACAGATTTCCGTATTGAATAATGTACGTGGCCGGGGGTTGATGATTGGTTTTGACGTGCAGGAAGCATTCAATGACCTTAGGAAAAACCTGTTGTGGAATCACAAGATTTTTACCGGCGAGGCGAAACCCAATGTGATTCGTTTGTTGCCATCGCTCGCGCTGCGGAAGAAAGATGCGGATGAGTTTTTGGACGCTGTGCGGGAGGAGGTGTTGCGGGAGGCGTGAGAAAAAATGACTATCGATTCATAAAAAAATTCCTTCATCAATGCAAAATTTCATTTCCGCCAACGATGTTCCTTCAATAGATACGCTCGTCAGCAAAGCGCTGAACTATAAAGCCAATCCCCTGAAGGACCATCAACTCGGAAAGAACAGAAAAATCGGTTTATTGTTTTTAAACCCCAGCATGCGTACGCGCCTCAGCACACAGATCGCCGCGCAAAACCTCGGGATGGAACCAATCGTGTTCAACATAACCCAGGAAGGCTGGGCACTCGAATTCGAAGACGAAGCCATCATGAGCGGCACCACCGTGGAACATGTTAAAGACGCGGCACCCGTGATGGGTAAATATTTTGACATACTGTGCGTCCGCACGTTCCCTTCGCTCAAGAACAGGGAATACGATTACAGCGAACTCTATATCAAACAATTCATCAGGTACTCAGGCGTTCCGGTGGTGAGCCTCGAGAGCGCAACACTGCACCCCCTGCAAAGCCTCACCGATGTGATCACCATCACTGAACATTTGCAGCAGCCGGCAAAAAAACCAAAGATTGTCCTCACCTGGGCGCCGCACGTCAAGCCGCTTCCCCAATGTGTGGCCAACAGCTTTTCACAATGGATCAACGCCTGGTGCAAAGCCGATTTTGTCATTACCCATCCTGAAGATTACGAACTCGATACGCAATTTACCAAAGGCGCCACCATCACCCATGACCAGGAAGAAGCGCTCAAAAACGCTGACTTCGTGTACGTGAAAAACTGGAGCACGTTTGAAGATTACGGCAAAATCTACAGCAACGATCCCGACTGGATGCTCACCAACGAAAAATTATCGCAAACCAACAACGCAAAGGTGATGCACTGCCTGCCGGTGAGGAGAAATATCGAACTCAGTGACGAGGTGCTCGACGGGCCCAACAGCATTGTAACCCTGCAGGCCTCCAACCGCGTGTGGGCGGCACAGGCCGTATTGTCCGAAATCCTTCACGCAAACGGGCTCGCAAGATGAACAGGCTCCTCGTAATCAAGATCGGTGGAAATATTATTGACAACGATAGTAAACTGAGGGCCTTTCTTCGCGAATTTTCACATATCAAAGAGAAGAAGATACTGGTGCATGGCGGTGGAAAGCTCGCGACGAAAATGGCGGAAAGGCTCGGCATCGAACAGCAGTTGGTAGAGGGCAGGCGCATCACCGACGCTGAAACGCTGAAGATCGTTACAATGGTGTACGGCGGGTACATCAACAAGAATATTGTTTCACAATTGCAGCAGCACGGCTGCAATGCACTGGGCATTTCCGGCGCCGACGGAAATGCGATAATGGCGCATAAACGTGTGAATGCCGCCATCGATTATGGCTTCGCGGGCGATGTGGATGCAGTGAACACCGGCTTTTTTCATAGCCTGCTGCAACAGGAGCTCGACGTTGTTGTGGCCCCGATTACCCATGACGGCAACGGGCAGTTGCTGAATACGAATGCAGATACCATTGCGCAGGAAATTGCCACAGCGATGAGCGGTAAGTACGAAGTGACGCTGGTATATGGTTTTGAAAAAGCAGGCGTACTGATGGATGCAGACAATGACGAGACCGCGATCCCGGTGATCAATGCAACGGATTTCGAGAAGCTGAAGGCCGAAAAAGTAATCTTTGCCGGGATGATTCCAAAGCTCGAAAATGCTTTTGCAGCCATTAACAGGGGCGTGAAAGCTGTCATCATCGGCAGCGCCGAACGCCTGGGCGATCTTATCACCGGCGCATGCGGCACAAGGCTGGTGGAAACAGAGCCGGCAAACGGCAAACAGCAACCGGCAACCTAATTACATTGCCCATTGCCGACTGCCGTATAACCAATCCCAAAAAAATGAACGCAACAAATACCTATAACGAAGCGCTTGGCCTGCTCAAAGAGCTGATCTCCATCCCCTCATTCAGCAGGGAGGAAGACCAGACGGCGGGCGCCATCGCCCGTTTCCTGGGCGAGCGGGGCATCGAACATTCCCGGATCGCCAACAACGTATTCGCATTCAACAAATTCTTTGACGCGTCAAGGCCCACGATTCTCCTTAACTCGCATCACGACACGGTAAAGCCCAACCAGGGATACACCCATGATCCTTTCTCCCCGATCGAAAAACACGGTAAGCTGTTCGGCCTCGGCAGCAACGACGCGGGCGGCCCGCTGGTAAGCCTTATGGCAACGTTTCTTCACTTTTATAATGAGCCCTCGCTTCAGTATAATATTGCGCTTGCCGCTACAGCCGAGGAAGAAATATCGGGCCACAACGGCATCGAAAAACTGCTGCCCTCCCTCGGCAACATTTTCTTTGCCATCGTAGGCGAACCCACGCAAATGCAAATGGCAATAGCAGAGAAAGGACTGCTGGTATTGGATTGTACGGCTACCGGGAAAGCGGGGCACGCGGCGCGTAACGAAGGCGAGAATGCCATTTACAAAGCAATGAAAGATATCGACTGGTTCCGCAGTTTCCAGTTTCCAAAAGTATCCGAACTTTTGGGTCCGGTAAAAATGTCGGTGACCGTTATACATACCGATAACAAGGCCCACAACGTTGTGCCGCCGCAATGCGCTTTTGTTGCCGACATCAGGGTCAATGAATTGTACACCTTTGACGAATTGCTTGCTGAAATAAAGAAGAATGTAACCGCCGAAGTGAAACCCAGAAGCATGAGAATGCGGTCGTCGCTGATACCCGTTAGTCATCCCGTTGTGCAATCGGGCATCAAACTCGGAAGAACTTACTACGGCTCGCCAACCACGTCCGACAAAGCGCTGATGCCTTTCCCGGCATTGAAAATGGGGCCCGGCGACTCGGCCAGGAGCCACACGGCCGATGAATTTATTTATACAGAAGAAATCAAAGAAGGCATTGATATTTACATCAACCTGCTGAAAAATATCCTATATTAAAAAAAGTTTGATGAAACTCTGGAGCAAAGAAAATACAAGCACCTCGCAACAGATCGAAACATTCACGGTTGGCCGCGACAATGAATTTGACCTGCAACTGGCGGAACATGATGTTACCGGCACCATCGCGCACGTGACGATGCTGCAGCAAACGGGGCTGATGGAAAAAGACGAGGCAGAAAAAGCGTTGGCAGGATTGCGCGTTATCCTAAACGAAATAAAAGCTGGCAACTTTAAAATAGACGAAGGGGTAGAAGACATCCACTCACAGGTAGAGCTGATGCTTACAGAGAGAATCGGAGACGCCGGCAAAAAAATACACAGCGGGAGGAGCAGGAACGACCAGGTAGCGGTTGATATCAAATTGTTTCTGCGCGCCGAAATCTTAAAAATAAAAGAGGAAGTAAGAAGCCTGTTCGATCTGCTCATCGCACAAAGCGAGAAACACAGGGACATCCTTATTCCCGGGTATACGCATTTGCAAATCGCCATGCCTTCGTCTGCGGGACTCTGGCTCGGCGCATATGCCGAAAGCCTTGTGGATGATGCGGAACTTTTATCCGCCGCCTATGCCATCGCCAATAAAAATCCACTGGGCAGTGGCGCCGGTTACGGATCGTCATTTCCTCTTAACCGAACGCTCACCACCGAATTGCTGCATTTCGGAACGATAAACCACAATTCCGTGTATGCGCAGATGAGCAGGGGCAAAACGGAAAAGATCGTTGCACAGGCACTTGCTTCGATAGCCGCAACGCTCGGAAAGCTTGCCATGGATTGCTGCCTGTACCTTAACCAGAACTTCAACTTCATTTATTTCCCTTCCGAACTTACAACGGGCAGCAGCATTATGCCGCATAAAAAGAACCCCGATGTGTTCGAACTGGTGCGCGCGCATTGCAACCGGATTCAGTCGGTCCCCAATGAACTGACACTGCTCGTGAACAATCTTCCATCGGGTTATCACCGCGACCTGCAGCTCACCAAAGAAATTTTGTTTCCTGTGTTTACTGAACTAACTTCCTGTTTGCACATGACGAAATTGATGATCTCGAATATCAGCTTTAGAAAAGATATACTGAAAGACGAGAAGTATAAATACATTTTCAGCGTCGAGGCGGTGAACGAACTCGTGAACAAAGGCGTTCCTTTTCGCGAAGCATATAAAACAGTGGGTGATCAAATTGAAAAGGGGAACTTCTCATTCGATTTTTCAAAAGGGCTGAAGCACACGCACGAAGGCAGTATCGGTAATTTGCATAATGAAAATATCGTGCAGGAAATGGACAAGGTGATGCATAAATTTTAATTTCTTTTTTATGAGACCGCTTGCTACGCTTGCATTGATCTTTCTTATATCATCATCCTTGCTACAGGCTCAGGAGAACGCGTGGATAAGAATAAACATGTTGGGCTATACGCCGTCGGGAATTAAAGTAGCCATCTGGTGCGGCAAGGTAAATGAAAGCATCAGCGAATTTTCAGTGATCGATTCAATCTCCGGTAAAACAGTTTTTACAAGCAAGGCAGGTACAGCATTTGGCGCCTACGGCCCTTTTTCGCAAACGTACCGCCTCAACTTTTCATCTTTTAAAAAACCGGGCATTTACTGCATTTCGGCAGGTGGGGCCAAATCACCGTACTTCAGCATTAACAATGACGTGTACAAGGGAGCAGCCGATTTCTGCTTGAGGTACATGCGCCAGCAACGCACCGGGTTTAATCCCTTTCTTAAAGATAGCTGCCATACGCATGACGGCTACGTGCTGTATGGAAAAGATGCGGGCCTTCCTGACAGCACGCACATAGACGTAGTGGGAGGATGGCACGATGCCACCGACTATCTCCAGTATTCTACAACTTCAGCCAACGCTACCTATCACCTGCTCGCCGCTTACCGCGACTTCTCAAAAGTATTCACCGATACCAAACAATCGAACGGCCTCGACGGGAAAAACGGCGTGGCTGATGTGCTCGACGAAGCGAAATGGGGACTCGACTGGCTGTTGAAGATGCATCCGAAAGATGAATGGCTCTTCAACCAGATCGCCGACGACAGGGATCACATCTCCATGCGCATTCCCAAACAAGACAGCCAGTACAACCGTGGCTATGAACGCCCGGTATATTTTATCAATGGCGAACCGCAGCAAAGAGGAAAGTTCATGAACGACACAAAGGGGACCTCGTCAACCGCCGCCAAATTCAGCAGCGCCTTTTCGCTCGGCGCCGAACTGTATAAACGAACCGACAAAACCTATAGTAAAACACTGGCCCGTAAAGCTGCATCGGCCTATGCCTTTGCTTTAAAAAAACCAGGCGTTACACAAACGGTTTCTGTTTTGTCTCCTTACATCTATGCAGAGGACAACTGGGTGGACGATATGGAGCTGGCGGCCGCGTGGCTCAGGCGTTATGATGAGGCCGGGAAATACGCACAGCAAGAACCGGTAACACCCTGGCTCGGGGCAGACACCGCCAAACACTATCAGTGGTACCCCTTTATCAACCTCGGGCATTACGAGCTTGCAAAAGGATTGAAAGGCGGCGATAAAACGCAAGTGATCAATTATTACAGGGACGGCATCAACCGGGTATGGGAAAAAGCTGAAAAAAATGCTTTTTACCGGGCGATACCTTTCATTTGGTGCAGCAACAATCTCACCACCTCCTTTGCCATTCAGTGCTACTGGTATAAAAAACTTTCCGGCAACGCACAGTACGACGAACTGGCACAAGCCAATTTCGACTGGCTCTTTGGATGTAACCCCTGGGGCACATCCATGGTGTATGGATTACCGGCTTGGGGCGACACGCCGGTGGATCCACATTCTTCATTCACCCACCTGAAAAATTACCCAATCGACGGTGGCCTCGTTGACGGCCCGGTTTACACCAGCATCTTCAAAAACCTGATCGGCCTCAGGCTATATAACCCCGATCAATATGCGCAGTTTCAGAGCGACCTGGCAGTGTATCATGACGATTTCGGCGATTACAGCACCAACGAACCGACGATGGACGGCACCGCTTCGCTGATTTACCTGCTCGCTGCAAGAGAAGCCGAAGCGCAAAAGACAAAGAAGTAACAAGCATTGAAGCGCACGCAAATGCTTTTTACACTCATCAAACCATTTTTAGTCGCCGCCTTCAAAAGAAACCCTGCGGTGTCGCGCTTTGCCTTGTTGCGTGCGCTGGTTACTCTTGCATTGTCCAAAAGATTCGGAAAGAAAACGGGCAGCGTGCATGTCCGGCTCGGACGATTCATCATTCATGCCCCCGCCCATGCCGTCGCCAGCCAACTGATCAAAGAGAAATTTGTGGACCAGGAGTACCATTTCGCAGCATCAATAAAATCGCCCGTCATTATTGACTGCGGTGCGAACATCGGCATATCCGCGTTATACTTCAGATCATTGTTTCCCGATGCAGTTATTCATTGTTTTGAACCATACAGCAAAGCACTCTATTTTCTCCGAAGAAATATAGAAGAAAACAAACTGAACAATGTATTCATTCATGAAAACGCTTTGTCGAACGTTGACCGCGCGATGACTCTGCATGTGGCGGATTCTGTCATCAATGCTTCTCTTGAAGCAACGAACCGCAACGCACTAACCGAGGAAGTACGCGCCACCAGGTTGTCCGGATTTTTGCAGCGTTTTGAAAATATCGAGCTGGTAAAAATAGATGTGGAAGGAGCTGAAATAGACATTCTTTCGGATCTCGAGCATCATGAAACGTTGCAGTCAGGAAAGATCCGGCAATTTATTATCGAGTTTCACCGAAGCATGCACGGTGCGGATCGGCTTGAGCAATTCATTGCATTGTTGAAGCGGCACCGTTACCGGGCAACGTCAAAAATACTTTTCCCAAAAAATCCCGGCAGCGATATAATGATTTACGCGGTCAAATCATGAGTAAGGTTCCGCTCAGAGGCTCATCATCTCTTTGAACTTAACGGTTTGCCGGCGGCTCACTTCGATCTTCTCGCCCCCTTTCAGTTCAAGCAGCAGCCCGCCGTTAAAATAGGGTTCTATTTTTTCTATCAACCTCAGGTTCACAATGTGTTTCCTGTTCGCCCTGAAAAAGATCTTTTCGTCGAGCCTTTCTTCCAATGCATTCAGCGATTTCAGGATGAGGGGTTTATTCGCTCCGAAATATACTTTCGCATAATTGCCGACGCTTTCGAAGAGGCGGATGTCCGTCAGCTTTACGAACCAGCAGCGTTCCCCATCCTTCACGAACACCTGGTCCGTTTCGTTGAGCACCGAGCGGTTATAATTTGCCGGTTGAGAAGGTTGGTCTTCCCTCTCTTCAAATGAATGATATTTTTGGATGGCATCGGCAAGGCGTTTTGTTTCCACCGGCTTAAGGAGGTAATCGAGCGCGTTCACTTCAAAGGCTTTGAGCGCAAATTCATCGTATGCCGTTGTAAAGATCACGTTGGGCGCCTTGTCCAGTTCTGCGAGCATGTCGAAGCCGGTTTTTCCGGGCATCTGGATGTCGAGGAACACCAGGTCGGGTGCAAAACTTTCTATTTTCTCCATGCCTTCATCGGCATTTGCGGCTTCGGCAACCACTTCGACCTCAGGAAATTCGGTCAGCATTTTTTTCAGCTCGTTGCGGGCAAGCCGCTCATCATCTATGATTATAGCTTTCATCCGTTTGTTTTTTAATTTCCGTATCGAAGATGTTATGATTTGGGAATCAGCACCCGGGCCACAACAAGTTCGCCCACCTGTGCGATGTCAAATTTTGCTTTGTCGCCAAACAAAAGATAAAGGCGGTTGCGGGTGCTCGATAACCCAAATCCATTGTCGTTTATACTACCGTTCAGGCGGCCCGAATTCTGAACGATCAGTTCATGGTAATCGTTATTGAAATCAGATGTCACTTTAACTATCCCGCCGTTGATCTGTTTGCCGATACCGTGCTTGATGGCATTTTCCACGAGCGTTTGCAACATCATCGGCGGCACCGGCTGGTTCAGCGTTTCAATATCGATGTTGTATTCAATTTTGAGCCGGTCCTCGAACCGGATATATTCAAGCGCCAGGTAATCTTTCACAATATTCAATTCCCTTTCAAGCGCAACGGTTTCTGTTTTTTCGGCCTGCATGCTGCTGCGCAGGATGTTGCTCAGGTTGGTAACGGCATTGCGGGCCCTGCCGGGGTTTTCATCGATCAGTGCGCGGATGCTGTTGAGTGAATTGAAAATAAAATGCGGGTTGATGTGGGCCTTTATGGTTTTCAGCTCCAGTTCTTTTACGAGGGCCTCGAGTTTGAGGGTGTCGAGTTGCTGGCGGCGGCTCTTCATGTAGTAGTGGTAGAAATAATACAGCAAAACCCAGGGGATGATCCAGATACCGCTGTCGATCATGTTACCGATGAGCCGCGTAATGAAATCGAGGTTGCGGCGGTTTGCATCGATGCCGGCCAATTGATCCATTACTATTACCAGCAGTCCGTTGAAGATCAGCGTCACAATGACAGCGGCGCAAAGGCGGATGAGCAGTTTTTCTATGGGAAGCAACAGCCAGTTTTTGGCCAGCATGAACAAGCGGAGCATGTGTGTGCTGAAGATGCCGCAAACCACGATGATAATGATTTTCAGGAGGTACTCCCGCGTGATGCCCTGTCCGAATGAACCGGCAAAGAACAGGAAGGAAAGCGCCACTATTCCCCACCCCGCGATTTGGCACCACCAGTAGTATGATATTTTTTGCAAAAAGCTCATTAACCTGTTTCAAATGTACTTTTTTGCGTTGCTTTTTGGGCAAAAATAGGATAAGTGGTAGTCCACCCCCGTCTTCCGTCTTCCGTCTCCCGTCTCCCGTCTTTTTCCCACACTTTTCAAGTAAATTTGCCGTTTAAAGCATCATGATGGAAATCACGTCCGGTCCATTGCTCCAGCAGATCAATTCGCCCGAAGATCTCAGAAACCTTGATCGTGACCGGTTGCAATCGGTGGCAGATGAACTGCGGCAATACATCATTGATGTGGTGAGCGTGCATGGCGGCCACTTTGCGGCCACCCTCGGCGTCATCGAACTCACCGTTGCCCTGCATTACATCTACAACACTCCCTACGACCAGCTCGTTTGGGACGTGGGCCACCAGGCCTACGGGCATAAAATACTTACCGGCAGGCGCGACTCGTTCCTCACCAATCGTAAATACGGCGGACTAAGCGGCTTTCCCAAGAGAACCGAAAGCGAATTTGATACGTTCGGCGTGGGCCATTCCTCCACTTCCATTTCGGCGGCACTGGGCATGGCGATGGCGGCAAAATATAAAAAGGAAAACCGCAAATCGGTGGCCATCATCGGCGACGGCGCCCTCACCGCCGGCCAGGCTTTCGAGGCAATGAACCACGCGGGGGTGGCCGACACAGACATGCTCATCATTTTGAACGACAACTGCATGAGCATCGATCCAAACGTAGGTGCCCTAAAAGAATATCTTACAGACATTACCACCTCCCCCACCTACAACAAGGTGAAAGACGACGTGTGGAAGGCGCTGGGCAAGCTGCCCCTCGGAGCGAATTTTACGCGCGAGATGGCATCGAAGGTGGAACACAGCATCAAAGGATTCATCAACAAAAGCAGTAATCTTTTCGAATCGCTCAAACTGAGGTATTTTGGACCGATAGACGGCCATAATATCACGAAGCTGGTGGACACGCTGAAGGATCTTAGAGACATTCCCGGTCCCAAGCTCCTGCATATCATTACCGTCAAGGGAAAGGGGTACGCACTCGCCGAAAAAGATCAAACCGTTTGGCACGCGCCGGGTTTGTTCGATAAGATTACCGGTGAAATTTATAAGAAAAAGTATGAGCTTCCGCAACCGCCAAAATACCAGGATGTATTTGGTCAAACCATCATAGAACTGGCCGAAAAAAACGACAGGATTTTCGGAATAACACCGGCGATGCCATCAGGATCCTCACTTAAATTTATGATGGAAAAGATGCCGGACAGGGCATTCGATGTGGGGATCTGCGAGCAGCATGCGGTAACGCTGAGCGCAGGGATGGCCACGCAGGGGATGAAAGTGTTTTGTAATATTTACTCGTCGTTCATGCAGCGCTCGTACGACCAGGCGGTGCATGACGTGGCCATACAAAACCTGCCAGTCATTTTCTGTCTCGACAGGGCAGGATTGGTGGGCGAAGACGGACCAACGCATCATGGAGCCTATGACATTGCGTACATGCGCTGCATTCCGAATATGATCGTGAGTGCACCGATGAACGAATCGGAGTTGCGCAACCTGATGTATACAGCGCAGCTCGATACAACGGTAAATCCGATGGTGATTCGCTACCCTCGCGGAGAAGGTGTTACGCCGGAATGGAGAACGCCTTTGCAGGAGATACCTGTTGGCAAGGGACGAAAGCTGAAAGATGGAAGGGATATCGCCATTCTCAGCTTTGGGCACCCGGGAAATTTTGCGGCAACGGCCATACGGCAGTTAAGAACGGAAGGCATCGATCCGGGCCATTACGACATGCGCTTTGCAAAACCGCTCGACGAAGCGTTGTTGCACGAGGTGTTTAGCAAGTATCCGAAAATACTGACCGTTGAAGACGGAACCATTCTCGGTGGCTTTGGATCCGCGGTGCTTGAGTTCATGGCGGCGCATAACTATTCGGCCCAGGTGAAGATGCTCGGAATTCCCGACAGGATCGTTGAACACGGCTCAGTAAAAGAATTACAGAAAGAATGTGGTTTTGATGCCGAAGGCATTGCCTCCACCGTCAGGGAAATGATGAAGGATGTGATTTATGTGAATAATTTGCTGGGATGACATCACGATTGCGCGGTCTCCTCTGTCACATCCTCTTGCCTGTCCTGATTATATTCAATAATAAAATTGTTCTTTCCCTCGCCGATGATTATTGAAAGGTAATTCTGCTGCACCAGTTCCAGCAACGATAAAAAAGTGAAGATCGCCTGCAGCCTTTCCTCGCACACCTCAAAGATCTTATCGAACGACAACACTTTTTCTTTTTGTGCCATCACCAGCATCTGTTCACGGCTTTCCTCCATCGTATAGTTGTACCGCACCACGGTATGAACCGGCTTCTTGTTGCGCTCCTCGAGCCTCTTCATCACCTTCTCGAAGGCTTTCATCAGCTTAAACAGCGTGATGGCCTGTATTTCGGTACCCTCGCCCGATTCTTCACCGATGGCCGCAATCTCCTTCTGCAGGTTGCCACGCCTCACCATCAGCATCCTCGTCGCTTCCATATTGGCAAGGCTGGCCGCCGCTTCCTTGAACCTTCGGTATTCGAGTATCTTATCCACCAGCTCCTGGCGCGGATCTATCTCGTTACCCTGCTCATCAACTTCCTTGCGTGGCAGCAGCAACCTGGCTTTAATGCGCATAAGCGTTGATACGAACAGGATAAACTCACTCGACAGTTCGATGTTGGGGTCGTCCTGGGAATGGATATAAGCGAGAAAGTCGGTGATGATCCTCGTGATCGGAATGTTGTAGATATCCAGCTCATCACGTTCTATGAAGAACAGCAGCAGGTCGAACGGTCCTTCAAACTGCGGTAACTTTATCTGGTACGACTGTTGGCTCACTTGTTAAAATTTAGCGGAAAATCCTATTCCCAATAACTGCCTTATCTGCATCCTCGCGATGGCATTGTCATCATACAGCAGATCGAGAGCAACGTTGGCTGTAAGGTACTTGTTGATTTTCATTGCCAGCACGTTTGTCCAAAAAATATCAATGTTGCCCGGCCTGTTCTTGTAATTGGAAAAGAGGTCCAGCCTGGACTTTAACGATACGTTTGTCATGATGTCTTTGTTGAATTCGGTGCTCAAAAAGGCACCGAATTCATTCCGGGAAGTTGCTCCCGTGTCAACACCATATGCCCCCTGCGATGACAGCAGGTCGTTAGCCACGAACACCCATCTTTCTGTAAAAGGCGAAGCAAACACCGACAGGTACGGCTGTGGTTTATAGTCCAACCCCAAAGATATCAGCATGTAGCCCGGCGCCATGAATTCGGAGGTGAGGTTTTTCGTTTCAACACCATTGGGGTCGGATGCATACGCATAACCAGCGGCAAACTGCGACCGGAAGTTGAACAGGGCGCTGGCATAGAGGTTTTTGGATATCTCGTAGCCGTATTTGGAAAGAAGGTCGATACGGTCGTCGCTCTTTCTTGCTCCCAGGCTGGTGGTATTGATGTAGCCGTATCCCAGGTCAAGGGTGTTGTTCCACACGTGCTTTCCTTCCCGCCAGGCGGCAAAAAGGTTGACGAAGCCCACCGCCGAAAACGATGATTTATCTCCTCCCCCCTGCCAGTTCGATAACGATCCCTGGGCCAGATTAAGGGTAAACAGGCCGCCTGTTTTCCATCCATCTTTGTGGGCGGTGTCTTCTGCAATTTTCCTGGTGGTGTTTTCGCGTAATCCTTTGATGGAACTGTCCTGTGCCCCTGCATGCATGATGAAAAGATGCAGCACGGCACCAACCAATAATTTCCTGATCATATTTATTATTACTCTTTTTTCCTTAATTCGTCGCGGATTTCAATTAAAAGTTTGTCAGTACTGGAAAGCTCTGCCTTCGTAGATTGAGGTGGGGGTTCCTTTCTTTTCAGTTTATTGATGAACCTGACAAGCATGAAGATGATGACTGCAAGAAGCAGGAAGTTGATTAATACGGTGATGAAATTGCCATAGGCAAACACGGGACCCATTTCCTGCGCTTTGGCGAGCGGCGTCCCCGCGGGAACGTCGCCGAAGGCGATGTATGCATTGCTGAAATCGGGAGAACCGATGATCACCGCCACGAGCGGCATGATCAGATCCTTGATAAGGGAGTCAACAATCTTATTGAATGCTGCACCAATGATGACCGCAACGGCCAGATCTATAACATTTCCCCTGACGGCAAAATCTTTGAACTCTTTTAAGAAGCTCATATGCGTTAGCTTTTGATGTTAGAGAATAATTAAAGGTAAAGTTTCCGGCTAAACGGTCATGATTTCTTTCTCCTTAGTTCCTAAGTATTTATCCACGAGGGATATGTACTTATCCGTAAGTACCTGGATGGAGTTCTCGGCATCTTTGGTCACATCTTCACTTAAGCCGTTCTTTTGCAGCTTCTTGATCTGTTCCATTGACTCGCGCCGAATGGCCCGAATGGCCACTTTGGATTGCTCTCCTTCATTTTGGGCCCTTTTCACGAGCTCCTTCCTGCGCTCCTCGGTTAACGGTGGCAGAAACAGCCTGATCATGTTGCCATCGTTCTGCGGATTGATGCCGATGTTGGCAGCAATGATGGCCCGCTCAATGGGCTGCAGCATATTCTTCTCCCATGGCTGAATAGTGAGTGTGCGCGCATCGGCTACGGAAATGTTACCGACCTGCTGAATAGGCGTAGGGTTGCCATAGTAATCGACAACAATGCCATCTACGATATTCGGAGTGGCCTTACCTGCACGAACCTTTATTAACTCTGACTGAAGGTGATTGATCGCTTTGTCCATCGATTCCGTGGACTCCTCAATAATAAGGGTTAATTCATCTGACATACTGGTGGAATTAATCCGTGCAAACGTACATTAAATCAAATAGCAGACAAAATGAGGCTGAAAAAAGCGAGCGCGGGTGTCAGAGATTTTGCTTTTCGAGAAGTATCTCCTTGTTGATGGGAACGATCTTCGTGATCTCTTCCTCTTTGGTTTTGATGGCCTGGCGGGTAACGAACATGCGCGAATGACTGGTGGTGTAGTACAGCGCCGCAATGCCACCGAAGAAGATCACTATGCCTGCCAGTATCACCCAGGTACATCCGAATTCACGGAAAAAATAAGCTGCTCCCACCAGCAGTACGCTGAAGGCCGCCAAAGTACAGGTGATGGTGGTATGCGACCACCCCTTGTCGAGCATCAGGTGATGGATGTGGTTCCTGTCCGGACTGAAGGGAGAACGCTGATGAAAGATCCTGATGCCGAAAACGCGCAGCGTGTCGAGCAGCGGGATCAGGAGGATGGTGAACCCGATAGCCGGCGATGCCACAACCGGGATATTGATACCCGGCTGTTCGGCTACGGCTATGAATTTGACGACGAGCACGGCATTGACGAGGCCGATAAGCATCGAACCGGTGTCGCCCATAAATATTTTAGCAGGATTATAGTTGAATATGAGAAAGGCGGCAAGGCTGCCGGAAAGTGCGAACCCCATCACCGCGTACGGCGTCATGCCCGCTTTCAAAAAATAGAAGCCGAACATGGAAGAAGCAATGATGCCCAGCGTGCCCGCCAATCCGTCGATGCCATCGATGAGGTTGAAAGAATTGATGATGACAATAACCGTGAAGTAGGTAAGCAGTATGCTGAACATTTCCGGCAGTTCATGGATGCCGAGAAACCCATGCATGCTGGTGATCTGTACGCCGCCCATATAAATGATGAGCGTAGCCGCAATCACCTGTCCCAAAAACTTCTTTATAGGAGAAATGACGAGGATGTCGTCTTTAAGCCCCAGGAAAAACATTACGAGTGCCGCGGCAATGAAATATTGAAATTCGGGTGCAGTATATAACCGGATGCTCAGCAGACAGGCAAGTAAAAACCCTGCGAAAATTCCGAGGCCCCCCAGTGCGGGAATCAGGCGGGTGTGGATCTTGCGTTCGTTAGGAACGTCGAATAATTTTTTGGATTCCGCTACCCTGATGATGACGGGAATGGCAAGGAAGGTGATGGAAAAGGAAATGGCCAGCGAAAGCAGAACATCGAACATCAGCCAGTTTTGTTTTTATCGAATTACGGAAAGCACATAGCGCACGATCATCCGTTGCAAATTAACCAGCCCGTTTTGCATAAACAAGTTTTTTCCGGTCGTGTTCACAATTCCTCTCAAATAATAAAACGCAATAATGACAAATTATTGTCCATTCCCGTAGTTTTGCGGCCAATAAAACACACCAGATGGAAGATTTAAAGGCCATGGCATCACAGATCAGGAGAGATATCGTAAGGATGGTCCACGGCGCGGCCAGCGGACATCCCGGGGGTTCACTCGGATGCGTCGATTTCTTTACGGCGCTGTACTTCAAAATAATGAAGCATGATCCGAAATTCAATATGGATGGCACCAACGAAGACGTATTTTTCCTGTCTAACGGCCACATTTCTCCCGTGTTTTATGCAACACTTGCACGAACTGGTTATTTTGATATAAAAGAACTCGCCACCTTCCGTAAAATAAATTCGCGGCTGCAGGGCCACCCTGCCACCCATGAACACCTGCCGGGTGTTCGCGTGGCATCGGGCTCTCTTGGCCAGGGATTAAGTGTTGCCATCGGCGCGGCACTGGCGAAAAAACTGAACGGCGAAAAGAACCTGGTGTATTCACTTCATGGCGATGGCGAACTTGAAGAAGGGCAAAATTGGGAAGCGATCATGTACGCGTCGTTCAACAAAGTGGACAACCTTATCTCGACAGTTGATGTGAATGGCCAGCAAATTGACGGACCAACCAGCAAAGTGCTCGACCTCGGAAACATCCGTGAAAAGCTTGAGACGTTCGGCTGGCAAACGCTTGAAATGAATGGCAACGACATGGACGAAGTGATTGCAGGATTGAATAAAGCGAAGGAACTCGCCTTTAAGGGAAAGCCGGTTGCCATCATGATGCATACCGTAATGGGCAAAGGAGTGGATTTTATGGAGAACGATCACAACTGGCACGGTATCGCACCCAATGATGAGCAGCTTGCCAAAGCCCTCGCACAACTTCCTGCGTTGGCAGACT
Organism: uncultured Chitinophagaceae bacterium; assembly: GCA_946885665.1. The sequence continues at coordinate 47,313 of CAMPGT010000001.1, read as the reverse complement.
ATTAAATCACGGTTCCACCCAGGCGCCATTTTCCTTGAGCAGGGTAACCAGCTCTTCCACGGCAATATCGCTGTTGACCGACCGTTTCACCACCTCCTTGCCTTTATAGAGGGTGATCTTGCCCGGCCCACTGCCAACATAGCCGAAATCTGCATCAGCCATTTCTCCCGGACCATTTACGATACATCCCATGATCGCAATCTTCACTCCTTTGAGATGATGCGTAACGGCGCGGATCTTTGCAGTCGTTTCCTGCAAGTCGAACAACGTTCGGCCACACGATGGGCACGAGATATATTCGGTTTTGCTGATGCGCGTACGCGTTGCCTGCAATATCGAAAAAGAGGTGTTGTTGATAAACTGCCGGTTATCCTTCGCTTCGAGATAGGTGCGGCCGCTAATCTTCCGGTTCGACAGTCGTGACGGATCATTCTTCAGCCACACACCATCGCCCATCCCATCCAGGAGCAACGCGCCCGCTTCAGCCGAAAAGTGGATAAGCTGTTCATCGATCGTCGCATCGCTGCTTTCCACCACCAGGATGACGGGCGTCTTTATTTTCTCCTTCATCAATTCAACCAGGAAATCCCTTGCAGAAGGCATAGGAACAGCGGCCGAAGAATGTAAACACAGCACAACGTTGTTTTTGTCGCGAATGATGTTTCGCAAGGGAGATGCGATTTTCTTCTCATGAGCATCCACCTGTACAAAGCAAACATCAGTCACCGAAGAATGCATCTGAATATATGATGCTGCAGGTACCAACGGATGGAATTTTTGTTTATCAGTGGCTTTGATCCATGTATCATAATTGCACAGTACCTGCAGGGAACCGGGAAGAGCGAAGGCGGGCAACTGATCGGCCGTGTAAATGTAATCCGCCGCCGCGTCGCGGATCGTCCATTTATCCGTGGCTTCATCGTAGGTATAGCCCGCCGATTTCAGATCGTGTACACTTAGCGGTCCGGTTTGCGAATAATCGGCAACGACAACCGGCACGTGCCGGCCGCCGATATTCGACACATTGTGCGTTGATCTTCTTTGGTATTCGAAAGGAGAATACGGCAGTGGCAGCAGCACATCTTTCTGCGGCTGCGCGTGATCGAACGAACGGTTGGCATATCTTTTTACCAGGTCTTTGCACACCGGAATTTCGAATTCCGGATCTTCCGTCAACGATACTCGTATCGTGTCACCGATACCGTCTTCCATCAGCGTGCCGATGCCGATGGCAGATTTGATACGGCCGTCTTCACCATCGCCGGCTTCTGTTACACCGAGATGAAGCGGATAAACAACACCGAACTCGTTTTGCATGGTTTGAACAAGGAGCCGGTAGGCTTGTACCATTACGAGCGGATTGCTCGATTTCATGCTCAGTACAATGTTGTGGTAATTCTCGTCTCGTGAAATGCGAAGAAACTCCATCGCGCTTTCCACCATGCCCATTGCGGTGTCGCCATAACGGCTCATGATACGGTCGCTTAATGAACCGTGATTGGTGCCTATGCGCATGGCGGTGCCGTATTCTTTGCAGATTTTTACCAACGGCGTAAATCTGTCCCTGATCCTTTCAATTTCCTCGTGGTATGCCCTGTCGGTATATTCGATGAACTCGAATTTTTTACGGTCCACATAGTTGCCGGGATTCACACGAACTTTTTCGACAATGCGTGCAGCAATTTCTGCAGCATTGGGCGTAAAGTGTATGTCTGCAACCAGCGGCGTGTGGTAACCTCTTTCGTGCAAGCCGTTCCTGATGTTGAGCAGATTCTCGGCTTCTTTCTTGCTGGGTGCGGTGATGCGCACCAGTTCTGCGCCGGCTTCGATGCAGCGTATCGACTGGTCGATCGTCGCGAGTGTGTCCATCGTGTCGGTGGTGGTCATTGTTTGCACGCGCACCGGATGCAGGTTGCCCAGCAACAGGTCGCCCACTTTCACCTCAAGTGTTTGTAACCGTGATATATCGCTGATGATCTCCACTTTTAAGTTTTAACTTTTAACTATTAACTTTTTTTCACCAGTCTTTCTCTTCTTTTCCTGCGGTCCTGTTGCGCTGCTGCATTCTTTGCTGAACCTGCTGTTCGCGCTGTTCAAGGGCCTTCAGCAATTGCTCCACCTGCTTTCTCGTAAGGTTGCTTTGCGGCGGTTGCTTTTGCTGTTTGTTATTTTTGTTTTGTTTCTTATTCTGATCTTCTTTCTTCTGTTGTTGCCGGGGCTGTTTCTTTTTTAGTTCCATCAGCGCCTTCTGCAAATTCACCCGGGCATCTTCGTCTGCCGGATCGAGCAGCACCGCATTCTTATAAGCTTCAATGCTTTCTTCCAGTTTATTTTGTTTTGAGAAGGCAACACCCTGGTTGTAAAATGTTTTTTGCCTCAACTGCGGGTCTTTGTTTACCGACAAAAGCCTTCCGTAGGCCTTAGCCGCCTCATCATAGCTTTTTGTTTTGAAATAAGCGTTGCCAAGATTATAGCTGGCGATGGGATCGTTGTTATTTTCCAGCGACTTCCTGTATTCGGCAAGTGCCGGCTCATACTTCCCCTGCTTGTACAATTTGTTGGCATCGATGAGGTGTTTGTTGATGTGCTGGCCAAAGACGGCCGCATGAAAAGCAAACACCACCAATATGCACACAGATTTCTTCATGCCATATTCATTTTTCTTTCCGGTACCAAAAATTCCACCAGCAGCACCAGCAACGCAAGGCCCGCGAACCACTGAAAGTAATGGATATAATCCCTGAACGCAGCATCCTCCACCGCAGTCTGCTCAATGGTTGATAATTTTTTTATAATGGCGGCCGAAGCCTGGTTAACATCTTCGGTATTGGCATACACTCCTTTGGTAATGGCAGCCAGCTCCTTCAGCTCCTGTTCGTTAAGTTTCGACAGGATGGTGTTCCCCAGTTCATCTTTCTTGAACTGACCTGTTGCCGGGTCAGGTATCGGCGTGCCCAACGGAGATCCTATGCCCACCGTGCTAATCACCACGCCGTTGGCAGTGAGTTGCTTTGCCACTTCGAGCGAAGCAGGGTCATGGTCCTCCCCATCGGTAATAAGAACGATGGCTTTATATTTTCTCTCTTTACTGTTGAACGCCGACGCGCAAAGCTTCAGCGCCTCCGATATCATCGTGCCTTGTGTGGGCACTACCTGGGGACCGGCATTTCTGACATACATTTTCGCGGCGGCATGGTCGGTAGTCAGCGGCATCTGCAAATATGCACGGCCGGCGAAAAGCACGAGCCCGACCCTGTCATTTTCGAGTGCGGTGATCAAATTGTCGACCATCTGTTTTGCCCGCTCCAGCCTGTTGGGCTTGATGTCTTCGGCCAGCATACTGTTGCTCACGTCGAGCGCTATCATCACATCCACGCCCTTTCTTTCAATTTTATCCATGTTTCCCGGCCGCCGGGGATTGATGATGGCGAGCACCACCGCAATAAAAGCGGCGGTCACCAACAGAAACTTGAGCAGGAATTTCGAGGGGGAGTACGCAACGGTCAGTTCCTTCACGAGGTTCTCGTCGCCGATCTTCTTCGCAACATCCTTCTTCCACTGGAGCACATACCAGAAAAGCATGGCTACCAGCGGCAGCACAAGCAGGGCAAGGATAAACTCAGGATGCTGGTATTGAAGACCCATCCTGCAAATTTACTCATCTTTTACCCTCCATAAAGTCGTATTGTCGTAGAATGTCCTTCAGCATCTTTTCACGATGTGCAGCCATGTCGTAACTGGTATCGGCCGATTCTATCTGCAATACGAAAAAATAGGGATGCCTGTTCTCTTCTATCCAGCCGATGTTCCAGCCAATTTCACGCCCCTTATCGCTGGTGCCTCGTCCGGTGGCATAGCAAAGGATGTAGTTGGCGTTTTCCTCCCGCGTCATCATATTTTTAACCATTCTTTGGGAGCGGGGCTGAAAGGGCAGTTGGGTGAAGTACAATTTTTTCACCAATCCCAATTGCTCGTCGGCAGTGACTTTTACGGTGTTGTCGAGCCAGAAGGTGTCCAGGTTATCTTTGATAACGGGCTTTTGCTGTGAACTGGCATAGCCAAGGGTATCCAGCCAATGCTGCATGGTATCTTTCCCTATCCTTCGCGCGAGTTCCCGGAACACCGGCGCCGATGATTGTGTAAATGCCTGCATCATGCTCAGGCTTTTGCCGTCTGCCGGAATGACGAATGATGAATCCTGTGCTCTTCCCGTTTCTATCCCTACAACAGCGTTAACAATATCGAAGGTGGACGCCGGCAGGTAGGCGCTGTCGCGAAACCTCGGCATGTTGTAAATGGTAAATTCTCCTGTTCCATTGTCAAACATGCCGAATGTTCCGGTGACATTATTCTCTTTAAAATATTTTTCAAGCGAGTCGTCGATGGTCGCATTGTTCGGCGAACACGAATCCAGGGCGATCGCGATGATGAAAAAACAAAGTAACCTGTACATCAAAAAATTTGGCGCAAAGGTAACTTCAATTTCTATTCGGTCCCATGCAAAAACCTCAGAGTCTGAATGATGCGCCGATATTAATAGACAGATCAGCAAATGCAGCGTCACCCTTCACATACTGTCCTGTTGCGGCAGTTCTTAATTTGTCCGAATAACTCTGTGTGCGGTTACGTTGCAAGGCAACGGGCACTGTGGCAAAAGCAACGAATTTATTGAAAGAATAAGCTGCTCCCGGCTCTACAGAAAACACATAACCCGGCCTGCGGAATCCCTCATCGTTGCCGATCAAATCGCTGGAAGGAATGCACTCAAAACGCAATCCTGCAGAAGTTGTGAGGCGGCTGAAGGTAACATTCACACCTGCCCTGGCCATGTACTGATCGGGTACGCTCATCGTCGCAGTTTTATAATCGATAGCCGTTTGCGAAGGTTTGCCACCTCTTCCTGTTGACACGCCGTTCTCACCCTTCGGGTTAATGAGGTAATAAAAATTACCGTAAACACCCACGCGGTGCGTGAAATTATAAAATGCATTCACTTCAGCGGTTACACCAAATCCGCCATCGCCCAATTGAATGGACTGGTCAACAGGGCCGCGAAGTTTCAATGAGTCGCTTTTCACAAATACATCCTGTACGTTCTCGTTGCCGGTAGGCAGCTTAACACCCAAACCCAACTGGATGTTGCCCTTCATAGATTTCATGGGATCGAGCAGCCAGTGGTATCCCGTTATGCGAATGTCGCCAACGCCGGATGAGCCGGTGTTGTGCCTTCCTGCCTGGCCGGCGCTGTTGCCTCCGTGTTCGTAGAGGGACGACCGTTTGTTGAGCAGCAACGGAACATCTATCGTAATGGAAGAACGCATATTGATATGTTTCACCAGCGTAAGGTTAAGCGTGTGCTGGTGATTGATCACCTCGGTGTGCTCTTCCATACGGTGCTTCTGCTCTTCGGTGCCCACAAAATGGCGAAAGGATTTGAAATAACGGTATGCCGTATTCAACTGCCAGCCCTTTCCGTCATGGGAAGGATCCTGCTTTGTACAAACGGCGCCGGTGCTCCGGATGGCCACACAGCCCTGTGCATTTGATGACTGATAGGCAATAACAAATAATAACGCTAGGAAAAATATTTTTTTCATGACACTCAGTTAGTTAATTGGAACAAATAATGTAAAAAAGATAGAATTCTAAGTTAGTTGGGTAATCTGCTTATGCCCGGGGTGGCTGTTTGTGTATGACATCGTAGCCTTCGGAAACAGATACGTTGTTGCCGACAAAGGTTTTCGGCTGTACAACAACCCATGCAGCGATGCTCCATGAATTAACTTCCTGCTTGTAGTCGGTAGTAGTATTTTTAAAAGAAGCGGAATTCTTGCTTTTGCTCTGTGAAGAAGATTGATCGATATCGTTGACCAGTTTGAAGAATTCAACTCTTGCATTCTGAATATCGGTTTTCTTTTCGTCCGGTAAACACAGCAGCACGAGCTGTCCATCTTCAACTTTTCTTTTTACATACCGGTAGTGTTTGCCTCCGAGTTCAATTTCGCCGTCGACCCTTTCAAAGTCGGTGGAATTCGTTGCCAGGTAAGGCGCGTGCAGCGGTGTCTTTAATTCAATAAGCTCGGCTTCGTTATACCCGGAATTGTCTATTTTTTTGGCGAGAGAAACGTCGGAAGTGTATTCAAAATATCCTGAGAGCAACCTGTATCCCATCCAATTGAATGCAAGCAATAATATCAGCAATATCGTGGCAGTCTGCTTCACAGTTAGTTTCGGTAAGGGAAGATAAGGAAATTTATATTACACCATATATTTTCCGGGCATTAAGTCCCATCACATTCTCCTGCTCTTCCGGCAGTATTTCTTCCATGTACTTCTCAATCAGGCTCTTCCATTGCACATAGATGCCCGATAAAAGCATCACCGGCCAATCACTCCCAAACATTAGCCGGCCGGTGCCAAAAGCCCCGAACACCACATCGAGGTAGGGATAAAAATCATGCGGGCTCCATTGTTTCCATTCCGCTTCGGTAAACAATCCGGAGAGCTTGCACGCCACGTTCGGGTGAGCCGCCAGTTCACCGATGGCCGCCTTCCATGGCTCGAGCTCCCTGCCTTTGATATTGGGCTTGGCGCAATGATCGAGTATAAACTGCTGCTGCGGAAAGGCGGCGACAAGATCTGTCGCGGCTTTGAGCTGCCGCGGAAAGATCAATATGTCGAAAGTGTAATTGTATTCGCTGAGCAGCGATATTCCCGCCCTGAATTTTTCATTGTACAAAAAATCGTCGGGTTCGGACTGCACGATATGCCGTATGCCGGCGATTGACGGGTATTGCCGCAGTTCATCGAGATATTTCGCAACCTCCGGCGACCGGAGGTCGGCCCAGCCTACAACTCCTTTGATCACGGGATGCGTTTTGGCCAGCTCGGCAAGGAACCGTGTTTCCAGCGCTGTGGTGGTGGCCTGAACGGCTATGCAGCCGTCGATATTATTTCTTTTGAGAGTGAGCTCGATGTCGGTGGGCAGGTAGTCTTTTCTCAACACTTTCATGTCCCTGTCGATCCATGAATAGTCTTCTTTGTTGTACTTCCAGAAATGAACGTGGCTGTCGAGAGTCATCCAAAATAAGTTAAAAGTCAAAAGTTAAAACTTAAACTTGAAATTTCATGCCAGCGCATCATTCAAATCAAGCATCGCATGCCTTTCACTTTTCACTTTTAAGTTTTAAGTTTCAACTTCTAATTCTTGCACAGCATCTTCAGCTCCTTAAAATAGCCAGGCCTGAAAAGGCCCGGCGTTTGTTGATCGTACCCTTTAAAAATAAACTCTTCAAATGCCTTCGTGCCGCGCCTGATGATGCGGCTCTTCCTGTAAGCAGGCGTGGTACGCAGGTCGAAAAATGACTTTACTGATTTAATGATCAGAGAACTTCCTAATAATGTGGTGATGGTGCTCATAATCAACTTTTAATTCTTTAAGAAAATTGGCCAGACCTGGAAAGGTCCGGCCGTTTGTTGATCGTACCCTTTAAAAAAATTCTTGAATATGGTTAGATACTAACTGGCTGTCGGTTCGGCGATGCTCACGGTGGTATACAGCTCTGATCCATCCTGACCCACAATTCTCAGCCTGTAAAACACGGGGCCCTCATAGGCATGCCTCAGCTTATCCGTATAAACATACGCCGGCTCATTACCCCATTCGCCCGTAAAAAACAGTCCGGCTTCTTCAAAATGGCGTCCGTCCGGGCTGCGCTCCAGAACATAGTGACTCACTCCTTCACTGAAGGGGGCCCAGGAGAGTACAATCTTATTTGCTGATCTTGCCCTTACGCGGATAACTGGTCCGGCGATGACATTGGTTGGCGTGGAATAGGAAGCTGTGGATCGTGAATTGGTGGCGTAATCGCCTTTTTGTGCATTTGCGGTGGCGGCTACCAGGATGGCGAGCAGCACAACCGGAATTTTTTGAATTGTTGGGTACAACGTTTTCATATTATCTATAGGTACTGATTACGGAACGATTGGGCCACGGGATAAATGGGTAGAAATCAGTAATTCCTGAGATATTGGAGAAAACGGTAAAGAAGATTGGAGGCTTAAAACGGGTAAATCCGAGGATTGGAACGGCGTGATGCCTGAACAAAGATTGCACGGGTTTTCTGAAACTGCAAATGTTCGGGCCGTTTTTTTAAAAAAAAACCGCCCAAAGGCGGTTTTTTAATCTCATCGATTTGAGCTATTTAAACTGCGGAACGAGGCTGGCCGCGAGGTCTGTTACTTTCTTGAGGCTCTCTTCTGAAAGGTTGCCTTTTTTGAAGTCGGCGAGCACCTCAGGATATTTGTTCTCCATTTCCAGCAGGAAATGCTCTTCAAACTCCTTCATGCGCCTAACCGGCACCTGCCTTACCAGTCCCTGCGTGCCCAGGTAGATGATAGCTACCTGCTTTTCAACAGGGTAAGGTGTGTACTGGGGTTGTTTCAGTATCTCCACGTTCCTGGCGCCCTTGTCGATCACCAGCCTTGTGGCCGCATCCAGGTCACCACCGAACTTGGAGAACGCTTCCATTTCACGATAAAGAGCCTGGTCGAGCTTGAGGGTACCGGCCACCTTCTTCATGGATTTGATCTGCGCGTTACCGCCCACGCGGCTCACAGAGATACCCACGTTGATCGCCGGGCGAATACCTGCGTTGAACAGGTTCGACTCGAGGAATATCTGTCCGTCGGTAATAGAAATCACGTTTGTCGGGATATATGCGGATACGTCGCCGGCCTGTGTCTCGATAATCGGCAGGGCCGTAAGCGATCCGCCCCCTTTCACCAGGTGCCTGATGGAATCAGGAAGATCATTCATGTTCTTTGCCACGGCGTCATCACTGATCACTTTCGCTGCCCTTTCGAGAAGGCGGCTGTGAAGGTAGAATACGTCGCCGGGATATGCCTCGCGGCCGGGGGGCCTGCGCAGCAGGAGGGAAACCTCCCGGTAAGCCACGGCCTGTTTGGAAAGGTCATCGAAGATGATGAGTGCAGGGCGGCCGGTGTCGCGGAAATATTCGCCGATGGCGGCGCCAGCAAACGGCGCATAGAACTGCAGCGGAGCGGGATCGGATGCAGAAGCCGCGACGATGGTCGAATAGGCCATCGCGCCATTGTCTTCGAGCGTTTTCATCACTCCTGCAATGGTGGATGCTTTTTGACCGATGGCAACGTATATGCAATACACTGGCTTGCCGGCCTGGTAAAATTCTTTTTGGTTGATAATGGTATCTATGGCGATGGCCGTTTTACCGGTTTGGCGGTCGCCGATGATGAGCTCCCTTTGTCCGCGGCCGATGGGGATCATCGCATCGATGGCCTTTAGACCCGTTTGCAGGGGTTCCTTAACGGGTTCGCGGTAGATAACGCCCGGGGCCTTGCGTTCGAGGGGCATCTCATAGGTTTCGCCCTTGATCGGACCTTTTCCGTCTATCGGGTAACCGAGCGCGTTAACCACGCGGCCGAGCATTCCTTCGCCCACGTCAATGGAGGCGATCTTGCCGGTGCGGCGCACTTTGGAGCCTTCCTTGATACCTGCCCAGTCGCCCATGAGTACCACACCCACATTATCTTCTTCGAGGTTCAGGGCAATCGCCTTGATGCCGGTCTCAAATTCCACGAGCTCACCGCTGCGAACGTTGTTGAGGCCGTAAACGCGGGCGATGCCATCTCCCACCTGCAAAACCGATCCCACTTCTTCGAGGTCGGCAGCCGCGTTGAAGTTGCTTAGCTGCTGGCGCAATATCGCCGATATTTCATCCGATTTAATTTCAACCATATTTTGTGTTTATCTGATCTTGTATATAAAATCGTTATCTAAAAATTGCTTCCGGATGGCATTGAGGTCATACGCCACGCTTGCATCCACCAGGGTACCTCCGATCTCCAGTACAAATCCGCCGATAAGGTCCTCATCAACCGCTGTGGTAAGTTCAATATTTTTCATGTCCGACTGGCTCTTCACCTTTTCCACAATTTCCTTTTTAATCTCCTCGCTTACCGGTCCGGCGGTCGTCAGTTTAATGGAATATATTTCCTTGTACTTCTTGTATTGTTCAATGAATGCGCCGGCAATTTCGGGGAGGTTCATTTCCCTTCCCTTCCAGTTCAGCAGCCGTATGAAAGAGTCGGTCAGTTCGCTGATGTTGCCTTTTGTAACGGCATCGAGAATAGCCACCTTCTTGTCGGGTGAAATAACGGGGCTCTTCAGCACCACCACGAACTCCCGGTTCACCGCTGCAACCGCCTGGAGATATTGCATGTCGTGATAAACAACATCCAGTTGGTTCGTTTCGATGGAAAGGTCCAAAATGGACTTCGCATACCTGCGTGCTAATCGCGGATTCATCATAATTTATAAATGAGCGGCTATGGCGCCTAGTTTAATTTAACTTCTTCGGTTAACTGCCTGATGTATGTTTCCTGATCTGTTTTGTTCGACAATTCGCGGCGGAGCACTTTTTTAGAAACTTCGATCACGAGCTGTCCCACCTGGTTCTTTACGTCGGTCAATGCCGCCATTTTCTGTTGCTGAATGGCACTCTGCGCGTCGGTGATGATCTTATTCGCTTCCAGCTTGGCCTGTTCTTTCGCCTCATTGATGATCTTGTCCTTCGTGTCGCGGGCTTCCTTCAGCAGCACGGCGCGTTCTTCACGGGCCTTGGCAAGCAGCGCCTCATTCTCACTTTTGAACTGGGCCATTTCGGCTTTCATCCTTTCCGCTGTTGCCAGTGAATCGGCAATTGTGGCTTCCCTGTCATTGAGCGACTTCAGGATGGGCTTCCATGCGTATTTCTTCAAAATGAAGAAGACGAGGAGAAATGCCACCAGCGTCCAGATGATAAGGCCGAAGGAAGGTATTAGTAAGTCCATTTTTTATTGTGTGTATTGTTGATAACTGAATTCGAAATTTGAAAATACTGCATTCGCCGCCCTGTGCTTTGAATGCAGTACAAAATTGGCTTAAACGAACATAGCCAGGATACCTGCGATAACCGCGAAGAGGGCAACTCCCTCAACGAATGCGGCAGTCAGGATCATGTTAGCGCGGATGTCGTTGATGGCTTCCGGCTGGCGGGCAATTGCCTCAACCGCGCCTTTACCGATCTGTCCGATACCGATGCCTGCGCCTACTGCTGCAAGACCGGCTCCGATCGCACCACCTGCGTTTGCCCAGGCTACATCGCTCAACAAAACTGTCATTAAATCCATAAATGTGTGTTTATATGTGAAAAAGTTTATACTTAAATAATCACCGGGTCATCGGGACCAATCTGGTGCTTGTCATGATCATGCACATCTTCAATAGCCTGGCCGATAAACACCGCCGTAAGGTTGGTAAAGATGAATGCCTGAATGAAAATTACCAGTATTTCGATCAGGTAGATGAACACCGAAAACGCCAGCGAGACAGGCGAAAATCCCCATCCGATGCCAACGCTCAATCCACCGAAAATGAAAATCAGGGAAATAAGGCAGATAATAATGATGTGGCCCGCCAGCATGTTCGCGAACAACCTGATGATAAGCGCGAACGGCTTGGTGAACACGCTTAATATTTCCACGAGAACCATGATTGGCTTCACTCCGCCGGGAACCGGGGGGTTGAAAATATGCCCCCAGTAATGCTTGTTGCCGTTTACGGTTATCAGCACAAATGAAATGACACCCAACACAGCGGTAAAAGCGATGTTACCCGACACGTTCGCCGAACCGGGAATGAGACCTACAATGCTGTTAATAAGAATGAAAAAGAAAACTGTGAGGAGGAAAGGAAGAAATTTTGCATAATCGTGGCCAAGATTCGGTTTTGCCACTTCATCGCGCAAAAACGTGATCACCGGCTCCAGCGCATTCTGCATGCCGGTGGGGGCCTTCTTCGTCCCGATGCCCTTCGCATATTTTTTGGCCGCGGCGAGCAGTATCCACACCAGCAACCCGAGTGCGAGGAACATTTGCACCACGTTCCTCGTCAATGAAAGATCATACACCTTTACACTGGGATCAACAGGTACAATCTTGTTGCCTGCCAGCCGGTATCCCTCCACCTCATGTTCGCCATGATGGAACGCCGACGACATGAAAACAGACAGCCCTTTCTGCGGCGAATATAATATTACAGGCAGAGGAATGGTTGCATGGTGCTCCACACCTTCATCATCCTTATAGCTTAAAAAATGGAACTCATGAGCATCCAGAACGTGCTCGAAAATCACCTCGTTTGCATCGAAAATCTGGTCTTCTTCACCGCCGGCTTTTGCAGCATGTTCACCCTCGTTTTCATGACCATTATGCTGCGCCATTGCAACCTGTGCAAATAGTATCAGGAAAAGGCCATAAAACGCTATTAATGAGGACTTTACTCTCCGGCTGAACATACCTGTCGTTAATTTGGCGCAAAGATAAGCATGCAGGGATAAAAAAACGAAAGCATTTATTTAATCCGGGTTCAAACCAATTCCCTCCGGAGCCTGCATGAAATGGAGGTTCGCATAGAACCCTCCGAGCGCCATCAGCTCTTCGTGGGTGCCCACTTCTTTTATCTCGCCTTTGTCCAGCACAATGATTTTGCTGGCCTTGCGAATCGTGGATAAACGATGGGCAATAACCACCGATGTACGGCCCGAAATAAGGGTGTCGATGGCCCGCTGTATCAGCAGTTCGCTTTCGGTGTCTATTGATGATGTGGCCTCATCGAGGATGAGGATCGAAGGATCGTACAAAAGGGCACGGATAAACGAAATCAATTGCCGCTGCCCAAGTGAAAGCGTGCTGCCCCGCTCCATCACATTGTAATCGTACCCGCCCGGCAACTGCATGATGAAGTCGTGCACGTCTATCAATTTCGCGGCTTCAACAACCTGCTCCCGCGTAATCGCCGGATTGCGTAATGTAATATTATCCATCACCGATCCCGAAAAAAGAAACACATCCTGCAGCACCACGCCGATGTCTCTCCTTAACGCCTCCACCTTATAATCCCGGACCGGCGTGCCATCAATGCGGATCGAGCCTTTTTGGATGCCGTACAGCCTGTTCATCAAACTGATGATCGATGTTTTACCGCTGCCGGTATGACCAACGATCGCCACCGTTTCACCGGGTTCGGCAGTAAAGGTGATATTCTTCAACACGTAGCGTTCGTCGGTGTAAGCAAACCACACATCGTCGAACTCGATCTTACCTTTTATTTTTTTCGGATCATATTTCCCTTCATTCTTCAGGTAATCGTTGTTATCAAGCACCTTGAACACACGGTCGCTGGCCACCATGCCCATTTGCAATACGTTAAATTTATCGGCGATGACGCGCAGCGGACGGAAAAGCAGGTTGAGACACAGATAAAAAGCAGTGAGCTTTCCAGGCAGCGTGGCCGCATCTTCCGCCGTCATATCCAGCGCATTGGTGGCGCCCCACCACACCATCAGCGCCGTTCCCGCCGCCAGCACTATTTCCACGATCGGAAAGAAAATGGAATAGGCAAATATGGCATTGATGTTCGCGTTCCGATGCTCCCTGTTGATTTTCGTGAACTTCTTGAATTCTTTGTCTTCTGCGGCAAAGGATTGAACGATCTGCATGCCGGTGATGTGCTCCTGCACGAATGCATTCAGATGGGCCACCGCATTTCGTACCCTTATGAAAGATTTGTTCACGCTCTCCTTGAATATCCACGTGGCCACGAGCAGTATGGGAAAAGGAGCGAGGCAAACGAGGGTGAGCCGCCAGTCTATATAAAACATGTAACCGAGCACCGCCACAATGGAAAGCAGGTCGGCAATTATCGGTATCAGCCCTTCTGCAAAAATATCGTTGATGGCTTCAATGTCATTGATGGTCCGGGTGGTAAGTGTACCGATGGGTGTTTTGTCGAACTGCGAAAGGTTAAGCCCCAATATCTTGTCATACACTTTTACGCGCAGGTCCTTCACCACTGTTTGTCCGAGCCACGAAGTAAGAAAGGTAAAGTAAAAGCGAAGCGCCGATTCGAGCAGCAGCAGACCAACCTGTATGATGGTGATCCAGATGACCAGTTCCTCCATTCTCATCTTCACCCCTCCGGTCGAATTAACGCCGGTGCGTATGTAATCGTTAATGGTTACCTGTACAAGAAATGGTCTTACGGGCGAAAACAATGCGAGAATAATAGCGAGTGCCAGTGAAATAAAGAATCGCGTTTTGTAAGGCGAAGCGAAAGTGAGCACCCTTCTCAACAAGCTAAAGTCGAATATTTTCTTCGCAACGGAACTCCTGGGCATTCCGCAAATTTAAGGCAACTGTGCGCTTATTCTTCCACTTCGCCTTCCATGGATTTCCTGTATGCCTTAATAAAAATGGCGCCCAAATTCTTATAGGGAGGAATGTAATCGTCGAATTTTTCCTGCGCCGCCGAATCCGTGAACCTCGACCCCAGCGATCTCCAAAGGGTGATCCAGTCGATGTTCTGGCCGGCAACAAGATCGTTGTTGATTGCCTGCAAAATAGGCTCGTTCACTGTTTTTGTGCCCACCTGTTTCGTGGAAATGATGTGCGCTTCTTCACACACCTTTAACACTTCATTCAAATTATTATAACCGCCGCACGAGCCGAGCACCACAATTTTCGCCGTTGGCGCCAGTTGCTTCAGCGTGTAGGGAAGATGATAACTGTGCCCCCGGTGGATCACGATGGTAGGCTGCATTTTTTTCTCAGCGAGGTATTCGTTGAGCTTTGCCTGCGCCTTGGCATCGGGATCGTCCTCACCGAGCAGCGGCTTATTCGCGAATATCAACACCGGCCTGCCTTTCAGGGAGGTGATCGTTGTCCATTCGTCGTTCGACTGCACATCCCACTCCTTCTTATTGGTGAACATCTTCATGAAGTTCGCATAAGAGTTCTGGCCGTCCTTGTCTTCATCACCATAGAAAAAAACCTGCTGGATCACGCGGCCGCTGTCGTCTGTGAGCGACTGGTAATCCTGCCCATAAATAGAGGAAATGCCCAGTTCTTTGGAGAGATCCACTTTATTGGTCGTGTCTGCCGACTGAAACAGAAGATTAAGCAGGTTATAAATAACGATGCCTCTTTTGTTGCTGTTGGCAACATTCGTTTCAAGATTCGTTTTGACTTCGTGCAGTATGAAGCGGGCAAGCTTCGGATTTTTATCCATGATGCTGCTGTAAGAGTCTGCCACGTCAACCGCTTCTTCCAGCCCTTTTGTGTTTTCCAGGTGAATCACAAATGCCTTCATGGTGGTCGAAATATTCAGCGTATCCATCTTGCTCAGGAAATCATTCAGCGTGTTGTACCCAGCCGACATCTTCAGGAATTTTCTGAAATAATCACCGTTAACACTCAGCAGCAGGCTGTCGCTGCGTGGCACCGTCATCCGCTCAAATATTCTTTTGTAAACGCCAAGATAGCTGGAGGTGTACATCTCGTCTTCACCGAGCACGATCAGGTAATAGAGTTCCTGCGGCGTCAACCCTTCAATTCTTTTGAAGCGCACCTTTTCATTTTCTTCCACGTGCAGGGCATTGATTTCCCGGATGAAAAACTGTTTTGCCTTGCTCGACATCCTGTCGGTAAGCGCCTGTATGCCCATTACAGAATCATTGAATGGCGGCAGTTGGCGCTTTGCATATTCGATCTTGGTTCTCACCATCAACCGGTAATATTCGAAATCGTTGTTCTTTACTTTGTCGATATCCTCGATGGTGATCTTGTTGCGCATGAGGTTATCGAGAAACGGAAAATACAATTGTCCGCTCCTGCTCGATGCGATCCTTCCGATCATGCGCACCAATGAATCCGGGTGGTTCCTGATCTTGTTGCCCAGGGTATTGTGAGCAGCGGCATAATCGTATAATTTACGAATGTCGCGGTGCGCGGCGATCTGTATGAACTGATTGGTAAAAGGAAGCTTGGGATTTTTATTCAGCTCGGGAAGTATCTCGTCGGGGTTGGCTTCAAGATATTTCCTGGTGAGTATCGTTCTTGACGGCCGCACACCCGGATTTTCAGGAAATGTAAAACACTCGAGCAATATCTTGCCCACGCCATAATCATTTTTGGCGATCACCGGTTCTATGCTTTTACCGTTCCTGTCGAGTACCAGGCATTCCTTGAGGGCATCGAGCATGGCCGGCGCCATGGAAACCGGATAGTCTTTTCCGCCTTTCAGGCGATTGTAACCCTTCAGCATCGTTTCAATGCCCTTCAGCGACTTCACCTTCTCCTGGCTGGTGAGTGTTGAATCCAGCTCAATTTTTTCCTGCAGCTCGTCAACCTGGCGCAGCAACACGTCTGCCACCTGCAAATTGATCGTTTCGTCGTTGGAAAGTTTCAGGGAATCGTTCTTGTCGAGCAACAGCTTCTGCTGGTTGTCGATCATATCGTGAAACAACATTCTTACCGTGGCAATCTTGAACGGATAGGACGTTTGGGACATCACCGCGCAAGGCAGCACCAACAGTAAAATGGTTAATAGGCGTGGATTCATAATTCTATTCCGCAAAAGTACGATTTAAAGCTTGTCTGCATCGTTTTACCACTTAACAATTTGATAATCTCATCCTTGCATCCACTGGTGCCAGAAAATTAACTTTGCGTAAATTTTTTGGCATGGAGGCCTCGCCTAAACGAATACTGATCGCCGATGATGAGCCGGATATTTTGGAAATCATCAGCTATAACCTCACAAGGGAGGGATATATTGTACACCCCGCCAAAGATGGCGACGAAGCACAGTCGAAAGCCAAAGTTTTTCGGCCGGAGCTGATCATACTGGACATTATGATGCCGAAAAAAACAGGTATCGAAGTGTGCACACTGCTTCGCCAGCAGCCGGCCTTCCGCGACACGCTGATCATCTTCCTGACCGCCCTCAATGATGAAACGTCGCACATCAGGGGCTTGGAAACGGGTGCCGACGATTACATCAGCAAACCGATCAGCCCCAAGGTGTTGCTGAGTAAAGTGACCGCCCTTTTCAGAAGGCTGAAGCCGGAA
Source organism: uncultured Chitinophagaceae bacterium (assembly GCA_946885665.1). The sequence continues at coordinate 30,324 of CAMPGT010000001.1, read as the reverse complement.
TCAGGTCTCACCGCCATCCGTACCGGCAACCTGGAAATTGACCCTGTCAAATACGAGGTAGTGATCGAAGGCCGCCAGGTAACACTGGCGAAAAAGGAGTTCGAGCTGCTGTACATGCTCGCCTCGAAACCCGGGCGGGTTTTTCTCCGCAATGAAATTCTGAACCAGGTATGGGGCAATGACGTGATCGTTGGCGACAGAACAATAGACGTACACATCAGGAAAATCCGCCAGAAACTTGGTGTGGACTGTATTACCACCGTAAAAGGGGTGGGTTACAAATTTGATTTATAAATTACCTTAGTCTGATGCTCCACGAAAAGAACCTTTCCCCGAACCAGCTTTCGGCTTTTGCCTCACTTGCGCTAAGTTTTCCTATTGCCGCCGGCATTTTTTTGATCACCCAAAACGTCGTTACTGCAGCGATATCTTTTGTGATTATCTGGATAGGCAGTTATGGATTGATCCGCTTCACATTCGAAAAATTCATATACCGTAAGATCAAGCTGATCTACAAGCTGATTAATCAAACGAAAGCCACGCGCAAAGAAGAAGTTTATTTCAAGTACCTGCTGCCCCCGAAAAATATCGATGAAGTTCGCCAGGACGTTGAAGACTGGATGACCAAAAAAAACCAGCAGATCGAGCTGCTTCAAAAAAATGAAGCATACCGCAAAGAATTTCTTCAAAACCTGGCGCATGAGTTCAAAACACCCATCTTCGCTATACAGGGGTATGTTGAAACGCTGCTGAGCGGCGCTATGGAAGAAGAGGCCATCAGGAAAAAATTCCTTGAAAACACGGCGAGGAACGCCGAACGCCTGGTGCACCTCATCCGCGACCTGGATGAGATCACGAGCCTGGAAAGCGGAGAGCAGTTGCTATACAAGCAAAACTTCATCATCCAGGAACAGATCCGCGAAGTGTACGACTCGTTGGCCATCCAGATGCAGGCGAAAAAAATCACCGCAGGGATAAAAAAAGGCTGCGAAGCGCCCATCTCTGTGTTCGCAGACAAAGAGAAAATTCGCCAGGTGCTGATCAACCTCGTTGAGAATGCCACAAAATATGGCAAACAGAACGGCACGGTTACAGCGAGCATTTACACCACCGATGAGCGGCATGTGCTCGTCGAGATCAGTGATGACGGCATCGGTATCGAAGAGGATCACGTGACGCGCATCTTCGAAAGGTTTTACCGCACCGATGCGGCCCGCAGCCGCGACAAAGGAGGCACCGGCCTCGGTCTTGCCATTTGCAAACACATCATAGAGGCACACGGCCAAACCATCCACGTGCGCAGCACCCCCGAAGTGGGCACCACCATCGGCTTCACACTTGACACAAAAAGAGCATAAAAGTTTTTTAGTATTTCTTTGATACTATAATCCCATTTATCGAGTTAATACTGGCAAAATCCTAATCCTATGAAACCGGGGAACCTGTTCCTCTTATTTATATTTTTCTCATTTGCCCATTTTCAGGCTGTTGCACAGTGCTCGAACGCAGTTCAAACCATCACTTACGACACATCAGTTACAGGCATCGGATCCACTATCGATCCCTACAGCTTTACATTTCCAAAGTTTGATGGCAGCCTTGGCACTTTAACCGAAGTAAGACTTGCGTCAGTAGTAAGTCTTACCTATGAATATAATATAGAAAATACCCTTAGTTCCTCACGAACGCATGCACTTAGGCTGCAGCGCCTCGATGAAATATCGGGCGCATCACTCATGTTGCCTATAAGCGCCGAATACGCAGCCCCATGGAAATATCATTCACTTGCTGCATCCGACGGTGTGACCGGCTCGGGATCCGATTTTCTTTCCGTTCCATCTTACCATCTGCGCAATAATGACACGCTGCTGAACGAAACAATTTTCAACACGGCCGATTATATCGGTTCGGGCACCGTCGTGTTCGACTACAGCACCATGATGCTTAGGACGTCCAATCCCGCCTCCGGTGCATATATCACGAACGACGCAGCATCAGACGACATCAGGTTTTCCATCACGTACGTGTACTGCAGCAACGTCATCCTCTCTTCAAACATCACTTCCTTCGTTGCACAAAAGAAAGAGGAGAGCATCCATCTTTCCTGGTTTTCCCGGAACGAACAGCCGAATACACGCTTTGAATTACTGAAAAGCACTGATGGTAAAGAATTTTTCTCCGTTGCTTCGGGGTCCGCAATAACACGCCTGCCTTCCGGAAAATTTACTTTTCGCTACATCCCCCATCAGCGCGAATCAGGAAAACTCATTTTCAGGATCAGGGAAAGGGAACAGAATGGTGTTTCCAGGTATTCGAATCTCAAAGTGGTTGACATCGGCAACGACCAGCACCGTCAACAAATCCATCTCGTTCCCAACCCTTCCAGGGCAGGCGCAGCAACCATCATTTTCGATCACCAGCAGCGAGGTGACTGGCAGGTCGAACTCTATACGATGTCCGGCCAACTCATCGGCAGAAAAAATTTCGACAACGCCCTGACCGGCCGGGTGCCTTCCAACACACAACTTTCGCCGGGAATGTATGTGCTCCGCGCGGTAAACACACAAACCAAAGAAAGCTTTACGGAAAAGATGACCGTGTATTAATAATATGTCTGGCCGAATGCCTTTAATGCATGCCCAGAAGCAGCAGCCTGATGGCGATGATCATCAATAATGCAAATGCGGCCATTACAGTGATGAATAATTTCAACTGATCCCTGAATCCCATCTTCATCCTAACCTTCAACTGCGAAATATCTCCCTTCAATTCCATAATGTCCATCTTGGTGGCCAGCCGCTCTTTCTCCGACTGAAACCGGTGGTTAACCATTTCCTCTATGCCCGATGCAAGCGACCTCGCATCATCTTCGTTTCTGAAATATTTGTTCAGCATCTCATATATCCTGAAAGTTTGCGTAAATGTGACCATCGCTTTTTTTTATCAAAGTAACGGCGCCACGCTGCCGACAAACAAGTGTATATACTCACAAGATGGTGGGTATTTTCTTCCTGATCTGCCGCGAAAAAACAATCCCGCGGCGTCAACCGCGGGATAAAACAGCAACTAAAAATCAAGAAATCAGTAGGTGCTTGATTTAGGGTCAAAATTCGTCCAGCCGGTCGCCCAGTTCCCGGAACCGAATGCTCCGCGGTACGAAACGGCAGTAAAGAAACCATCCATGCCCGCGAAGTTGGCGCCACTGGCTGCTGGCGATCCGCCCATCGGCAGAAAATTGGGTGCATTGAAATTGAAGGGATCGGTTAGCTGCACGGCCTCGCGTGTGTCGAGCACAATGTTGCCTTCCGATTCGGCCTTTGTCTTCACCAAACCAATCGCCTCGTTGATCATTGCCGACCTGTCTTCCGACGACATCGGGTTGGCGGGATAGCCGGATGTAACTGCCCGGGCGCCAGCCGAATCAACAAGGAAAGGTTTTGTGTACACCGCGATAATATTATTTTTAAAGGTCGATGCACCATCAGTGAGGTAACCTTTAACAGTGTTTGCGGATTCCATCGAAAATCCTGCTTTCCTGTGTCCAAGCAGTATCGAATTACTCAACGTAAACTGCGCGCCTCTTCTCCAACGGTTGCTGAAACCATGGTTGGCGGAAGAACCTGTGGTGTCGTATGGACCGATAAATGTAAAATTGCTGAGCTGCGGATGTGTATTGGGTGTTGCATCCGAACCGGTACCATCGTTGTCGCACTCGATACCGTTTGCCTGGTCGGTGTCGGCAGGTTTGTCGCGAAGTGACACTGCAAACTGGATCTTGCCGGAATATCCGAAATCAAAATCGAAATCATCATCGTAAGTTCCGAATGCAACCAGGTTTTTCGCATTCACCGTGCCGCCAAAAAATTCATATGCATCGTCGGCGCCAAATGAAACCTGAATGTTTTCTAAAATAGTGCCGGCACCCACTCCGCCAAGTGTAAGTCCGTTAATTTCCGAACCCGGCTCGGCGGCAATGCCCGAAAATTCAATTCTCACGTACCGCAATATTCCTGAATTATCTTCGGCGTCGCTTCCGCCATACGGGCGGTTAACGCCTCCTTCGATGATCGGAGCAGGAGAAGTTGGCCTGTTCGTTGGCGCATTCCCTAATAATATAATTCCTCCCCAGTCGCCGGCGGCACGGTCACCTGCAGGTTTGCCGGAGGTGAACACGATGGGTTCGGCAGCAGTACCATCGGCGACCAGTTTCGACCCTCTTTCGACAATAAGGGCGCCTTTTTCGGCAACATCGCTTTTTACAATCGTGCCCGGCTCGATCGTGAGCACCGCGCCATTGTTAACATATACATAGCCTTTCAATGTATAAGTTCCCTTTGCGAGGGTTAGATTTTCGTCTATTGTTCCTGTAAGAACTTTTGAGTCGTTAGGGTCGCCGCCATCGCCGGGAACACCGGTTAAATCGTCGCCAACATTTACCTTGACACACGAAATAACCGCCAGTGAGCTGATGATGATAAACACGGCCTGCTTTAAATAAACCATATGCTGATTTTAATTTTTATAAGTCGAAGTCGTAACTGAAACCGAGTGAAATCGTGGATCCGGGTTTGTATGAACTGAATACCCGGTCTACATTTTTATCATACGTGCGCGAACCATCTACATTTTCGTAGTACAGGAATGCCTGGTTCAGGATGTCGCTCACCGTCAACTTTATTTCTCCTTTTTTATTGATGATCTTTTTCGAAACCTGTATATCCAAAACATCACGCGGGTTTTCGTAAATGTCGGGGAACGACAATGAGCTATAGCCCACAAGCGCCAGGCGGTTACCCACCCTGTTGTACAGGATGCCGGCGTTCCAGCCCGATGATGAAGAATTATACTGCAATCCGCCATTGATGAGATAAGGGCTCTGCCCCTGTACGGGCCTGTCGGCAGACACCACCTTTCCGGCAAAGTCATCGTTGAACCGAACCTGCGAGAAGATGTAGGTGAAATTGGCGAACACGCTAAAGTCGCTGAGAATGCCTGCGCCGCCGAGGAACCTTAGATTTTTCCTGACCTCGAATTCTAATCCGTACGTATCGGCGTCCTTTGCATTGTTGTAAGAATAGTTTCGGCGGGTAAGCACACTTTCCGGGCTCAGCCTGAATTCTATCGGGTTGATAAATCTTTTGTAGAAGCCGCCGAAGGTAATTGCCTCGCCTGTGCCGGGATAGATTTCATACCGCGCATCGAAGTTGTAGATGTCGGTTGATTTCAAGCCAATGTCACCTCTTACACCATAGTTCGATTCATAGTCGAAGAACTGGAACGGTGCAATTTCCCTGAATTCCGGCCGCGACACTGTTTGCGAACCAGACACCCGGATAATGTTACTGGCATTCAGCGAGTAGCTTATATTGATCGAAGGAAGAACTTTCCAGTCTTCAGTATTTACTATCACTCTTTTTGCCGACCTGTCTTTCGTGTTCAAAAATTGTTCGAAGTATTCGACTCTTGCACCCCAGATCACTCTTAGATCTTCGGTGAGCTTGTTGTCAAACATCGCATAGCCGGCGTTGAGAGATGAGATGCCAAAATATTTATCGTCGTTATTGGTGAACTCGTCGATCACGAATCCATTGGGTGCAATATTCGATGTGGCGAATATTTTATCGAAGGGCAGACTGTTATAACTGTCATCGAAATTTGACCCGGAAGCTTCGACATACCGGAATATCCTGGATTTAAAATCACGAAAACGCAGCAGCGAGGAACCACCGACCTTCAGTGATTGACGTTGATCGAGTATCCTGAACGGTATGGTGAGCGATGCGGCACCCGAAAAACCGTGGTCCGCGAGGTCGGAAAAGAACCGGCGGCTGTCGTCCTGGTCCCACAGTAACCGGCTGCTGCCTTCGGGTTTCAAATAGGCAGTGGTTCTCAGATCGGGCTGCGATTTAATATTCAGCGCATACCCGGCGTTCCAGTAGGCTCTGATGCCCTTGTTGCCCAATTGGTGGTTGCCTTCAAGTATCCCTGTGTAAAATGTACGTTGGTTGAGCACCGATGACCAGAGGTTAACGAATCCGCCACGATCGGGATTGGGGCCGGAACGGAAGTAATAATTGTCCTCATAGTACCGGTTGAATAAATTTTTGAATGATATTTTATGCTTCCCTTTCACGTAGGAGAAGTTGGCCATCGCTCCAACATTCACGTCGTATTTATTCTGTTCGTCGCTATATTCCTGTTGCGACACGCCATTGACATCGTATAACCGCCGGGTAACATCTGCCTGCAGCATACTTTTCCTGTACAGCACAGAAATGATGCTTCCAAACTTCGCATCATTCTTAAGATGCTTTACGGAACCCCATGCAACGTTATACGTTTGAATCGGTGCCGCAGTGGATCGCCGTTGTTCGTAAACATCGCCCCGGAACAACCTGCTGTAGGTCAATTTCTGGTTGAGCGAGGTGGGTTTTTCGCCATTGCCGTTGTAGGCTTGCCTGGTAGAGGGAAATCCAGCGGGTAATTTTCTTCTTCCATCGCTGAAGCCCGTCCAGTCGGTTGCGCTTCGCCTGTTGCTGTAAAAATCTTTTCCCGTTGAAATGGTGTTGAACCCCAATGTTGCGCCTACCGTAATAAAATCGTGAGAAGGAACATCCTTCGTGGTTACCTGGATGAGCCCGCCGGCAAACTCGCCCGTAAGATCGGGCGTCGCTGTTTTATTGACTATTATATTGTCAACAACGCTCGACGGGATCACATCGAACGAAAACGTTTTTTTATCCGGCTCTGAACTTGGCAATTGCGCACCATTCAGGAAAGCGGTGTTATACCTGTCTCCCAATCCCCTTACCACAACAAATTTATTATTCTGTATGCTTGTGCCGCTCACTCTTTTCAGTATCTCGCTGGTGTTTTTATCAGGCGTTCTTTTGATGAAATCAGCAGCGATACCACTGGAAACTGCGGTATTGTTTCGTTGAAAATTGATCAGGGCGCTGGTGCTTTCCCTTCTCACAGAAGTTTTGATCACCACTTCGGAGAGCGTGGAATTTTCTTCCAGTACCACCGTGAGCGTGTTCTCCTGGTTCGGAACGACCATCACATCTTCAACCGATTTTGCCGCGTAACCCACGCTGGTAACCAGAATGGAATATTTGTTACCGGCAGCCAGCGAAAGTGTGAACCGTCCATCTACATTGGCGGCCACCGGCGTAGCGGCTCCGTCAACCTGGATGGTGGCTCCGGGCAAAGGTTCGTTCTTTGCGTTGATCACTTTGCCATTCAACTGAACCTGCTGGCCCGAAACAATAAAGGAGATGAAAAATGCAGCCAGCAGTAAAACGGTCCTTGATACCACAATTGTTTGGTTTTAATTGTGGCACAAAACTATCAGGACGTTGTTAAGGCATTGTTAACCGAAGATTATCGAATTGTTATGGCAGGCGAATATCAGAATTCAAACTGGATCCTGCAGGTGAAGATGTTGTCTTTTCTGTCGGTGGTATAACCGTTCAGGGATGTGTGCTCATTCTTTATAAAGTCGTACCAAAGCATCAGCTTCATGTGTTCATTAAAATAATGCAGGTAGCCGGCACTGAAGGTATTGAACCTGACGTCGCCTTCATGTGTATTTGAATTCAGTTTGCCAATCTGTGTTCCATCCACCAGCCGGTTGGGATCATAAAAATCGTATCTCAACACAACCTGGTGTTTTTCGTTCACAACGTCCTGCACAAGATAAAAGAAGGCGCCGTTGAACTGGCGGATGTAGGATGGTTCGGCAAGCACAACGCCCGGCGTGTTGGATTCAAACGCGCTGGCAGTTTGCGTACCCCACCAGTATTCGGACCGCAACTGGGTTTTGCCCCAGGGATTATCGAATGTCACCTGCGCGTCCACTCCGCGATAGCGTCGCGGAACCCTGGTCCCGACATTCTGCTGCGACGAGTCAACGATAAATTGCTTATCCTCCATCCGGTAGATGTCCTTCGTGTTCTGCAGCATACCACCCTGGAAAATTGAAGCGCCGCCGGTGACAGAAATGGACGGCGTTATTTTGATGGGCTTAACCGAAATCCGGCCGATGATATCTTTATAACTGTCGTATTCTTCCTTTGCCGTGAGACCCTGGCCGTTGAAAATGCCTGCATCCACCTTCAACCACCGGAGCGGACTGTTTTTCTTCCGCGGCTCGAGCGACACCATCGCGCCGAGGTCTCGCTCGGAACGCATAAGTATTTGCGACATCCGTCCGCGCTCGGGCGATTCGCGGTCGCTGGAACTCATGTTCACCTCGTACCCAAAGGGCCTCGCGAACATGCCGGTGGTGAAAGAGAACAACTGCCACTTGTTTTCATAGACCCTCGCCCAGAAATCGCGGATCACCACGCCCCGTTCGCTGCCGTTCACCTGGAACACCACCTGCGCCTGCGGCAGACCGTCTTTGGAAAAGTGCTCGTAGTCGAACCGGATCCGGGCCCTCCTGATCATGAACCTGTTATCGGAAAAATCGGAAAAATCGCCGCCGCTGTAATTTTTTGCACCCTTCGACTGGGCCACCTGGAACTGCGGCTGAAAGTAGCCACTGATCTGGAGGTGGTCATTCTCCCGGTAGATGGCCCACAACCCTTTTTCAACGGTCGAGGTAGTATCGATCATATCAACCAGGAACTGCGCCTTTACCGGTTGCCACACCAACATTCCCACCACAAAACAAAAAAGTATGTGAAAACTAAACCTTACCTTCATTACCTTCATTTTCCGAAATAGCTGGCAAAATTATCTAAAGGGAATGACTTCGTGTTAAGAAATCATTACTATTTGAATCAATACCTTATCCGTGGGTTTATGCTATAATTTTGGGCCAAACTAAAAATCAGAGATGGGATTGAATTCGATCATGAAGATCTTCATGCCTAAAGACAGGGTGTTCTACACGCTTTTTGAACAGGTTGCAGATACGATGGGAAAAATGGGAAAAGTGCTGAAAGAAGTTGTGAAGGAGCCGGATTTCGACAAAAGGGCAGGACTGATCGCGCAGATAGAAGACCTGGAGCACGTAAACGACGACCTAACACACCACATCTTCACGGAATTGGGACGGAACTTTATCACCCCGTTCGACCGCGAAGACATCCACTACCTGGCAACATCGCTCGACGATGTATGCGACTACATCTTCGCCACTGCAAAAAAAATCAATTTTTACAAGGTCAATCCGAACGACCAGGGCATCCAGAAAATGGCCGACCTCATCGAACAGGGGTCGGAGCAGATCCGCCTTGCCGTACACGAACTTAGAAACATGCGCGATATGCGAAAGATCACCGAGGCATTGGTAAAAGTGAACAGCATAGAAAATCAGGCCGACGACATCTTCGACCTGAGTATCGAACGACTTTTTGAAACGGAGCCCGACGCCAAAGAGGTCATTAAGAAAAGGGAGATCTACCAGGTAATGGAGATCGTAACCGATAAATGCGAGGATGCAGCAAACGTTATAGAGTCGATCATTATCAAATACGCTTAATTTAATGACTTTCCTGATATTGATTATAGCGCTTGCGCTGATCTTCGATTATATCAATGGCTTTCACGACGCGGCAAATTCCATTGCCACGATCGTTTCCACCAAAGTGCTAACACCGTTCCAGGCGGTGTTGTGGGCGGCATTCTTCAACTTTGCCGCCTTTTTTGTGTCCAAGTACCTCATCGGCGAATTCAAGATCGGCAACACCATCGCCTCATCCGTCAACGAACAATTCATCACCCTCGGTGTAATTTTCGCCGGGCTGGTGGCTGCCATCGCCTGGAACCTGCTGACGTGGTGGTTCGGGATACCCTCCAGCTCCTCCCACACCCTGCTCGGCGGCTTCATTGGAGCGGCGCTCGCCCATGCCGGGGCCATGTCTGAAAATAATATTGACGTCATCAACTATGCGAAGGTGCTTCCCACCGTGGCATTTATATTTTTGGCTCCCCTTATCGGTATGCTCGTGGCCTTCCTCATCACGGTGCTCATTGTGAACCTGTGCCAGCGTGCGAACCCGTATCGGGCAGACAGTTGGTTCCGGCGACTGCAACTGCTGTCATCCGCCATGTTAAGCCTCGCGCACGGCGGAAATGATGCCCAAAAAGTAATGGGTATCATTGGCGCTGCCATGATCTTTTACCAGAAACAACACGGCGTAGAAATGTCGTTTAATGAATTTGTTTCGCAAAATACGTGGGTGCCGATAGCCAGCTTTTCGGCGATTGCCATCGGTACGATGAGCGGAGGATGGAAGATCGTGAAGACGATGGGCAGCCGCATCACAAAGGTTACACCTCTCGAAGGCGTGAGCGCGGAAACCGCCGGCGCCGCTACATTATATATAACGGAGCACCTGGGCATCCCTGTTTCCACCACGCATACCATTACGGGCGCCATTATCGGAGTGGGCGCAACCAAACGCTTGTCGGCAGTGCGCTGGGGCGTCACCATCAACCTGCTGTGGGCGTGGATCCTGACGATTCCCGTCAGCGCCTTGCTCGCGGCAATAGTCTATTACATCGGGAAACTGATTTTCTAACTTTATTTTCTAAGGGTTTCTTATTACTTTGGCAGCTTATACTTAACCGGGGCATTAAAAGTTGTATACGCTGATGAAAGGAATTATTTTGGCAGGAGGATCAGGTACGAGGCTACATCCCATCACCTATGCGATCAGTAAACAGATCATGCCGGTGTATGATAAACCAATGATCTATTACCCGCTTTCCACGCTCCTCCTTGCCGGCATCCATGAGATCCTCATCATTTCCACTCCCCACGACCTGCCACAATTCAAGCGGTTGTTGGGAGATGGCTCGCAGCTTGGACTTCGGTTTTCGTATGCCGAACAGAAGGAGCCCAACGGACTCGCGCAGGCTTTCGTGATTGGAGAAGAATTTATCGGGAAAGACAGCGTGGCGCTTGTGCTGGGTGACAATATATTTTACGGGGCCGGGCTGGGTGAGAAACTCGCAAAAAATACCCACCCCGACGGAGGCATCGTGTATGCCTACCAGGTAAGTGATCCGGAAAGATATGGCGTGGTTGAATTCGACGACAACGACATGGCTATTTCGATAGAAGAAAAACCCAAAGAGCCCAAAAGCGACTACGCCGTGCCGGGCATTTACTTTTATGATAATGAAGTGGTTCCCATTGCAAAAGCGTTGAAACCCAGCGCCCGTGGCGAGTATGAAATAACCGACGTAAATAAAGAATACCTTCGCAGGGGCAGGTTAAAAGTGTCCATCCTCGACAGGGGAACGGCCTGGCTCGACACGGGCACTTTCGATTCGCTGATGCAGGCCAGCCAGTTCGTTCAGGTTATTGAACAGCGCCAGGGCATCAAGATCGCCTGCATCGAGGAAATCGCGTACAGGAAAGGATTCATAACGAAAGATCAGCTCATTTTAATGGCCCAACCACTGCTGAAAAGCGGTTACGGAGAATACCTGAAAAGGGTGGCCAACGAACGTTAATGATAAACAATTGCAAATAATTATAATATTATAACGATGAAGAAAATTCTGGTTACTGGCGGATGTGGGTATATTGGCTCGCACACCATTGTTGACCTGGTCGAAAATGGATTCGAAGTGATATCCGTTGATAACAATTCGAGGTCATCCGCCAGAATTTTGGAAGGAATAGAAAAGATCACGGGCAAAAAGATCAAGAACTATAAGGTTGATCTCTGCAATTTCGATGACACCTTCGCCATCTTCCAGGAGAACGAAGATATCGAAGCGATCATCCACTTCGCTGCCTATAAAGCGGTAGGTGAATCCGTGGAACAGCCGTTGATGTATTACGAGAACAACCTGGTTTCGCTGATCAACCTGCTGAAATGCGTGCAGGAGTTCAACATCCCCTATTTTGTATTTTCTTCTTCGTGCACCGTTTACGGCAACCCCGACGTGATACCGGTTACCGAATCGACGCCGCCCAAACCTGCCGAGTCGCCGTATGGATACACCAAACAGATGGGCGAACAGATCATCAACGAATTTTCGAAAGCAAATCCTTCACAAAGCATCCTGCTGCGATATTTCAACCCCGTGGGCGCCCATCCTTCTGCAATGATCGGTGAGCTGCCTATCGGCAAACCTTCCAACCTGGTGCCTGTCATCACACAAACGGCCATCGGTAAATTGCCGCAGGTTACGGTTTTCGGCGACGATTATCCAACGAGAGACGGCTCATGCGTTCGTGATTTTATACATGTGTGCGACATCGCGCATGCGCACACGCTGGCGGTGCAGTTCCTCGTAGATGGCAAAACATCCAAACGCTGCGAGGTGTTCAATCTCGGTACGGGCAATGGGGTCACTGTTCTTGAGGCGATAAAGACATTTGAAAAGGTTACCGGGCAGAAGCTGAATTATGTGATCGGCCCGCGCCGCCCGGGTGATGTTGTGGCGATCTATGCCAATAACGATTACGCACGTACGCAGTTGAACTGGCAGACGAAGTATTCGCTCGGCGATATGATGTCCACCGCATGGAAATGGGAGCAGCGTTTAAAAGTGGACGAAAAATTTTTCCAGAGCCGGCCGGTGGATTTGAATTGACAATTGCCCTTCGGTTAAAACTTAAAAGTTAAAACTGAAAACTGAAAACCCTCTCTCCTCTCCCGTTTGCCGTTTGCCGTCTCCCGTTTACCCATTAACTAACCCATGTTAAAAAATGAAAATCATCCCGCTGAGCGAAGGTTCCTTTACGATAGATAAGACAAAGGTTTTTGTTCCTTTCGATGAAAATAAAGACGACATCCGGGAAAGATCAACAGGCAGCCTGCTCGTTGAGGTACAGCCATTCCTGATCATCACAGACAACGATATCCTGTTGCTGGATGCCGGCCTCGGCTTTACCAACGACAGGAATGTTTTGCAGATACACCAAAACCTGATGGACAATGGCATCAACCCATCAGAAGTTACAAAGGTATTAATGAGCCACCTGCACAAGGATCATTCGGGCGGCGTTTGCTGCACAGATGAGGCGGGCAATACAAAGCTGAGTTTTCCGTCGGCAAAATACTACATCCAGCAGCAGGAGCTCGCCTCTGCACTCGCCGACACAACAGCTTCTTATATTAAGGAAGATTTATACTGTCTTGATGGCTCACCGCAGGTAGAGCTGCTCAACGGCAATGGCACTATAGATAATTACATCCACTATGAGCTCACGTCGGCCCACAGCAAATTCCACCAGGTGTTCCGCATTGTTGTCGAAGGAAAAACAATTTTCTTTGGTGGCGATGATGCGCCGCAATACGGACAGATGAAGAGCCGCTACATGGCGAAATACGATTACGACGGGAAAAAATGCATGGAGCTTCGTCGCCAATGGTGGGACCAGGGCACCAGGGAGCACTGGACGTTTTTATTTTATCATGATATCAAGTCGGCAGTGGTGAATAGGCAATAGGCAAACGGGAGACGGGAGACGGCAAACGGGAGAGTATCCCCCGCTGGCGGGGGTGGCGCGAAGCACCGGGGGTGGACAATCGACAATCGACAATGGTTTTAACTTTTAACTTTTCCTCGCCATCACCTTCTCCACAGCATCAATAATGTTAGGTGTGTCGAGTCCATACTTCGCGAGGAGTTGGTTTGGCGTGCCGCTTTCTCCAAACGTATCTTTCGTACCCACGTATTCGATAGGTATGGGAAAAGACGCGCCGGCCACGTGAGCCACTGAATCGCCCAAACCGCCGAGGATATTATGCTCCTCCACAGTAACCGCACATTTCGTTTTTCTTATCGAGGCAATTATCGCTTCGCTATCGAGCGGCTTAATGGTATGTATGTTGATGATTTCTGCCTGTATTCCCTTTTCTTCCAAAATCTTTCCTGCCTCTATCGCCTTCCACACCATGTGGCCGCAAGCGAAAATGGACACATCTTTTCCTTCTGAAAATTTCTGCGCCTTCCCAATAACGAATGGCTCGGTTGCTGATGTAAAAATCGGCCAACTGGGTCTGCCGAAACGCAGGTAAACGGGCCCCTTGTAATCGGCCACTGCAAGGGTGGCGAGTTTTGTCTGGTTATAATCGCACGGCACCACCACGGTCATGCCCGGCAGCATTTTCATCATGCCGATATCTTCGAGAATCTGGTGCGTGGCGCCATCTTCCCCGAGGGTGACCCCGGCGTGAGAGGCGCATATCTTTACGTTTTTTCCTGAATACGCAACAGACTGCCGGATCTGGTCGTACACGCGGCCCGTTGAGAAGTTGGCAAAGGTGGTGGTGAAAGGAATTTTTCCACCGATGGTAAGTCCGGCGGCAATGCCGATCATGTTGGCTTCGGCAATACCTACCTGGAAATATCTTTCCGGAAATTCCTTGATGAACTGGTTGAGTTTCATGGATCCGGCGAGGTCGGCCGTCAGCGCAACAATATTCGAATTTTTTCTTGCCGCTTCAACAATGCCGTCACCAAAACCGCTGCGGGTGTCTTTCTGGCCTGTGGACTGAATATCTTTTAACATGGGTGTTTTTTGGTGCTGCAAAGAAAGTGAATTTTGACCAACTACCTAAGCACCATTTGCCTGTCGGCATCCAGCCGTATGAGGATGGCCAGCATGATCGAAAAGGTGACCAGCGATGTGCCGCCATAGCTGATGAATGGAAGGGGGATGCCGATGACCGGCGCGAGCCCAATCGTCATGCAGATGTTGATAGCGATATGAAAGAAGAAGACCGACGCCACCCCGTAAGCGTAGCAACGGCTGAATACGCTTCGCTGCCGTTCGGCAACACTCACTATCCGCAACAATAAAATAAGATAAAGCGAAAGAAAGATAAAGCTGCCGATAAAGCCAAAGCCTTCGCCGATGGTGCAGAAAATGAAATCGGTACGCTGCTCGGGCACAAAGTCGAAACGGGTTTGCGTGCCCTTCAGGAAACCACGCCCGGCTAAGCCACCACTGCCTATCGCGATCTTGCTCTGCCGTACATTATAATCGGTATCCCTCGAGCGGGGAGCCGATTCCTCGCCTTCCACCAGGTTGATGGCCGCGTAGGGATTTTCTCTTCCTATCAGTGAAAATATTCGCTCTACCTGGTGCTTTTGCAACACATGGGTGAACAGAAAGGGAACGGCAAAGCGTTGCACGCCCACGCAAACGAGCCAAATGAGGAGGATGGTAACCAGCCGTTGCCTGCGTTTTCTCACCTGCTTGCGCTGCAAGAAAACGGCGAGGCCGGCGATTGCTGTAAGCGTCAGCGCCAGCGTGTTTTTCTCAACGATCAGGGTGGCCACAACAAGTGCAGCAAAAGAAAAACCCACCACCAGGTAAACAGCGGGCAGGCCCTCCCTGAACATCACCAGGAAAAATGCAAAGAATACCAATGCCAGGCCGGTTTCCTTCTGCGCAATGGCCAGCAGGGCCGGCAGCAGTACTATTCCCGAAGCGATGAGCTGCGAACGCGGCCTCGCAAAATCGGTTTCCACCCTTGACAGGTATTTTGCCAGCGCGAGCGCCACGAATATTTTACAAACATCGGCCGGTTGAAAGTTGAAGCTGCCGAAACGTATGATGGATTCCGTGCCCTTCACTTCAGTATGAAAAGGGAAGACGAGCAGCAGCATGAAGATGCCGAAAGCATAGCCGATGTTGGCCGTGGCGGTGAAAAATTTACTGTCGGTGAGCAGGATAAACAAGCCGATGACGAGCGAGATGATGAAAAACAAGAATTGCTTCCCATAGTCGGTGCGCATCTTGATAAAACCGTCGAGTACATTTTCACCTTCACGGTACGTCACCGAAAAAATGCTGAGTATACCCACCGTAACAAGCGCAATGTATAACCAGATCATGATCCAGTCGGCACCCTTTGAAATAGAAGCGTTGCGCTGGTTCATGCAGAAGTCATTTTAATGTCTTTGTGCCTTGTGATCAACGGAGAATGGTTGATGTAAGTGAATTCCCCGGAGTTGTCACTGCCCGGTTTTTTTGCCGGTTGCCTGTGCGGAACGGGTGCAGACACTGTTTTCTTAACAGATGGATCCTGGTAGGGTTCTACACGAAGACTTTTATCGAGATATTTTTTGATGTAGTCGCTGTCTTTGGTGAGTTCGAACCACTTGAACGCCCTCGTTGAATCTTCAATGTATTGCAACCTCGTCAGGTACCCCGGCATAAGGTTCGCCTTCGATATCCTGTCTATCTCCTTCACTCGTTCCGGCCTCAGTGTATCGTTCAGGTATTTTTCCATCATCAGCGAAGCAATCGGCGCGGCCCAGGTGGATCCGAATCCTGCATTTTCGACGATTACCGCAACGGCAATTTTCGGATTTTCTCTTGGCGCAAAGCAAACGAAGATGGAATTATCCTTCAGCTTTACCCTTTTCCGGTCAATGATCCTGTATTTCTCAGCCGTTCCGGTTTTGGCGCAGATGTTTATACCGGGTATCATCGCCAGCCTGGCGGTTCCATGATCCACCACATCCTGCATGCCGCTCATGACATCCTCATAGTCCTGATCCGATATGCGCGTGAGCACCTCATGCTTTACCTTAAACCTGTTCAACAGGGTATCCGACTTTTGTGCATCAGAAATGTTCTTTACAAAATGCGGCAGGTAATAATATCCTTTATTGGCGATAATGCACATGGCGTTAGCCAACTGGAGCGGCGTTGCCTGCATCATATCCTGTCCGATGCCGAGCGTTACGTTAGTACACGAGTTCCATGAATTGCGGTATACCCTGTTGTACACGCTTGTGTCGGGCACCAGGCCGCGGTCCTCGCCCGGTATATCCACGCCTATCCTTGTACCAAGACCAAATGCGTTCAGGTATTCTTTCCAATGTTCGTATCCTTTTCTGGTTGAACCGAAACGCGGATTATCCACCGTTAAGCGATAGATATGCGAAAAATATGAGTTGCAGGAATTCGCAATGCCCAGGCGCAGGTTGGCGGCGTGACCGGGACTATTGTGTGTGCACCTTACCGCGCGGCTGCAACCATGGTAGGCCCCGTTGCAGGGATAGCCATATGAAGCCGTGATGATACCCTCATCGAGCGCTATGAGTGCGCCAAGCGGTTTGAATGTGGAGCCGGGTTCATAATTGCCCTGCACAGCACGGTTGAGGAGCGGACCCGCCACATCCAGCACGAGGTGCGAATAATTCTTTTGCTTGTTGGGACCTGTAAGGTCGTTCGGATTGTAACTGGGGCCGGAGGCCATCGCAATGATTCCTCCCGTTTGCGGATCGATTGCCACGGCTGCGCCTACCTTTCCGTTCATGAGCTTTTCGGCAAGCTGCTGCACTTCTATATCTATATATGTACTCAGGCTCCTGCCCGCTACTGCCGGCGTATCATAGATGCCGTTTTCGTAGCTGCCCACCAGCCTGTTCCGGTTGTCTTTAATGAGATTTTGAATACCCCGCTGCCCCATGAGCACACTTTCGTAATACGCCTCGAGCCCGCTTCGACCCACGTAGTCGCCCATCTGGTAAAACCCGTGCGACCTTTTGATAATGTTGGAATCCGCCTCGCCTACATATCCCATGATGTGCGCTGCGGCATTGAAAGGGTAAACCCTCACCGGCCGTTCTACGAGTGCGAAGCCCGGAAATTTCCAGATGTTTTCGTCTATTCTCGCGTATATGTCCGGCGGCAGCAGGTCTTCGAAAATTGACGGGCGGTACCTGCCATTCTTGATGCGCGCCTCCAGCATGCGCTCCGTAAATTCTTCGGGAGTGATTTGCAGCAGAAAACAAAGACTTGCCGTATCGATATTTTTCACTTCGACCGGTGTTACCACCAGGTCGTACATGATCGTGTTGTTGAGTATTGCCTTCCCATTCCTGTCGTAGATGATACCGCGGTAGGGGTACACCACTTTCTTGAAGACGGCGTTGTTCATCGCCAACTGCTTGTATTTCCCCGACAATATCTGGAGGTTGAACAACTGCAGTATGATGATGAAAAAAACTCCGAGAAAGATCAGGCGAATAATGGTACTTCTGGACTGGTTGAAAACGGACATGGGATCTTGGGAATTAAGCTGTGTTGGTCCGGAATTTTTCCTTTCTGAAAAAAAGAATTTCTGTTACAAAGATAAGTAGCAGACTGACTCCGGTGCTCGCTAAAACCTTTCCTACGAAATAAATAAACGATCCAAACTGCAGCCATTCTAAAAATACAAGATATCCGTTGTGAATCAAAGTTAAAATAAACACATAAGTGGCGTAAGGTGCCAGTCCCATGCTGGTGACCGATGGCGACGCGTAGTTTTGCTCAGCGCCTTCCTGCCGTATCAGGATATTGACAAGAAAGGGTCGCACATAGGCGATCAGTGCACATGGCGCCGCATGCAACCCGGGTGTTTTGGTGAAATAGTCGAGCGACAATCCGAAGAAGAAGCCCACAAAAGTGAGCGAGATCCTCGGCGTATTGAAGGGCAACCACAAAATATAGAGGAAATACAGGTAAGGAACGATGAACTGGTGAAGAGGCGTTACCTGGAAAAGCACGAACACCTGCACAAAAATGAACAGCACAAAACGGATAATATTTTTCACCAGCTTGCTCATTGATTCTTTCTTGTTGCGTCCTCGAGTTTTCGCTGCTCGTCTTTCTGAAGGTTGTCCACTACGGTGACGTACTCAAGGTTGTAAAAGTTAGTGGCGGGTTTTATAATGAGCGTATAAAAATTACTCGATCTATCATCTACAACATTGCTCACGGTTCCTATCAGGATGTCTGGCGGAAAGCTCAGTGAATAACCGCTTGTTACAATTGAATCACCCTGCACCACACGAATGTTTTTCGGTATGTTGATCATCGTCAGATAGTTCGGCGACTTGCCATCCCACTGCACTTTTCCCACCTCCCGTGAATTCTTCAGCTTTGCGCTCACACTGCTTTGCCTGTTGAGCATCGACATGACTACTGCAAAGTTTTCGCTGGTGTTCACCACCATACCCACGATACCGTTTGCGCTCACTACGCCCATGTCTTGTCTGACGCCTTGCTTCTCGCCGCGGTGTATGGTGATATAGTTATTCTGAAGGCCCACCGAATTGTTGACCACCCGCGCACTGCGCCAAACGTATCTGCGGTATGCGCCGAGCGTGTCTTTGTTTGCGGTATCGACAACGATTTGACTAAGAGAATCTGCCCCCTGGTAATTTGAGCGCAGCTCATTGAGCAGTTGTTCGTTTTGTGCCGCCAGCGCTTCGTTTGTTTTTTTAAGATGGAAATAATACTGAACGTTGCTGTATTTGGAGCTGACACGTCCCGTCAGTTCGTTGGCAACGCCCATGAATGCCGCTTCATGAAACTTGTTGTACCTCACCAGGAAGGAAAGGGCAATGATCTGCAACACCAGGAAGAAGAGAAAATTGAAATACCTTCTGATGAAGAGAAATATATTACGCACAGTGGTTGAGTGTTTTGAATGTAAGCATTACCGCATCACAAACGGATAACGGTCATAATGCTTGAGGGCAAGCCCTGTTCCACGCACAACGCTTTTCAGCGGATCGTCGGCCACATGAACAGGAAGTTTTATTTTTTGACTCAATCGTTTGTCCAGTCCGCGCAGCAGGGCGCCACCTCCTGTAAGGTAAAGTCCCCTGCGGTAAATATCACCTGCCAGTTCGGGAGGTGTCATTTCCAATGCCTTTAAAATGGCTTCTTCAATCTTGAAGATGCTTTTGTCGAGCGCCTCCGCAACTTCCTGGTAGCTTACCATGATTTGCTTGGGAATACCCGTCACCAGGTCGCGGCCGTTTACCGGCATATCTTCGGGAGCCGTTTCAAGGTCCTTCATCGCCGCCCCGATATTTATCTTTATTTGTTCTGCCGTTCTCTCACCGATCAGCAGGCTGTGATATCTTCTCAATGCTTCCATGATGTCGGCAGTGAACTCATCGCCGGCAATGCGTATCGACTGGTCGCATACGATACCTGCGAGGGCGATCACTGTTATGCCCGTTGTTCCGCCGCCGATGTCGATGATCATGTTCCCGACGGGTTCCTCAACGTCGATGCCGATACCCAGCGCTGCTGCCATGGGTTCATGGAGCAGGTAAACTTCTTTTGCGCCGGCCTGTTCGGCACTGTCGCGCACCGCTCTTTTCTCCACCTCTGTAATGCTGCTGGGAATGCAGATCATCATCCTCCAGCTCGGCGGGAACAATGGTTTTTTAGGGTAGATCATTTTGATCATCTCCCTGATCATGAGCTCGGCTGCATTGAAGTCGGCAATTACGCCGTCTTTCAATGGTCTGACCGTCCTTATGCTTTCGTGTGTTTTTTCGTGCATCATCAGCGCCCTTTTTCCTACGGCGAGCACTGTTTTGGGATTGTTTCTATCCAGGGCTACAATACTTGGTTCGTTAACAACAATCTCTTCATTATGAATGATAAGGGTATTCGCGGTACCCAGATCCATCGCGATTTCCTGTGTTAGAAAATTGAATAATCCCATTTTATCAAGGTCAGATTTTAAAAAAAGGCTTAACGCCTGCAAAATTGCCGGAAATAATCCGAACTAGCAAAGTAAACCTATGACTTTCAATATAAACTAGAAATGCTTCCTTTTATTATTTTAAACCCTCTGAAACCTTGATTTTCTTTACTTGAATTCATAGCCAATGTCGCGACGATAGTACATGCCGTCGAAGTCAATTTCGCCCATCACTTCGACTGCACTCTCGGATGCTTCTTCTATGGATTCGCCAAATGAGGTCACGCACAGCACGCGCCCTCCGCTCGTGACCGTCTGCCCCTCCTTCTCGGTTGTGCCCGCATGAAAGATCTGGGTTCCCGGCACCCTGAAGTCGAGCCCGGATATCGGAAATCCCTTTTCGTATGTTCCCGGGTAACCGCCGCTTACCGCCACCACCGTGCAGGCAACGCGCGGATCCTCGTCTACGCTGGTATCTGAAAGCTTCTGGTTGGCGGTGGCTACGAACAGCTCCACCAGATCGTTCCTGAGCCTCGGCAGCACTACCTCTGTTTCGGGATCGCCCAGGCGGCAGTTATATTCGATCACCATTGGCTCATCTTTCACCTTGATGATCCCGATGAAGATGAAACCCTTGTAGTCTATCCTGTCTTTCTTCAACCCTTCGACCGTTGGGATGATGATCCTGTCGTTCACCTTCTTCATGAATCCGTCGTCGGCAAATGGCACGGGGCTGATGGCGCCCATGCCACCGGTATTCGGTCCTTTGTCGCCTTCATTCACCCGCTTGTAATCTTTAGCTGCGGGAAGTACGATATGGTTATTGCCGTCGGTGAGCACGAAAACGCTCATCTCGATGCCATCAAGAAACTCTTCGACCACCACTTTCCGGCTTGCCTCGCCGAATTTGCTTTGGTTGATCATTAGTTCGTATTCGCTCATCGCTTCAACGTACGACTGGCAGATCATTACTCCCTTGCCGGCTGCGAGACCGTCGGCTTTGAGCACGATGGGCAGCGGATGGGCCTGCAGGTAAGGAATGCCTTCACTAAAATTATCGGTGTCGAATTCGCGGTAGGTTGCCGTGGGGATGTTATGGCGCTCCATGAATTGCTTGGCGAACGACTTGCTGCCTTCGAGTTGTGCGCCTTCGGCGGAGGGTCCGATGACGGGAATGTGATTCACTGTATTGTCGGCGAGAAAAACGTCGGCGATTCCTTTTA
Source organism: uncultured Chitinophagaceae bacterium (assembly GCA_946885665.1). The sequence goes on along the minus strand of CAMPGT010000001.1, from coordinate 8,675 downwards.
CCAGCGGTTCTTCGGGTCCTACGATCACCATGTCGATCTCCTGGTTGACGCAAAACTTTTTGATGGCGTCAAAGTCGGTGACGTTCATCTCGACGTTGGTGCCGCATTGTGCGGTGCCTGCGTTTCCCGGGGCAATGAATAGTTTTTTGCACAGGGGGCTTTTCGTGATTTTCCATGCTATCGCATGCTCTCTGCCACCGCTGCCTAATAGTAAAAGGTTCATATCGAGTTGGGGATTTTACAAGCGGCAAATTTCGTGATTCCATGGTGGATTCTCCAATAAAATTCGACGTGCGGCAGGCAAAATAGAATTTATCATTACTTTACGCCATTAATAGCTTACCTCACAAAAACTTTTACATGCAGGGATCACAACAAAAAGCAAAGCACCCCCGTGGGCTTTATGTTCTTTTTTTTACTGAAATGTGGGAACGGTTCGGTTACTACCTGATGATTGGAATACTGTTCCTTTATCTTTCAGACACAACAGCTAATGGAGGCCGCGGTTTTGACACGATCACCTCTATTGATATTGTTGGAACCTACGTTGCCCTCGTTTATCTTACCCCTTTCATCGGTGGCCTGATCGCCGACCGGTACCTCGGTTACTCGAAAAGTATATTTATTGGCGGATGCCTGATGTGCATTGGCTATTTTTTGCTAGCAGTGCCCGGAAGCGACACACTTCTTTATGGCGCCCTGTTCCTCATCATTATCGGCAATGGTTTTTTTAAGCCGAACATCAGCACCCTCCTGGGAAACATGTATAACAAAGAGGAGCTAAAACCAAAAAAGGATGCTGCCTATAACATATTCTACATGGGCATCAATATAGGCGCTTTTGCCTGCAATTTTGTTGCCGCTTTTCTTAGAAACAACTACTCATGGGGTTCGGCATTCGCCGCAGCGGGGTTTGGCATGCTTCTCGGAATTTTGTGGTTTGCATTTGGAAAAAGATGGGTAAAGCATGCCGATGTTATTAAGCCACAGCAGCCGGATGACATGCCGATATCCAAAATATTTGGCTACGTGTTTTTGCCCGCCGCAATTGCCGGCGTGATAGGATGGTTTATACCTGGTAACCTTATCGGTTCCGATTCGAACGATGCATTCATATTCGCCTGTATCCCTATTGTCATCTTCTATGTTTCCCTGTGGTTACGCGCAAAAGGCTTCGACCGGGCCAGGCTGGGCACTTTGCTCACCCTGTTTGCCGTTGCCATTATCTTCTGGAACATCTACAATCAAAACTCAACGGCTCTCACTATTTGGGCCGAAACGTACACCGACCGGCAAATGCCGCCCGCAGTTGAAGGCGCATTGAAACCGTTTGGCCTGATGCAAACAGTAACGGCAAATGAACAGCAGGTGCAGGTTATTGATGAACAATTCAGGGTTCAGACCGATCCCGATGGAAAAGTCAAAATAGAAACAGGCGTTGACCCCTATCTAAGAAATCTGCCGAAAGAACAATGGCCGCAACAGGGCGAAAATCTCAAACTGGTGTCAACGGAAATTTATCAGTCCATCAATCCATTCTGGATTATCGTATTGACGCCAATCATCGTTGGATTGTTCGGGTGGCTCCGCTCAAGACGAAAAGAGCCTTCCACGCCCGGTAAGATGGCGTGGGGAGTGATCATTGCTGGGCTTTCCTCGCTTGTTATGGTTGCCGCCGCACTGTCTACTGATATTTATCAGAATAAGGTATCCTCCGCATGGATCTTCGCCAGTTATGGTGTGTTTACCGTCAGTGAGCTCTTTATGAGCCCCATAGGACTTTCGTTAGTCTCCAAAGTGTCGCCAAAAAGATTTACCGCCCTTATGATGGGTGGATGGCTGCTCACCACTTCACTGGGGGGCAAGATATCCGGAATTTTAGCCGGTTTTTGGGACACTTTCGACAACAAAGCGGTCTTTTTTGCGATCAGCGCAATAGCTGCTATTGTTGCCGGACTTATTTTGTTCCCGCTAACAAAGAAACTCAATAAGGTGGTAGTTGAAGCAACCGCTTCGGATGACTAACAAATAATGATTGCTATGGCACCCAAGAAATTCCAGCCCTTCATCGGTCCGGAGCAAAATATCCGGGAACTAACTGTAAAATCCATCCTCCTCGGCTGCCTGTTTGGCGTGATATTCGGCGCGGCGACCGTTTATCTCGCGCTAAAAGCGGGTTTAACCGTCAGCGCAAGCATCCCCATCGCGGTTATTGCCATCACCCTGGGAAGAAGGTTTTTCAAAACAACCATCCTCGAAAATAATATCATCCAAACCACCGGCAGCGCCGGCGAAAGCATCGCGGCAGGCGTTGTGTTCACCCTTCCGGGTTTTCTCTTTCTATCATCCGACAGCAGCGCAGAATATTTTAATTATGTCACCATTCTCATACTGGCCATTATCGGCGGCCTGCTCGGCACACTGCTGATGATCCCGCTTAGAAAATCGCTGATCGTCAACGAACACGGCAACCTCCCGTACCCCGAAGGCACCGCATGCGGCGACGTACTGAAAGCAGGAGAAAAAGGCGGCGACTTCGCGAGAACAGCTTTCTGGGGACTGGGCGTGGCACTCGTGTACGCCATTTTTCAAAAAGTGCTGCACATCATTGCAGAGGCGCCCGTTTACATTACGCGGCAAACCAACAAATTTTTTCCCTCGGCAAAATTCAGTGGTGAGATAACACCGGAATACCTGGGCGTTGGCTATATCATTGGTCCGCGCATCGCGGGTATACTCGTAGCCGGCGGCGTACTGAGCTGGCTGGTGCTGATACCGCTGCTGGCAACGCTGGTGCCGCCCGATACCATAGCATTGCAACTCGTAAAACTCGGTTACCTCGACGACATTTCGAAAGCGGGCGGACAAGGACTATGGAACCCGCAAACACACACGTTTGCAGATTATTCATCTGCATTATACTATGCTTTCATACGCCAGGTAGGCGCGGGGGCCGTGGCCGCCGGAGGAATTATCACCCTGGCCAAAACAATTCCCACCATTGTAAGTTCGGTGAGAGACAGCATCAGTTCGGTGAAACAGGCAACCGACCAGGGTGCGCCAAAGGCAATCAGAACCGAGCGCGATTTAAATATTAAGGTCGTGGGATTCGGCAGTCTGGCGCTGGTGGTGCTCATCACTTTGCTGCCGCAGGTGCCGGGCGATTCCATTTTTCAAAAAATACTCATCGGCATACTCGTCGTTTTATTCGGCGCGCTGTTCGTTACGGTGGCTTCAAGGATCGTGGGACTCATCGGTTCGTCGAATAGCCCCGTAAGCGGCATGACCATCGCAACAGTGATGGGCACGAGTCTCATTTTTATTACGGTGGGCTGGACCGGCCAGGTGTATGAGCCGCTGGTGCTTGTTGTGGGCGGCATGGTGTGCATCGCGGCGGCCAATGCCGGCGCCACTTCGCAGGACCTCAAAAGCGGGTACATTGTGGGCGCCACGCCGCGCAACCAGCAAATCGCCCTGTTTATCGGCGCCATTGTTTCTTCTGTAGTGATAGGCTTTACCATCAGGTTTCTTGACAGGCCCACCCTTGAGATGGCGCAGCAGGGTATTACCCATGCGATAGGGACCCAAACATACCCCGCGCCCCAGGCCACGCTGATGGCCACCCTGATCAAAGGTATTTTATCGCAGAACCTGGATTGGCAATATGTATTCGTGGGCGTATTTATGGCCATTGTGATGGAGCTGTGTGGTGTAAAATCGCTGAGCTTTGCCGTGGGCGCCTACCTGCCTTTGTCGACGACGATGCCGATTTTTGCAGGCGGTGCGCTGAAAGGACTTGTGGATTTTGTGAAGAAGAAGAAGAAAAAGACGGTTGTTGATGTTGAAGAAGAAGAGCTCGGGAAGGGAAATTTATTCGCGACGGGTTTGGTTGCGGGTGGTGCGGTTGCCGGCGTGCTGATCGCTTTCCTTGCAGGATCTGATGCAGGCTCAAGGTTTTTAGCCGCGGTGAACATGGAGGAGGGGCTCCTGCATCTTATTGGAGAGAGTGGGTATTATGTGCTGGGTGTTATTTTCTTTTTGATGATGGGATGGATCTTGTACAGGGTGGGGAAGAAAGATTAAAACTTAAAAGTTAAAGCCCTTTCTTCAGGCTTGCAATGTTGCCGGCGAAAGGCCTTTGCAAGTAACTTTTTATGGAAATGGGTCCCCTTTATACTTTTAAGTTTTAACTTTTAACTTATTTCCCCGAAATATTCAGTTCATCTTAAACGGCACGATCATTTCGAACATGGGGATGTTCACCTCGAACGTGGTTTTGTTATTAAGGTTTTCCATCGTGTAGGTGCCATGCATCTTCCCAAATTCGGTGCGCAGGTTACAGCCGCTCACATACTGGTATTTTTCTGATGGCTGCAATACGGGCTGCACGCCCACCACGCCTTCTCCTTCCACTTCGCGGGTGGTGCCGTTACTGTCGATGATGTACCAATGGCGGCGGTGAAGCTTAACGGGAAAATTGTTATGGTTTTCGATGGTAATTCTGTAAGCGAACATGTATTCACCTGAAACAGGATTGGAGTAATCCGGCTGATAAAATGTCTCCACAGTAATCTCGATGCCTTCCGATATTTTCGATATCATTCAGGTGATTTGACATAAAAGTAATCAAAAGCTTGCTAATTTTACCCACCGCCACCACTGATAATTAACCGGATAAAACACGTTAAAATGATATTGATGAATCGGAGCCTGTTCAATTTTCATCCTGCAACTGAAGCATCAGGCGGAACTACGCAGCAAAAGAAGGACACACCTGTTACCACGATAGCCGTTGCGAAGGGTGACGGCATCGGTCCCGAAATAATGGATGCGGTGCTCAAAATTTTTGATGCCGCGAAAGTGCCGCTCAAATATGAGTTCGTGGACATGGGCAAGTGGGTGTTCGACAAGGGCTTTAATAATGGCATGACGCCCGAGGCGCTTCAAACCATCGAAAGCGTGGGTATTTTATTCAAAGGACCGATGGAAACACCCAAAGGAAAGGGGGTAAAAAGCATCAATGTTACCGCGAGAAAGACCTGGAATACCTATGCCAACAAGCGTACCTTTCAAACTCTTTACGGCGTTGATACTGTTTTCAGTAAGGCGGGCATACCGATCGATATCACCATCGTAAGGGAAAATATTGAAGACACGTACGGGGGCATCGAACATATGCTCACCCATGATGTGGCGCTGAGCCGCCGCTTTATCACGCGGCCGGGCAGTCTGCAGGTGATTAAATATGCATTCGAAATGGCGAAGCAGAAAAATGCGCGCCGCATCACCTGCGGTCACAAGGCCAATATTATGAAGATAACGGACGGCCTGTTCCTCGAATGTTTTTACGAGGTGGCCAAAAGCTACCCGGAACTGAAGGCAGACGATGTTATCGTGGACGACCTTTGCATGAAGCTGGTGACCCGGCCCGACACTTTCGATGTGGTGGTGCTGACCAACCTGCAGGGCGACATCGTGAGTGATTTGTGCGCAGGATTGGTGGGTGGATTGGGGTTCGCACCTTCAGCCAATATTGGCGATCACATTTCGATATTCGAAGCGGTGCACGGCACGGCCCCCGATATTGCCGGGAAGAATATTGCCAATCCAACAGCATTGCTGTTAAGCGGATTTGGTATGTTGAGGCATATCGGGTTGCTCAACAGCGCCGTGATGATAGAAAATGCATTGCTGTACACGCTGGAGAACGGTGTGCACACAGGCGACTTTGGCGATAAGTCGAAGCCGGCGGTGAACACCACGGGATTTGCCGATGCGGTGATTGCGAACTTTGGAAAGAAACCATCGCACAATCCGAAAATGGATCTGGAGGATATTCCCACCACCTGCACTGTGCTCCACCTCGAAAGAAATGCGATGATGGAAAGTGTGGAAGGCGAAAATGAGAAAATAGTGGGTGTGGACATGTTTATCGAAAGCAACATGCAGCCCAGCGACATCGCGAAGAAATGTGAGCGGCATGCAGGTGTGAAATTCAAGCTGATCAATATCAGCAACAGGGGAACGCAGGTATGGCCAACCGGTAGCCGGTTCACCAACCTGGTGAACCAGTACAACGCCAGGTTCGAAAGCCTCGATGGCGAGCCATTGAACCAGCAGGATATTATCGGCTTGTATGTAAGCCTCAGCGGCGATTTTAAAATCGCGAGCCTCGAGTTGCTGAATATGTGGGGCGACAAGCGTGGGTATAGCCTGGCGCAGGGGCAGTGAGGGGAGATGGCAAAGGGAAAGGGCAAAGGTGAAACGAGACGGCTTTCAGTTTTAACTTTTATCTTTTAACTTTTGCCCGAAGGGCAGCCGTTTCCCCCGCTGGCCGGGGTGGCGCGAAGCGCCGAGGGTGGACAAAGGCAATCAAAAAGCAAGAAAAATTTCTAACCTGGTTCATTTCGCTTTCACATACCCGTTCTTCTTCAACCACTGCAACACTTTCGGGCGATGATCGCCCTGGATGATTATGTGCCCATCCTTAACACTGCCACCCGTTCCGCAAAAGGTTTTTAACTGCTTGCCAAGCGTTTCGAGGTCGTCGTCTTTCCCGATAAATCCTTCGACGATCGTCACGGTTTTTCCGCCCCGGTGCTTCGTGTCGAGCCGGAGTCTCAGTGGCTGCGCTGCCGGCGCAACCGTTTCCTCCTGGCTGCGCGCTTCATCGGCGGGCCTGAACGAAGGATCTGTCGAATATACGATGCCGTTAGCTGATATTTTTTTCTTTGACACGTTAAAAATTACGAATTAAAGTTAAAGCTGGGTCCACCCCCGGCGCTTCGCACCACCCCCGCCAGCGGGGGAAATCTCACGTCTCACGATTGCCCATTGCCCATTGCCCCTCATCTCTCCGCCTTCAAACTCAAATCCACGCTCCTGGCCTGATGAATCAACGCGCCGACGCTCACGTAGTCAACGCCGGTTTCGGCGTATTCCCTTATATTTTTCAAATTGATGCCACCGCTGGCCTCCGTTTCCACTTTACCAGCGGTAATTTTCATGGCCTCCACAATTTGCCCAATCGAAAAATTGTCAAACATCACCCTGTTCACTTTTCCTGTCGCCACCACCCGCTTTACATCGTCCAGGGTTCTCGTTTCCACTTCTATCTTCAGTCCCGGCTTTACATTTTGTGCGTACAGCCACGCCTTCTCTATCGCTTTTTCAAGGCTGCCCGCATAATCAATATGGTTGTCTTTCAGCATGATCATATCGTACAGGCCCATGCGATGATTATGTCCGCCGCCAATGCGTACCGCCTCTTTTTCCAGCAACCTGAAATTAGGTGTCGTTTTACGCGTATCCAGCACTTTTGTAGCGCAGCCCTCGAGTGCATTTACATACTGCCGGGTCAGTGTTGTAATGCCACTCATGCGCTGCAGGATATTCAGCACCAGTCTCTCCAGTTTCAGGATGGTTTGCGACAGGCCCTCCACTGTAAACGCATCTTCCCCGGCAGTCATCACATCGCCATCTTTCTTCAATGGTGTGAATACCGATGAACTGTCGTACCACGAAAATATTTTTTCAGCCACGCTAACGCCGGCAATCACGCCATCTTCTTTTATTTTCAGCACTGCCTTTCCGCGTGCATCGGCTGGAATGCAGGAAAGGCTCGAGTGGTCGCCGTCGCCAATGTCTTCTTTTATCGCCATCGCGACCAGCTCCTTCAGTTGTTGTTCGAAATTGAGCATCGTGTGCAAAATTACCTAAAATAAAAAACCCATGCGCTTTCGCCACATGGGTGATCGTGAATATGTGTTAACCTGTTCGCTATTCTTCTTCCTGGAACGCAATTTCCTGCACCACCTGCTCATTACCCTTCTGCTTCATGTATAATTTCATTCTGAAATTTCCGTTTTTCGTCTGCAAAACACCAATGCAAAATTGTGAGCCGTTATTTTCTCCTTTGTGCTTCACCTGGAAGCCTTTCACAGAGTTGTTCGCAAAAAAGTCGCGAAGTATCATTTCAGCCTGGTTCTTGCTGAAATTATCGCTGTTACCGGGCAACGAAATATCCACGCGCGTATCAAAGTATTTTGCGAGTTCGGAGGCATTGCCCGAGCGTATAGCTTTGAGAACGTCGTCAATGGTGTAGTTGGGGCTAAATGAAGAAAGGAAAAGCGTAATCATCGTGACCGCGATCCCCAGGTAATTTTTCATGAGAATATTGTTTTCTTTTTTAGTTAAAACAGAGATCGATTCGGTTTATCAGCAAATTTGCGAAAAACATGCCAAAAAATCTCAATACAACTACCTTTGCGGTGCATTAAAATTGTTAATAAGAGTTAGCGTATGTCAAAAAAGGTTATCCTGGTGATCATGGACGGATGGGGATTAGGCAAAGTTAAATCTGCTGATGCCATCCAAAATGCAAACGCGCCGTTTGTAAGTTCCTTATATTCAAAGTTTCCCAATACAACATTGGTAACGTGCGGAGAAGCAGTGGGCCTGCCGGAGGGGCAGATGGGCAATTCAGAGGTGGGTCATCTCAATTTGGGAGCGGGAAGGATCGTGTACCAGGAACTTCAGCGCATAAACGTTGCCGTTCGTGACGGAAGCTTTGCGAAAAATTCAACCTTGCTGGCAGCTATCAGGAACGCGAAACAAAAAAACACCACGCTGCATTTGTTGGGATTGGTGAGCGACGGCGGCGTGCATTCACACAT